>CAYOFO010000007.1:21922-36163 GCA_964403325.1 uncultured Gammaproteobacteria bacterium | reverse complement strand
TGTGCCGCGGGCGGGAATCGAACCCGCATGCCTTTCGGCGAGGGATTTTAAGTCCCTTGTGTCTACCAATTTCACCACCACGGCTTTTTTAAATGGTGCTCATAAGATTTTGCAGGACCCTAACCATCCTCAAAACTCCCTTATTTTAGCGCAACCCACGGCTTGGGTCAAGAGCTAAGCATTTAGTTGCTTTTGTTTATAGTCAACAGACTACTTTTGCATCCCTAGTCTCAACCACTCGGCCATTCATTTTTTGTGCTATAAAAAAATACCACGCCTGAGACGTGGTATTTTTACTTATTACTTATTTAAAACCGCTCGCGTGGCTACGTCCACTACCCCAGTTATACGTAGACCATGATTCTTTTGATATTTCTTCACTGCAGCCCAGGTCTGGGCGCCAAATTTACCGGTCACCGGACCTGCATACACTTTTTCGCTGGTCAGACGTTTTTGCAGTTCCCGTACATCCGTACCAAGCGAGCGCACCGCCAGATTACGTGTAAATTTATAGTTTACCGGTATATGTAACGGGTCGGCCACCGGCGCTGCCCCTACCCGCACTTCGAGAAGTGTACAATTATGTACATTGCTCCGCACACAAACAGACAATGTAGTACTACCAATAGAACGTGGCGTGAGTTGCAAAGTACTACCCGAAATTTCTACACCTACCACCGCCGCATAATTACCTCCCATTGCCACATAACTATCATTCGGGTTATTTCCATAAATAACCACCGACTGATTTTGCCCCAGCGTCAGAGCTACACTTGAGCGACTCAGTACAATAGCCGTGCTCCCTGACGGTTGGGAAGAAGTGTTGCCGTCATTGGTCACCCACACATTCGCACAATCCCCACTCACCGCCACCGAACAAACCGAGACTACGGCTGAACCAGCCATATTTCCACCCAGCAAAACTAAACTTTTACCATCTACTCGCGCCGTTACTACATCTGAATTTGAATTAAAATTACTGATAAATCCACCAGAATTTGAATAATACATAAGCGTACTCACGGTTTGCTTTGGACTGAGCGTAATGTTGCTTTGTCCGATAGTCAAATTGGAAAGATAACTCTGGACTGTGACATAAATATTGCCACAATTGGTACTACTACCCGCGACACAAACCGTCACCGTAGCCGAGCCAGCACTCCGGCTTCCGCTCAAAACCAGTGTATTTCCGCTGATGCTCGTTACCACCACATTGGTATTAGAATTACTTACCGTATAACTCGTCCCGGCATTAAAACCATAGAGCGTAATATTAACCGGTTGTCCAATGTTGAGAGATACGCTATTTTGACTAAAATACAACATCCCTGACCAATTGGTATTTGTTCCATAGCCCGTATTTGATACATATACCGTTGAACAAACACTGCTCGCTGCCGCCGAGCATACACTCACCACCGCTGAGCCAGTTACTGTCCCACCCACCAAATAAAGAGCGCTGCCACTAATACTCGCCGCCACTGCGGACGAATTACTGTTGCTTGAAATAAAATAATTACTACCAGAGCCACCATATACCACTACACTAAGAGCCTGCCCATTGCTAATACTAATATTGTTTTGACTAAAATAAAGCGCTGTATTGCTTTGCCCAGAACTACTACCATTGGTCACATTCACTGTTCCGCACACATTGCTGAGCGACGAAGCACAGATAACCACGGTAGCCAAACCACTATTTGACCCAGCCGTAAAAACAATCAGATTCCCGTTAACTCCTACATTTACTGCTGCCGGATAAGAATTGGACGACAGAAAATAACGATTATTTGGGTCACCATAAGCTGTCACCGCTACCGACTGATTAGCATTTAAGCTTAACGCATTTTGACTAAAATACACCGAACCAGCCGTACTTCCGGGAATAGTAGTGGTAACCGTCAACGCAGCACAAGAACCGCTCGAAAAAGTTGAACAAACAGTAACAGTAGACGTACCTGGAGTGGAACCGCCATAGAGCGTTACCACCTTGCTTTGTCCGCTGATAGTAGCCACCACCACACTTTGATTAGTATTACCACTCACCACAAAACCGTCGCCTGGGCCATTATAATTAATCGTTACCTCAGCACTTTGCCCCGGCTTCAAGGTCACGCTATTTTGACTCAAAGTAAGGACTGTTGAAGCTACTCCTCCCACCGAGACGGTCACATTATTGCAACCCAAACCACTGGCACATACCGTCGCAGTTGCAAATCCAGCCGCCTGCCCCACAAATGTCACCTGATTACCATTTACTACCGTAAATACTGCACTCCTATTACTATTAGCCATCACCGCTACCGGATTCGAAGTAGTAATGGTAACACTTTGCCCAACGTTCAACTGCACGTTACTCGTACTGAGAGTCAAAGCACTTCTATAAGCCGGCCAAGCCACATTGGTCGATTGCTGACCATTCACCAGGATCGCTACCGTTACTCCAGGCGCAATGCCATAAGCTCCGCTACTGATAGTAGTCACCAAATTACCATTGGTGTCGGTGGTGCCAAGCGAAAGCGTGCTGGCTGCAGAATATCCCGATGGAAAAAACATTAATTGTACTAAACTATTTGCATCCCCACTGGCGCGAATTTGCACCACATCAGCATTCACTATACTGAAAACTGCCGTCGAAGGCGCGCTGGCCTGTACCGACCCAGAAAAAACGGCCAGACAAACCCCCACCCCAATTGCTGCAAGAGACAGCCGTAGAGCACCAACCCATGTTATTGCCAACATAAATCAACAATTAGTAAAAAAGATTATAGATATTAAGTATTATACCACTTTTTACCCAGACAAAAAAGAATTAAGCTTGGCTATTTTGCCAAAAAAAATTCTTTAAAAAAACAAAAAACTCTTTTTCTAAGAGTTTTTTATTGCCCACCCTTTAATTGTGCACCCGTTAGGAGTCGAACCTAAATTTTCGGCTTCGCAGGCCAATGTCCTATCCATTGAACGACGGGTGCAGATTTCAGTTTGCCTATTCTAACAAAAACTCAAAAATAATTCAATACCTTTCTCCATTCTGAAACTTAATGAGTTTGAATTTATGAATAACGAATAACGAATTATGAATTAAGTATTAAGTATTAAGTATTGAGGTGTGAGCTTTTAACTGGGAGCTATGAGGAAACTTTGTCATTAATTGTTTTTATGTTTTTATACCTGCTAGTAGACAGACCACTTCGTTCCTTGTAATAATAACAAGGAAAAAAGTTTAAACCTAACAGCTGAAAACTCGTGCCTAAAAGCTTAAAAAGCATGTATTTTACGTTTTAAACTTCCTATATTTTCAATACGCGCATAATCTTGGTGCTGAGGCTTTCATCTTCTTGGGCAGTGTCTTGCGCTACATACTGCAGTAATACGGCTTGCACGGCCTGAGGATCATAATCGTACAAAGGAATTTGGAGGACATTTTTAAAGCCAATATTCGTACGCAGATAGAGATTTTTAACCTGTGGTGGATCGTACAAAATCCAAAAATTTTGTATTTCTTTAAAATTGTAAAATTTACGCCCTACAATAACCCCGTTTTCGGTGATAGCAAACATGAGTGTGAGTGGCTTTTGCACTGCTTGTAAATAAATAATAATCGCAAGCAACAAAACAATCAGAAAAAACAGATTATTGCCGGTAAAAAGGGCATACACCAAAAACAAGCTGCCGATTACCCCAGCAATAATATACCAACGCCGATCGCGCTGATATGGCTCATACTCCTGAATTTCCCATTCATACAAAGTTGCACCAATTACTGCATTTTCTCGGGTAAGATCTTTGGGCATAAGATTAAAAATTAAAGACAAGGTGGGTCCGAAGGGATTTGAACCCCCGACCTTTCGGATGTGAACCGAACGCTCTAACCAACTGAGCTACGAACCCCTGGCACAGCACACAATATTTATAAGGATACCACACTTTAAGAAGGCCAAGCAATACAGCAAAATTGTCGATACCAAAAATATATGCTATCATCAAACCCATGTACCGTCATCGTATCCATTCTTTGCATCGTCTCAATTCTGAAGAACCCCAGCAGCCAACACGAAAATGGCGCCTGATCATGATAGCCAGCATCGCCTTCAGCGCTGTTGTCATCATTACCGGGATTAGCTACGCCCATCATTCCAATAACTCTTCAGACAAGATTTTACAACCCAAAAAAGTGGGTTTTTTTAGCTCTGTTGGCAATTTTCTTCTACATCCAAACGATATTTTAGAAGGACAAAAAGAAGATCGTATCAATATATTACTCCTGGGCATTGGCGGCAGCGGCCATGATGGCGCCTACCTCAGTGACACCAACATTATCGCGAGTCTCAAACCCAGTACCGGCGAAGTAGCCCTCACCTCCATCCCACGTGATCTTACAGTGCGCATAGATGGCTATGGTTACCGTAAAATCAACAATGCCAGCGCTATTGGAGAAGCTAAAAACCCTGGACAAGGCGGCGATTACGCCCGCGACGTCTTTGCCAAAACTTTTGAACTCTCTATTCCCTACTATATTCGCCTCGATTTTTCCGCCTTTTCCGAAATTATCGATGCTGTGGGTGGCGTAGATATCAATGTTGAACGATCCTTTAATGACTACGAATATCCAAACGGTGAAAAAACGCTCGGACCAGTCTGCGTAGGTGAGACCGAAAGCAGTCCTTGTCGCTATTTAAAAGCGAATTTTACAGCCGGTTGGCAACATATGGACGGACGAACCGCGCTTATCTATTCACGTTCTCGCCATGGCAACAACGGCGAAGGGTCGGATTTTGCTCGCTCACGCCGCCAACAACAAATCATTACCGCCCTCAAAGAAAAAATCCTATCCGCTGAAGTGTACTCGAACCCTCTCACCTTACAAAAAATTCTTTCCTCTCTCTCAAGCCATATCAACACCAATTTACAGCTCGATCAAATGCTCTACCTCAGTAATTTTGCTCGGACTATGTCCAAAAATGTTCGCAATTTTACTCTTGATGACTCACCACAAAACTTTCTAGCCGGCTCAATTGGCACCAACGGCGCTTACCTCCTCGGTCCCAAAAGCGGCAATTTTACCGCCATCAATTCCGTAATCCAAAACATTTTTAGCCCTTCCACCACTTTACCTACCCCCCTCTCTCCCCACCCCACAACAACTACCGAACCCTCTTTAGCCTTACCCGCTACTACGAATACTCCTCCAGTCAACCCATCCATACCTACCGCCACGTACAGCATCCAAGTTTTAAACGGTACCTGGCAGGTTGGGCTCGCCAAAAAAATTGCCGATAAACTTGAACAAGCCGGCTTACCTGTCGCGTCTACCGGGAATAGCCCTACTCGCCCCATACCCACTACCGCTATCTTTACCACCACGAATATCAATGCTACCACTCTACAAAAAATCAGTCCTATTATTACAGCCACGCCCTCAAACATACTTCCCGCCTGGTTAAAAACTCCGACCAGTACCCCTTTACCACAAATCATTATTATTTTGGGTGATGATACTCACCTTTAACCTTTTACCGTATGGCAACACCCGCTCTTATTATTCCCCACCACCTTCCCGTCGTCGCGCTCGTTGGTCGTGTTAATGTTGGAAAATCTTCCCTCTTCAATCGCATTACCGATAGTCGTCAAGCCATTGTTTCCGATATTCCCGGCACTACTCGCACCCGGAACGTGGCCACCCCCATCTGGCGCGGTGAAAATTTTGTTCTCGTTGATACCGGCGGACTTACTTTTGACGAAGATGTACCGCTCGAAGAACAGATTATCCGCCAAACCGAACTCGCTATCAAAGAAGCGGATGTGATTGTACTGGTGGTTGATGCTCAAAATGGCCTCTTGCCCCAAGAGCGTGAACTGGCCAAACGACTCATGAAAATCCGCAAACTCAAACCTATTCTGCTCATTGCTAATAAGGCTGACACCAAAACTTTTGAAGCCAAAAGCCAAGAAAAAACCTGGTTGAGTCTGGGCTTTGGCCAACCTCTCCCGGTTTCCGCTGCCAATGGTCGCAACATCGGTGATTTCCTCGACCAGATTTATGATTGCCTCCAAAAATGCAAAAAAAATCCAGCTGAAAAAGAAGAATTTCAACCTATTAAAGTAGCCCTCATGGGCAAACCCAATGTCGGCAAATCTTCTCTCTTTAACCAACTTATCGGCGAAGAACGGGTTATTGTCAGTGACATGCCGCACACTACCCGAGAGCCGCATGATACCTTGGTGGAAGCCGAAGGCCAGCATGTGTTATTTATCGATACCGCTGGAATTCGCCGTAAAACTCGCGTGTCCGGCGAACTCGAACGTATCGGCATTGGCAAAAGTATTGAAATCATTAAACGAGCCGACATTGTACTGCTGGTCCTTGACGCCAATGAAGCTATTTCCGACCAAGACCAACAACTCGCCGGGCTTTTACGCGAAAGCACCAAAAGCGTTATCATCGTGGTCAACAAATGGGACTTGGCCGAGGATAACGACGACAGTTTCCGCAACGATGTCAAAGAAAAAATTTACAAAAAATTCCCACACCTGGATTTTTGTCCGATTGTGTTTGTAAGCGCCAAAACCAGCTATCGTGTCCACCAAATTTTTCCACTCATCTTCCAAGCTTGGACCGAACGCCAAACTGTAGTGGGCGATGAGGCGTTGCGCGAGTTTATGAAAGGTGTGGTAAAACGCCACTTACCAACCCGCGGTAAAGGCGTACGTCACCCTAAAATCATGGGCTTTACGCAAATTAATAGTGCCCCACCAATTTTCGAAATGTTCATCAAATCCAATACTTCCCTACACATTTCCTACGTGCACTTCATTGAAAATCAACTGCGCAAACAATTCCCTTTTTTCGCTGCGCCCATTGTTATTAAACTCACCAAAATGCGCAAAGAAATTAAAGTTATTGTCTAAAACAAAAACCCAGCTCATCATAAGCTGGGTTTTATCAAAATTTAAAAATTATCGACGAGTGATAAAAACTAAAAGCTGAAAAAGCCCTCCTTAGTAAATTGCGATCTTCTGCAGGATTTACAAATCGCTAAAGCAAGAAGTAAATCTTTTTGCAAAATCTTTATTACACCATTATAACCCTTACATTCAGCTTGCTGTCAAAACACCTAGCGTACTTAATAATTTTAAATAAAATTTATCTTAAAAATGATACCTTAATTTGACACTTTTAACGAGCTCACTTATCCTAGTCCCTATTATAAATTCTCCCTATGAAACTCATCATCGGCCTCGGCAACCCGGGAAAAAAATACGAAGTCACTCGCCACAACGCCGGATTTTTATTTAATGCCTGGCTCGCACACAAAAATGAAGCCAATTTTACAGACCAGCCAAAATTTCTCGCACATATTGCACAGTTTAAATACGACCGCACCAATATTATTCTCGCCAACCCGCAAACCTTCATGAATGAATCCGGCATGAGCGTACGCAGCCTCATGGATTTTTACAAACTCACTCTCAAAGACGTGCTCGTAGTTCATGACGACAAAGACATCCCCATTGGAGAACTGCGTCTGCAAACCAATCGCGGGCCAGCCGGGCACAATGGCGTACGCTCTATTATTTCTCACCTGGGCAGCCAAGATTTTTTGCGGCTACGCCTCGGTATTGCTCCAAAAGACAAAAAAATAGACAATACTCCGCAATTCGTGCTCGACACATTCACCAAAGACGAAATGTTTTTGTTGCAAGAAACCTTCGCTCATGCACTCAGCGAGCTGCCACAATTTTTAGATACCTAGTTTTGCTCCATGGATTACGCCGCCATCGTCGCTCATACTCCTAAAATGACTACGGCTCGCCATAAAAAACTGCGAGCTACTCTGGGTAGCTCCGAAGCCATCTGGCACACCAGCGTACCCGAACTTATAAAAAGTGGTTTGGACGAAAAAACCGCTCTTGAATTGAGTACCTGGCGCAGTCAAAATTCACCTGAAAAAATTATTGATAATTTATCCCAATCGAAAATAAATACCACTACTCTTGATGACAAAAATTATCCGGAACTTTTAAGGCAAATTCCGGACGCTCCCTTGGTTTTATTTTTCCGTGGTTCGCTCAGTGCTTTACAAAATCCTTCCCTTGCCCTGGTTGGAACACGCGAGCCAACTTCTTACGGAAAACAGATCACCGAATCTCTCACCACCGAACTCGTGCCTCACCTCACTATCGTAAGCGGCCTCGCGCTTGGTGTCGATAGCCTCGCCCATCAAACTACGCTGAATGCTAAAGGAAAGACTATCGCCGTCCTTGGCTCCGGCATTGACGACGCGCATATTTATCCTTCCAGCCACTTGCGCCTCGCGCAAGATATTATTGCAGCCGGTGGAGCCATCCTAAGCGAATATCCGCCGGGCTTTAAATCAACCGCTTATTCTTTCCCGGAACGCAACCGCATTATTGCCGGTCTTACCCTTGGCACACTCGTTATCGAAGCCCCGGAAAAATCCGGTTCCCTTATTACCGCCCGCGCAGCTCTTGACTACAACCGGGAAGTATTGGCTGTGCCCCACCCCATTACTACCGAAAATGGCCGTGGCAACAACCAGCTGCTCAAACAAGGCGCCCACCTGATAACCTGCGCTCAAGATGTTTTTGATATTTTCAATATCCATCAATTACAAGCTGCGCAAAAAAATAAAGAATTACTGCCCACCAATACTCTTGAAGAGATAATTCTACAACACCTTTCGAGCGAACCCCGGCATATCGATATGTTGCTCAAACTCACCCACCTGGAAATGGGCCAGCTCATGGGCACCCTTACTCTTATGGAAATGAAAGGTCTGGTAAAAAATCTCGGTAATATGATGTATGTTAAAAAATAAGTTTATTTCTTATTCTTCCTCAGCCTCGTTCTTTCCTCTTCCCTTATTTTAGCTCTTTCCTGTTGGTCTCTTTCCCTTATTTCTAATCTTTCTCTCTCATCTTTTTGGCGCCGTGCCTCTCTTTCTTTTTCGTCTTGTTCTCTAGCTTTTTCTCTCTGCGCTCTTTCTTGCCTCAAAACTTCTTCATAATTACCCGTGAGATCAACTTGATTATCAAAAACTCTTGTAATTGACGCTTGGGAATTTGGCAAATCACACCAAGCTAACAAAGTTTGAAAACCCAAATCTTTTTTGGTTTGTAAAAATTGGTCAATAAATTGATTGTCTAAATCCGACTCACCATCTGTAATAAAAATGATTTTAGGTTTTTTTATTTTACTATCTTTAATCCATTCCAATGCACTTTGCAGAGGATTTTTAAAGTTTGTTCCACCCATAACTTGAGGAGCTGCTTTGAACTCCTCCATTATTTCCTCAAAGGATACTTTTTTGTTTTTCTCTTTAACTTTTCCACCAGAAGTATGATGGACCTTATCACCAAAAACCATCCAGCCTAAACCTATTTTTTTACCATTAACCTCCCCTACAAGTTTAGAAAAGTAATTTTCCGCGAGCATGGTACGCCTCCCTTCCATCGAAGACGACCTATCGACTATAACTATATAAGATCCTGGTGTCATTTCTTTTTCTACAAAAAAACCAAATGAATTCTTTTCCCGCTTCTCTTTTCTCCTTCTTAAGAACGGAAATAACAAAGGTAAAAGTATTAACCAAGGAATGGGAACAACTATTGTTTCGGGTTTTTTGCCTTCCATTGAGATCTGGATACTTACTTTTCTTTTTGAACCAACTATTTTATCCAACTCTTCTTTAGCCGCTCCAGATAAATGACCCTGATTATAATCTACGAGAAGACGAAAAATTCGACTATTGTCATCTCCAGACACAGTATTTGGATAATTTTCTAGACTTAATGCTGCGAGACGTGTTAATTCTTCTTTAGTAAACTGAACTTCTTGAGCAGGCAATTCATTAAGTGGCACATCATCATTTGGCAAACCAACTTCTTTTAAAGCTTGTCTCACGCTCGGCGCTGCACTTTCGGCTCGCAGTTTCGCTAAACCAATATTTTCTTCATTGATTTTTCCCGGAAGAAATGAACTTGGGCCAGACACAGTAGATTCAGCAGAACTAAAACCCTGCACTGTTAGACCTGTTACTTTTACCCCTTTCAACGTATTTGTATTTCGTGCAACATGGACTTTTTTACCCCACTCAAAGCCTCTTAACACACCAGCTAACTCATTTTTTATTTTCTCTTGTAAGGTTCGTTGCATTTCTTTACTTGCGTTACTAAAGCTGTTTGGATCCGATGGTTCTCCTGTACCAAAATCTTTACTATAGTTATATACTATATCAAAACGCGCAGCTACCCGATGGGGGGTCTGCCAGCTTTCAAAAACTTGGAAAGGGGTTAACAAAGACCAAAGATTAAATACTTGCTTGCCTTCGCCATCCTTATAAAACCAGGTTGGTTCTACACCCCATTGAGACGTACTTTCCCCGGGCTGCAAGCTTGAATCAACCGCAAGAGAAAAAGAGGGTTTAGCAATTTCAGTATTTATAGCCTTAGGGGTATCTTTTACACCTGCTTCAGACTGACCTTTCACATTCAATTGATTATGAGTTGGTGCATGACGATGCCGAGCTTCCGCTACCCCCGTATCTGCTGCTACGAGTAAGCCTAAACCAGCCATTACTCCTCGAAGGGCTGACATATTAGACTTAAAAAAATCAACTTTAGGCACTTCAGGATTCGTCTCCGTAATTCTTTTATCCATTTCTTGTGCTAAACCCAAACCAGCTTCTGATCTCATAAATTTAACAAATATTAATTAACGTATTATCTTAATAAATTCTACCCTATTTAGTCGGATAAGGGGTGAATAAATCATAATATATATCCCTATCATTTTTCCAACGCAATACCCGAAAAAACGTACCAGTTTCAGAAGTTTTTTTGATCACCTGAGTTTTTTGTGTAGCCACATCAACACTATATACTGTTCCGGATTCTTTCCCTGGAAACCCAACTGCGGCTGCGTATGCAAATTTGGTATTATCCGGCGAAAAAAAGACATCCCCGGCTTGGGTATAACCATTTTCAATCGGCAATATAACTTCTTGCCCTGAAACAATATTCTCTAATACCAAAGAATGTTTTTGGTCAGCAAAACTTAGCCACACAAACCACTGGGCGTCACCGGAAAGATTAACCAGCGAACTGCTATCACGCGTAAACGTTTTTATTTTTTTCGTCGCGAGATTAATCTCAAATACCGGCGAATAGCGCGTCCCAAACAAATTATACCCTTCTTCACCAGCCTCATAATACCCGCCAACATAAACCGAACTGGAAGTTTCGAGCAACACACTGGCATTATTAAAATAACTTGCGGTTGGAATACTTACCAAATCAGCGCCAGATCGTTTGACCATGAGTTTATTTCCTTGTTTTTCAACAGTGGTTACAAATGGCTGAGTTGTTTGAGCCGGAATTGGCAAACCAAACGGATCAGCGATTTTATAGAGCATAAACCCATACGCAGCAGCTAAAATAAGCAAAATTGTTATAATAGAAATAATGAAGGTTTTTTTGTATAAAATCATACAAAATATAATTATAAAAATATAATAGCGGAAATAACAATTTTTGCCCATTACCAAAGGGTTGGCAAAAAGAATAAATTTGCTAGGTTTACCTAGTTTTAAAAACTTTCACTACATTGCGTATGGAGCAAAAACCTAGAACAAATCGCATAGAAGGAACAGGAAAACTAGACATTCAGCCAAAAAAAGAATTTAAACTCCCAATATATGGTTTTGAACATTACACAAACTACCCAGATCCAAATTTTACATCGCGTGTTGTAGCAGATAAGTATGTTCCTATTAATTGCATAATCATAAAAGACACACCTCAGCAACTCTTCCTTCTACAATAAAATTGAAAGTTTGTTTTGTGGTGAAATTACCCCTTTAGGCCTTCTCCAGGCTGTTTATTTAGCAGAAAATCCCGAATTTATACCAGACAACCTGATCGGTAAAACCATTCTATTTCCAGCCACCATTATTAGTAAAGGGGGAAAATTAGCCCAGGTCTCAGCTCTCATGAATAATGGTAATGAGTGGTACATAACTTTCATACCATCAAACCAGTGGAATAAAGGGAACACTGTTATCGCCACCTGCTAGGCGAAACTTAACAATAAACCAACTAAAATACTGAGACTACTTATACAAAGAGCTTTAAATAAGTAAAAAATCTCAGTATTTTTTTATTATACTAATTCTGTATTTGACACTTCTTGCAAAAACCACTACCCTTTTAGGTAAATTCCACTTTATTTTTTCTTTATTCTTGCTTTGTTATACTCAAAATTCCTCCTAAAGAAAAATATTTATTCTATTAACACACGTCAATGAAAACCCTTGTTATTGTCGAATCCCCTACCAAAGCTAAGACCATCAGTAAATTTCTTAGTAAAAACTATGTTGTTAAATCTTCTTTTGGCCATCTACGCGATCTTCCCAAAAGCAAAATTGGCGTTGATGTCGCCAACAACTTCGAACCGAGCTATATCATTAGCCGTGATAAAACCAAAGTCGTAAAAGAACTCAAAGACGCCGCCAAAAAAGCCGATGAAATACTGTTTGCTACCGACGAGGACCGCGAAGGAGAAGCCATTTCTTGGCATTTGGCCCACATTCTCGATATTGATCCTGAAAAAGCCAAACGCATTACTTTTCACGAAATTACCAAAACCGCCATTATTGAGGCTGTGGAACACCCACGCCACATTGATCTACCGCTCGTAAATGCGCAGCAAGCTCGCCGCATCCTGGATCGGCTCGTTGGTTACAACCTTTCTCCATTTTTGTGGCGCAAAGTGGCCAAAGGCCTCTCGGCCGGACGCGTCCAATCAGTCGCCGTACGCCTTGTAGTGGAACGTGAAGACGAAATTAAAAACTTCAAACCCGAAGAATACTGGACCATTACCGGCGATTTTTTAACCGCCAAAAATGAAGCACTCAACGCCAAACTCTCGGCATACCAAGGCAAAAAACTTGATAAATTTGGTGTAAATAACGAAGCCCAAGCAACTGATTTGGTAAAAAATCTACGCCAACAAACCTACAGTATTCACAATATTGAAGAGAAAAAAGTCACTCGCGTTCCTGCTCCACCATTTACTACCTCCAGCTTACAACAAGAAGCCAACCATCGCCTCGGTTTTTCTGCCAAACAAACCATGCGCCTGGCCCAACAACTTTATGAAGGTGTAGAACTTGGCAGCGAAGGTTCGGTTGGTCTTATTACCTACATGCGTACCGATGCGGTCAACTTATCAGATAAATTTTTGTTTGACGCCAAAGATATTGTACAAAAACAATTTGGCGAAGAATTTACCACCCCCTCCCCTCGCCGCTTTAAAAATAAAAATAAAAACGCTCAGGAAGCACACGAAGCCATACGGCCTACCGAAGCCAGCCGAACTCCGGACAGTATTGGCGTTTTCCTCGAAAAAAGTCAGCTGCGCCTCTACGAACTTATCTGGAAACGCGCAGTCGCCAGCCAAATGAAAGAAGCCGAGCTTAACTCAAGCACTATCGATATTGGCTCAAAAGACGAGTCTATGTTCCGAGCCACCGGCCAGACCATTGTCTTTGAAGGATTTTTAAAACTCTACCCCGAAAAAACCAACGAAAATTTATTGCCAACCGTTACTGTTGGCGAAATGGCTGATTGCCAAAAAATTACACCCGATCAACATTTTACCGAGCCACCGGCCCGTTATTCTGATGCTACACTGGTCAAAGCACTTGAAGAATATGGTATTGGCCGCCCATCTACCTACGCCCCCACTATCGCGACCATCGAAGATCGCGGCTACGTGCAGCGTGATGAAAAGAAAAAACTCCTGCCAACCGACATTAGCTATCTTGTTAACACCCTTCTAGTCACTCATTTTCCCAACATTGTAGACTATGCTTTTACAGCAGATGTCGAAAATAGTCTCGATGAAATTGCCGAAGGCAAAAAACAATGGCAACCCGTTATTTCTAATTTCTATCACCCCTTCAAAACCAACCTCGACGAAAAAGATAAAGAACTCAACAAAAAAGAACTTACCGAAGAAGCAACTGACGAAAAATGTGATAAGTGCGGCAAACCGATGGTAATTAAACGTGGACGGTTTGGTAAATTTTTTGCCTGTTCCAATTATCCGGAGTGTAAAAATACCCGAAATTATGGTGCGGACGGTACACCTGAAGCTACCCCTACAACTGACGAAAAATGTGATAAGTGCGGCAAACCGATGGTAATTAAACGTGGACG
>CAYOFO010000007.1:0-21822 GCA_964403325.1 uncultured Gammaproteobacteria bacterium | reverse complement strand
GTTTGGCGCATTTCTCGGTTGTTCCAATTATCCGGAGTGTAAAAATATAAAAAAGATCGAAAAAGGAATTAACATGCCATGCCCCAAATGCAAAGAGGGGCAAATGGTCGAAAAACGCAGCAAACGCGGAAAAATATTCTTTGGCTGCAACCGCTACCCGGACTGCGATCTCGCACTCTGGGACAAACCAACCGGCGAACTCTGTCCGGAGTGCAGTCAGCCACTCGTTGAAAATAAAAAAGGTGCTACCAGCTGTTCAAGCAAAACCTGCTCCTATAAAAAAGAGTAGCTATGAAATTCCTCAGTTCACCATCTCCCACTAACCGCCAGCTGATTGGAATCATAGCTTTCTTTTTTCTAGTTACTTTCGTTTTATCTCGGTTATTTGTTTACCTCATCCTTGGACACCTGCTCCCCAATTTTTTCCTCACTATTCGCGGCGTTCACATCCATCACTTCACCTACGGAGTTTTCACCCTTTCCATTGTTGGACTTTATTTTATCCTAAAACGACCTCTCATCGGAACAAGATCCTTCAAATGGGCTACATCATTTTACGGCATTGGTCTAGGTCTCACCTTCGATGAATTTGGTATGTGGATTCGCTTACAGGACAATTATTGGATCCGTCAAAGTTATGATGCTGTCATTATTGTAGTACTCGTCTTGTTTAATATTGCTTTTTATCACTCCATCCTCACCTGGCTACGAGAACTAAAAAATATCAGTAAAAAATACCTTGCCTTACTCTTTAGGTAAAGTACCTTACACCATTAAAAACGCATTATGCCCCCGGGAAACCACCCAAAAACTTGGCACGAACAAAGCATACCAGCACACTCTCGCGTTCCGAACAATTAGCAGATACTGTTGCTAATACTATTGGGTCATGGAAATTTATTACCATCCAAAGTATTTTTATTGTTTCTTGGGTCAGCCTCAATCTGATTCACTACCTAAAACACTGGGGCGCATACCCGTTCGTATTTTTGAATCTATTCTTTTCTACCCAAGCCGCTTACTCCGGACCCATTATTATGATGGCGCAAAATCGCCAAAATGAACGTGACCGGCACCAGGCTCTGGCCAATTACCAAACAAACTTAGCCGCCAAAGAAGAAATAGAGCAACTACAAAAAGTTTTAGCTCGGATTGAAATTGAAAAACTCAACAAAATTATTGCCATCTTACAACAGTCCAAATCCCGACCACATTTATAAAACCGTTGCTCAAATCAACCCAACAAAAAAGTCTCTGTAAAATTAACCCTACCTATGGTTTGGTAGAACTCGTACTCCCCAAAAGGCTGGGTTGTATTTTTCGAGCCAAGTTGATTAACTTCTTTTGCACTTCTTTACTATCTGGATTAAGCTCAGCTAAACGCTGATAAATAACAAAAGCTTCGGCTATATTATTTTTCTCTTCGTCAATTAGGGCCAACACATACAGAGCATTGGCATAATTATTGTTCAAGCTCACCGCTTGCCGCACATACTTTTCAGCCTGAACTACATCGCTAGTGCCATGACGCTTAAAATAAGCTACAGCCAACTCAAACAAATACTGTGGACTGGCATTACCACCATTCACCAAACCACTTTCAAGTATAGTAATTCCACTGGACACATCCTTATCCATATCTTTAAGCGCAGCCAAACGCACATAACTTTCTAGGAGCGTAGGATTAAACTCAATAGATTTTTGCAGACTACCGACTGCATTAGTATATTTTTTATCCGCTGTTTCCACTACGGCTTTCGCTAAATACAAGCCCCCGTTTTTAGGATCATGCACAATTGCCTCTTGCAAAGAACGCACTGCCCAAATATTTGCTTCGGGAAAGAGTGGTGCTACATTCACATACACCACACCCAAATTATACCAATTTTGTGCATCACCGGGTGCATAATAGGTTGCTTTTTTAGCAGCATCTACCGCCAATGTTACTTCTTCATAAACTTTGTTGGCACCAACGCCAGTTTTAGCCCAATCCGCAGCTTGTTGCAACAAAGTTTTGCTTAAAACATTATAAAACTTTGCTTCAAAATGATTGAGTCTGATAACTCCCTGCAAAGCTGCTATTTTTTCCGGCATTGGCTTCCCCAGACTTTGGGCAAAAATAATTTCGGCGGCAAAAAACCGACTCATATAAATCAAACCCACACTGACCGCTGTGAGTAAGGTAATAAAACCAAAAGTAGCTGCCAAGACTGACTCTGAACTGGTTCGAAGCGACCAAGTCTTGAGAGAAATTTCCTCATTTGTAGAAATACTTGCGCTGGTCACAATACCGGCGGTCAAAAACCAAAAACCTATCCATTGCACCATTCCAATATTCAAAATCCAAAAAGTAGCCAAAAGGACCAACCAACCCAGTGTATACGCCCAAAATACTGCCATACCCACATATACCTCAGCGCCCCCTTCAGTCGTTAAAATAAGTTTATTAGCTCGTAAACGCAGCAAGTGGCTACGCCAAGTACCAAATATAATCTTGGCTACCCACAAAAATATTACCACGAGCATCCCGGCGCTCATGACCCCACTCACCGTCAGGAACTGAAACATCGCAGTACCAGACTGCGTAAACTGCCAGTTGCTTAAAATTGTTGTACTTAATGTACCGGGTCGAAAATTATTAAAAACATACCCATATGTTTCTGGACCATTACCAAAAAAGAATTGTTCTACCCCCAAACGTAATGTTTGGAGCGCCACGCTCCAAGAGGTCTTAAAGCCCAAAAAAATTTCTGTTGGGAGTGACAAAGAAAATACTTGATTAATATTTAAAATAACAAACAACAAAGCTACAATCAGTAAAGCAAATATAAGGGAAAACCAAGCTTGTTTAATGCCATCGAAATACGTCAGTAAAAAAATTAACCCCACCGCCATAGCTCCACCAAATAGCACCCAACTGATTTTAAACCCCAACAAAGCCATAGCTACGAGCGATAGCAATGCCACCGAGCCAGCAAAAATCTGTCGCGACCAAGTATTACTTTTGGTGGACAATAATACCAAGGCACTGGCCGCCAAGCCCGCAAAAAAAACTCCAGATAAAACATTTGAACTGCTTACCAAGCTTAATGTCGGAGAAAATATGGCGTTTGTTTGAATTATTCCCGTAGCCCGCAAAATAGTATAGAGTGCAGCCGCACCCCCTGAAAACAATGACAAAAAAAACATCGTCCTTACGCGCCCTGGAAAATGAGAAGTATGTTGGATACACAAAAAATAAAACACGACTGTACTTATCATAACAAGTCCCGAGATACCCAAAAAATTAAAATTTCCTACAAAACTTATATAATAGTGCTGCGACAACAAGCTTGAAACAACATAAAATACCCCCAAAAGACAAACCGGCACATCCAAAGGACTTTTCTTCCATTCTAACTTTTTGAGCATTACCATTCTTGCAAGTAAAAAACACCCGGATAACAATGTTAAAAAAATAAAGAAAAAGTATTTTGTTAACTCAAATCTATCACCATACAAAGGAAGCGCAACCAGTGGCATCAAGAGTATGATAAGATAGAAAAAAAATCGGCTGATGCTTCCGAGTAAAAAAGTAAATCGTGTTTCCATAATAAAAAAATGAACACTACTATTATAGCACAATGTTCATTTTTTCTTTATTTTATTTAACCCGAACCTCTGTTAAAAACACTACTCTATAAACCATTCTCGGCAGCCGGTGCGGAGCTGGTTGCTATTTCGACACTTGGATCAGGTGCTACTATCACCGATGAGCTAACGAACTCTACATTTAGAGCTACGTCTTCTGGTAACAAAGCTGCTACGGATGGTGTACTCGTAGCCAAATCACCCATATTTTCTTGCATTGAAGAAGAAACTGATTCAGCATTTTCTAAACTGGAAGTAGGCGTAGAGGAATCTGAAGATACCGATTGATTATCAAGACTACCCACGACTGCTGGAGTGCCCACGGTTCCAACAATCCAATAATCAAAGTGCAGGTCCTCATTTGAAAGCTGATCCAAAGAAACCTCAAAGGAACCATTATTTTTTTGCGAAATCCACCAAGACACTTTAGGATTATTAACAAAAGTAATAAAAATTTTAGAAACAACAGTTACTTTGTTATTTGTAACCACAACAGATCGATCACCTTTTTTAATAACTCCATCGCCAATGAGTGGATTGGTATTGTCCGTGATATTTACCACGAACTCTTTGGCCGTTACTGTATCGGCTTTCAAAGATTTAGCCACGATACTGCCATCAACATCTATTTTCCAATTCCCATTACTCGCAACTAAAGATAATGCTGAAAAAACTCCAGCTAAATCATTATTCCCAGCTGGTACCGACGCTTGAGCCAGCACGGGTGTAGAAGAAGACACTGTTGCCACCGACTCGCCACCGGCGATCATGGCACGATTCACTAAAATAGAAATTTTTCCTTCTCCAGAGAGCAAGGGTTCAAGAGCCATGCCAACCAAACCAACCTCTTTAAAAGAAGCATCTGGAACATATTTCATGGCGTAACCGCTTTTTGAAGCCGTTACTACATAATCACCTACTTTAATAGGACCATTTTCATCCGTTACTTTAACTTTTACCAAACCAGCCAAAGCGAGCGGTGCACGATTTTTTCCACCTGCTCCCATTACAAACTTACCGGTATCGGTTATTACCCCGGCCACATGGGAAGCATATTTGGTAGTGGCTTTTTCAAACTGCATGAGTCCAACGGTAGAAGCGACTAAGACATCACCTGCCTCAGCTGTAGTACCAGGCACCAAATTAATATTTTCGGCCACGTCGCCAATGCCATAATCAGTGCTATTGGCATGAAAAGTTCCTTTGGCCGCCACTTCACCCTCAGCCGAAATAGCTACTTTTACTAATCCATCGCCATTTTTAAATACAGCCAAAGATCGATCGACCGCATCGGTCAAAGTAGTATTTGACTGGAAAGAAAAGGCGGCAGAACCAGCTGCGTTGGTCACAGTTGAAGTCAGTGTCGACGTAGTATTTGAAGCAGTTAAGGTAACTCTGCCTGTTCCACTCTCCACCCCAATCGTTCCAGCTACCGTGAGTTTATAATCCGGAGTGGTGGTACCAACACCCATATTTCCACCCATAATTGCCATCGTATTGGCTTGTGAAAGAACCGTGTGTGTGCTATTTGCCAAGTTAACACCAAAAGAATTAGTACCACTAACTAGCATTTGTTTACCAAAAACAAATGAATTATTTGCCGTACTGGAGACATTTTCACCAAAAGCACCAGAGGTTTCTCCAGAAACTTCCGCTATATAACCAGCAGCAAGACTATAGCTGCCGCCAGCGTGAACCTTGCTTCCTCGACCTAACGCAAAACCGTCTATAACACCTGCATCAATATTATTTCCATTACCAAAAGCAGTGCCCGTTCCATCAACATGATTATTAGTTCCCGCTGCGAAGCCGGTAGGGTAAGTAATCCGATTACCTGATCCAAAAGCAGCCCCCAAAGTACCAAAAGCTCCAGAAATTTCATTCCCTGTTCCGGCGGCAAACCCATCACTCCCATTTCCGGAAATAGCATTTCCTGTTCCGGCTGCAAAAGAACCTACCGAACTTACAATATTGTTTTTTCCAAAAGCTGCTGAATATGAACCAATGTTGGATGTTGAAAACTGATCCACTTCCGTAACTCCCGCTCGCAAAGCTCCTTTAAACGGAATCCACTGAAAATATGTTCCAGCTGAACCCATGTCAAAATTGCTTCCATTCGTACCACTAATAAACAAAGGGTTATGTAAAGTAGTGGAACCACTTACATCTAATCCTAGACCAACGTTCAAATTTGATATATTTGCCGTTTGAACAGAAGTACTGGCTACAGTAGTTGTTGCAAAAGTTGTGGTGGCGCTAAAAGTATTGAGGCCGCTAAAAGCTTGATCATGAGTTAAATAAGCGTCACCAACCGAAACTCCGGTTAACGTGCCACCAATATTTAAATTACTGACATTAAGATTCGTAATAGTGGAACTGGCGGCGGTCGTGGTGGCAAAAGTTGAAGTGGCCGAAAAGGCAGCGGCACCATTTACATCAAAAGTACCATTTATACTTAAGTTAGAGTTAGGAGCTGTGGTACCAATACCTATGCGATCACCGGTCATCGTGAACGCAGCAACTCCACCGTAACTCGCACCTAACTGCAAAATACCATTCGCTCCCAGCGCAAAAGATCCTGCCAAAGAGTTGGTAAAAAAGCTTCCACCAGTCAAATCATAACCCATTGCACCTCTTGTAATATTCGGGGAGGCAGATGACTGAAAATCCAAAAATCCACCTGCGGTTCGCCCTATCAGACGAGCGATTTCATCACTGGCTGTAGCCTGCAACGACAACTTAGCCGAGTTTGTTAGAGTGGAAGTACCTATCTGCACCTGAGCAGTATCCCCTAAAGCCAAAAATGCGTTATTTTGAAAAGTAGTACTTACAGCACTAAAAGTATTAAGTCCGCTGAATGTTTGGTTGTGAGTAAGATACGCATCCGCAAGCGTAATTCCAGTTAACGTGCCACCAATATTTAAATTACTGACATTAAGATTCGTAATAGTGGAACTGGCGGCGGTCGTGGTGGCAAAAGTTGAAATGGCCGAAAAGACAGCATCACCATTTACCTCAAAAGTACCACTTATACTTAAGGTAGAGTTAGGGGTTGTAGTAGCAATACCTACTCGACTATCGGTAACAGTCATCGTGCCGAACCCGCTCATACTACCACCTAAGTGTAAAATACTGCTCGATCCACCCGCAACATTAAAAGATCCAGCCCTAGAGTTAGAAAAAAAATTTCCACCGGTTATATCGTAACCAATAGCTCCTCTGGAATTACCTGGATTAAATTCAGACTGAAAACCAAGAAAGCCATAACTACCACCTACCAAACGAGCAATTTCCGTGGAGTTATCATTTTGAACCACGAGTTTTGCGGGACTAGCTAAAGTAGAAGTACCTATCTGAACCTTAGTATTCCTTTCTAAAGCCAAAAATGCGTTATTTTGAAAAGTAGTACTTACAGCACTAAAAGTATTAAGTCCGCTGAATGTTTGGTTGTGAGTAAGATACGCATCCGCAAGCGTAATTCCAGTTAACGTGCCACCAATATTTAAATTACTGACATTAAGATTCGTAATAGTGGAACTGGCGGCGGTCGTGGTGGCAAAGGTAGTGGTGGCGCTAAAAATATTGAGTCCACTCAAAGTTTGGTTGTGGGTAAGGTAGGCATCTCCACCACCGGCCGAAATACCCGTCACATTACCCGAAACATTTATATCCCCTACATTGAGAGTAGCAATGGAAGAGCTGGTGATATTTGCAACGGCCAAAGTGGAAGTACCGGCGACTTCAAATAAAGTGGCTGGGCTCGACGTGCCCACACCAACTCGATCATCCGCACTCACCACTAATGGCGCGTTGTTGCTGGTTGCACCAATTAAAATAGGACCCAGAGTTGAGCCACCCTGGATATTAAAACTATTGGCAGTTGAATTGGCAAAAAAATTACTGTTCCCATAACCGATTTTTCCTTTACTGGAAAAAGTAACACCACCGTTAGAACGAACAAAGTTAAGAACACCAGTCGTTCCCAGACTTATGAGAGCGGCCATATCGCTATCTGGAGTGTACACTTGTAACTTAGACGTCCCGTTATAAGCCGGCAGGGAACCGATCTTGACAGGCGCATTGGTGGCTGTGGCAAGCGTAGTGGTGGCGCTCGTTCGAAATTGGGTAGAACTCGCTTCGTTAAAAGTAAAATTACCATTGGCATCAGAAACAGGAATGTAGGTAGCGGAAGCATTGGTGCTTGCCCCCACTCCATCTAAATACTTGGCATTAAAAGCATAAGGCGAAGTTGCCAATCGTTTGCGCGGTGTCAAAGTTTCGCCACCCACACGTACTTCCAAATACATAGTGGTGTTATCACGAAACAGTGTAGGATCAAGCGCGTTGGTGCCAGCTCCACCCAAATCTACCGTAAATAAACCATTAGAGGGTGTTACCGAGATACTTCCCGGGGAACCCGTAGTACCAGCAGCCGTATAGAGCAAATTACCATTACTTGAGGCATCGTAAATAAGAAACACCATGTTTTGCGCACTCGAAATAGGCGAACCCGCCGCAGATAGCAGCCGACCCTGATAGGTTACTACTTCCGGAGCGGCGGCCGCCAAAACATGTGTAGCCAAAGCCGCACTCAAACATAAAATGATGCTCAAAGCACCGATGGCTCGCCCAAAAAATCGAACAGAAGAGAAGAAAGAAAAACGCTGGTGAAACATATCACCTATAATTATAACAAATTTTAGCAATCGCAACAACCAAAAACTTTTCCCAACAAAATTCACAAGGTAAAAATTGACCCAACAGTAAAAAATTGATAGTTTGCTAATGTCTAACCCTATGCTTTCCTCCTACGAAAATTCCTGGCGCACTCCATTTGAAGCGCTAAGCGAATTTACAAATGAACTACCCAATGTCGACACACGCTTGGGATTAAATCATTACACCCAACTTCTTTTTTTATTGCAAACAATCGAACAATATTCTTCACCAACATTTGATCTTAATGATCTTGTTCGTTCTGCCACTACCACCTTGCCCCAAGAACGTCAATTCATGGATCAATACATCCACGAACACCTTGAACGCGCGCTATCATTGGTAAAAGCAGCTTTGCACTATTTGGCTCAGACCAAAATATTTCAAGATATTTCTCCTACCCAAAATTCCGGCCGTGAGAACATCCCCCCGTTGGCACCACCCCCACCATTCCATGAGTGGAACAAACAATTAGCCAAGCACATACACGCTTCACCCCACAAATGGCGGCAACTTTTATTAGCAACAATCTTAATTCCGCCAATCCAGGTAAACCGAGGTATCCACGGAGCTATTCTAGATTATCTGGAACATCCGGGAGACGACCAAGTTTTGCACATCCTACGACTTCTCAACCAAGAAAAAAGCGAATCCAGCCAAGCCAGTTATCTCGAAATAGACTTTGACCCAGCCTCAGCCGCCCAATTTTTAATAAAAATTATTCATTTTTTAAAAAACATCAGCGAGAGATCGCGTTTTATACCACCTTACGAAACAGAAGCACTCACCCAATACGGATTTACCCCCCTTACATTGAACGGTTTTCCCGCCTTTCAACCCCTACTCGACAAAACACTCCGCCATTCCCAATATGGCGGGACGATGAGTATTTTTACAGGCAGTGGGCAAAAAAAATTTATTCATGACTGGACCAAACTTGCAGAAGAAGAAGTGCATCTCTTACCACCACCATGCCATTACTCGGGAGATGACTTTTGGTTTTTACAATCTTTAGCACGAAACAAAATATACCATCTTCCACACACCACAGCCCCCTTATCCACTCTCAATTACGCACCATCCCAAACCCTCTTGCTCTGTAAACCAGAACCAAATCTTGTAAAACAACTTGCTAAAATATTGGGCATCGAAAGCACGTTGCGAAACGGATCATTCATACCGCGCCCCATGCTCGACCAAGCTTTATATTCACCTCACAGCAACCAAAAAACTACAGGCCACCGACACATCATTGAACAATGTGGTTTAAATCCGACTTACTACGAAATTCGTCCTATCAACTACGATGAATGGTCTCGATTAGGTATTCATTGTCAACCGAATTCTGGCCAAAGCCTCCACTTTGCCGGTTATTATCGTGATCCTTACAACCATTTCTATGGCCTATCGGGCGGCATGACCAGTCGTGGGGGCTATTCCCATATTAGCTACACGAGCCCAGATACCGCTCACCAAACTTGGCTCGTCATAGCACCGATGATGGCATCTGTTAAACAACCGCCAAGCGATAAATAAAAAAGACCCACAAGAGTGTTGCTGAGAATCCAAAAATTCATAATAAATGCAATCTATCCGCACGACTCTTGCCTATTCCTTAGCTTTAACGATTTTACTCATCTCTTTCTTTTTGAGACCTTGCAATTCTTGAATAATAATCTGGAGCTGTGCTTCCATTTTTTGAATGGTCTGCTGATCAGACGCCAAATTGCCGACGAGCGGCAAAGGTAATTCCTGAATCACGTCAATGTCTTTAGAAATGTCTTCGACCCCAACTTCAATACCTTCCACATCTTCCTGCAAATCATCCACATCCTCCTGGATTTCATCCACATCTTTCTGGATTTCGCCAATATCTTCTTCCACCTCTTCCAAACTGGCTGTATTCCGGTTGATCGACATTTGAATAAATATCGACAAATAAATCGCTTCAAGCGACACGGCTGTGGTTAAAATCAATAATATGTCGGAAAAAGCAACTCCCCACCAATGCAACGAAAAAATAGCAATAAATAAAAAACTGTGTATAATTACCGACGCAGGTGTACCAATACGTTTCGTCATCTGCACCGATACGTTTTCAATGCTTAAACCTGGTCCATGTTTCATTGGAAAAGCCATAGTCTTGAGTGTTTAAAAAGTAAACCTCCTTGGCCTACTACTTGCCAAAATATACTCTCCTTGGAGCAAAAAAACAAGCTGCGCTATTTATTTTATGGAGCAAAATATTTACTTTTTTTTCGAAAACACCCTGCTCAAATGGAGTGAGCGCCACGGTCGACACACTCTCCCTTGGCGCGATGCCAATGCTACCGCATATACAGTGTGGGTCAGCGAGATCATGCTCCAGCAAACCCAAGTCAATCGAGTTATTCCTTACTATATTCGTTTTCTACAAAAATTTCCTACTATTTTTAGCCTGGCTCAAGCTACCTGGCAAGAATTTTATCCCTATTATGCTGGGCTTGGCTATTACCGCCGGGGAAAAAACATGCTCCTTACCGCACAAATGATTGTAGAAAAATATAACGGTGAATTTCCGAGCGACAAAAAACTGCTGCTGAGTTTGCCCGGTATTGGAGAGTATACCGCGAGCGCTGTGCTGAGCTTTGCCTATAACCAAAACGAGTTCGCCTACGACACAAATGCGGCCCGGGTATTAGGCAGATTTTTTTTCGGCCATAAAAATGCTGTTAGCAAAAACGTAAACTGGAACGAATGCTTGAGCGCCAACAAAAAAATACTCAATGCAGCCATAATGGATTTTGCCAGCCTGGTTTGTACCAAAAAACCAAGCTGCGCCACTTGCCCACTCCAAAAAAACTGTGTTTACGCACAAAATAATGGCCAAACCGAAACAAGCGTTATTGTCCACAAAAACTCTTTCCCTGCCAAAAAAGCCCAGACTCTTTTATTTTTGCACCAGGACCATCAAACCTATTTCTCCTCAGCAACCGATCATTTTCAACCCTTCTTTTTACCCTGTCCCCACAATACTCGTGCTAGCATAAAAGCTTACTTTAAAAAACATTTTAACTTGGAACTCGCTGTGCGTCCGCCTTACAAAAAAATTTTTATTGACACTGTGCCCACTTTTATTACCAACGCCCAAATTGTCCTTGGCAACCCAACTTTTCCTGTCTTTAAAAAAGACGCTATACAAAACCTGCTCAAACCTTTCCAACAGGCCATTGATTTAGACACTTATTCCCTCAAAAAAGGCAACGACCTCACCGAAAAAACATAAATTCGAAACGCAACATAATTCATTGCTTCATAAATTGAAGTACCGTGCGATCAGCTAGACCAAAAAGTCAAAGTAGTGTTTAATACCGCTAAAATATATGCTTATTTCTATCAACGAAGCCAAAAAAATTCTCCTTGGTGGTGGAATTGTGGCTTTTCCGACCGAGACTGTGTACGGGCTCGGTGCCGTGGCAACGAACGCCAACGCTGTCCAAAAAGTCTATCAAGCCAAAAACCGCCCCAACGACAATCCACTCATCTGTCATTTTTATTGCCCGTCACAGATTAAGGAATATGTTTCTCCTATTTCTAAAACCGCAGAACTTCTTTTAAACTATTTTACTCCCGGCCCAATCAGTTTTTTATTTAATCTGCGAGACAACTCACCCCTGCTCCCGGCTACCGGAGGACGTAATTCGGTTATTTGTCGCATTCCCAGCCATCCTCTGGCCCTTGAACTTCTGTATCAGGTGGGCATCCCCATCGCCGCTCCATCGGCCAACACCTCCGGAAAAATGAGTGGCACCACTGCTGAGATGGTAGAAAAAGATTTAGGTTCTAAAATTGACGGGATAATTGACGGCGGCAGCGCGACTATTGGTTTAGAATCCACAATTATTGATGCTCGGCAAGAAAACGAAATTACTGTTTTGCGACCAGGCGCTATCGGCGTTACAGAATTACAATCCTTTCTTGATGATTGTTGTGAAAAAAAATTGATCGAAAAAAAAGTAACTGTAAAAAACAGTGCTGCAACTGAAACAACTCCCGGCACCAAGTATCAACATTACTCCCCCGTTACTCCCATTTTTCTCATCAAAAAGATCGCTGAAATTACCACCCAGGACACCATCGCCCTTCTCATTACTCAGGAAAAACAAAACGAATTCAAAATTCACAGTACTGAACCAATTTTTAAAAAAAGAGGCATGTACTATATTTGCCTCGGCTCCGAAAAAGACCTGGCCGGCATTGCCCAAAATCTCTATCGAAATTTTTACGAACTCGACAGGCTTAAAGTCAAAAAAGCCTACTTCCTAAAAACAGATTGGGGCAACAGCAGTCTCGCCCAAGCTATACAAAATCGTCTCAATAAAGTACTCTTAGACCCAGTAAATGGAAAGCTACAAAATACACGTAGAAAAATACAACTCCATAAAAAAACATGAGAACAATTTTCCGTTTACCCTTAATGCCAAATACTAAATACGGAAACCTCAAAGTTAAAAGTTCACAACTCATCCCTAAAACCTAAAAACTGACACCTGAAACCTCAATACTTAATTCGTTATTCATAATCCACACCTTATGCTCGCTCTCGATGTCCAAAATATCAGCAAACAATTCACCAAAACCAATGGCGAAATATTTATGGCCCTCAATGGAGTAAATATTACCATTGAACAAGGCCAAATTTATGGTTTGCTTGGGCCTAACGGCGCTGGCAAATCCACGCTTATCAATATCATTAGCGGCACCATGGAGCCAACCCAGGGCAGCATCAAAATTTTTGGCATTGATATGGCTAAAAATAGCGAAGACGCCAAAGCTGTTCTCGGCATAGTACCCCAAGAAATTACCATTGAACCGGCTTTTACCGTAGAAGAAGTGTTGTACTATTTTGGCGGCATGTACGGACTCCCCAAAAGCGAACGCTCGGCTCGCATTACCGAAGTTCTTATCGATCTTGATCTCATCGACAAGAAAAACGAAAAAGCTCGCAGTTTGTCCGGCGGTATGAAACGCCGACTCATGATTGCCAAAGCCATCCTGCATAAACCAAAACTTCTGATTCTAGACGAGCCGACGGCTGGCGTTGACGTGACCCTGCGGCAAAAAATCTGGCAAATGGTACGACGTATCAACAAAGAAGGTATGACAATTATTTTTACCACTCATTATTTGGAAGAGGCTGAGCAACTCTGCGAGGCTGTTACCTTCATTAACCGCGGACAAGTTATCAAACAAGGTAATCTTAAAAATATACAGCAAGAATTTACCCAAAATGTCATTCATTTTGAACTTTTTAACCCCAATGACGGACATTTACCTAACGTTAAAAAAATTGGGACAAGCTACCAAATTCCTTTTACCAATCTGTCGAGCGACATGACCAGCGTGATCAATCATTACGGCAGTAATTTAAAATCCATAAAAAACGAACATGCTTCCCTCGAGCAGATTTTCCTTGAACTCACAAACAAATAAATATGCCTGAATACATGTGGGCGCTGTACGCCCGAGAAGTAAAACGTTTCCAAAAACTCCTACTCGATACGATTTTTACCCCAATCGTGACTTTGGTATTATATTTGGCAGTTTTTGGCGTGGTACTGGGCGGCAAAACCATTGGCGACCAAAGTTCGCTTGCTTTTATTTACAGTGGTTTACTGTCCATGATTATGGTAAACAGCAGTTTTTCAAACCCAAGTTTTGCTATTATTATCTCTAAAAATCTTGGCAGTTTTATCGACCTGCAACTGGCACCTATTAAGGCCTGGAAAATTGGCTTAAGCTATGCGCTGGCAGCGTTAACCAGAGCTGTATTAACACTTGTTTTAGCCGTGGTTTTAACCATTTGGTTTATCCCGATTTCGAGCATTCACAACTTGGCGCTCTTACTTTTAAGTATCCTGCTTACTGGAGTAGAATTTGGAATGCTGGGCGTCGTGTTCGGCATGTACGCCAAAAATTTTGAAGCTCTGACGATTGCCACGACTTTTATTTTGCAGCCTATGATATTCCTCGCCGGCTCATTTTATCCAGTTTCAACTCTTCCTTACCCATGGTCAATCGTAAGCGCGTTTAACCCACTTCACCACAACGTCAACCTCTTCCGCTATGCGCTCATGGGCTATAGCGACGGCAATCCTTGGATTTCACTCGCGGTAATTGTGGGCCTGAGTTTATTACTCTTTGTTGCCATGCACTTTATTACCAAGAGAAGCATTCGCGGAAAATCATAATATAAGAAATAAAAAACCGCTCATATTTTCAGCGGTTTTTTATTTTGAGATTTACGCAGCTTGACCAAATTTTCTGGATTTTCTTAAAAGAACCTGCATTTTAATCGACTCAAGCAATTGACCCAATCTTTTTACCTCAATCGCAAGCTCACGTTTGGAACCCTCTGCAATCATAGCCTTCCGAGCTTCTTCAAAGTTTTGATGTGAGCAAACCCCCAACTCTTTTAAATAATCATGTGCTATCAAAGCTAAAGCAACGGTATTTTCTAATTTTTTATTAATGTCCTTTTGTGCTTCCAGTAGCTGTTGTAATGACAAGGTGGGCAGCACTTCCTCTGGATTTGAAATATTATCCAGACAAAAAGATGTGTCTCTATAAAAAATTTGAGAAGCTCGCTCTCTATACATAAAAGTATGTCTAAATTTGTTAACTTAATAATCTACCTTAAAAAACCACTTTTGTCAATACCTAAGCCTTAAAATGATTGCCAATCAAATTTTTACCTGTTAAAATTAAGAAATAACTCTTTTTTATGTCCAAAAAACAAAAAATGGTTTGTCTCTGCTTGGTCCTATTCAGTTTCTTTTCTGTTATTTTTAATTACCATGAAAAAAAAATTTCTTCAACCGTCTCTTTAGCCTACCAAGATCCTTCTCTCACCCTCAACACGACAACTACAGCACCTCAAACTCTTGTCAGCACTACCACTCTTCCAGTGAACGAACCCAAACCTACCACCCTTCAATTCTTTGGCGATATTATGCTCGACCGCAATGTCGCGAAGAACATGAGTGCTCAAGGCCTCGACTACATCTTTGCCAATATTAAAGACCACCCAGAAACTTTGTTTCCACCAAGCGATTTACTCGTAGCCAATCTGGAAGGTGCTTTTGCCCCCAAACGCGTTCCTACCACCAAGTCCATCGCTTTTCGTTTTGATCCCAAACTGGCTAATGATCTAGCCCGCTGGGGTTTTGATGTTGTCTCGCTCGCCAACAATCATTCGCTTGATATGGGTCGCACCAATACTGATTTTACTCGTGAAACCCTCAAAAAAGTTCGTATTGGTTATTTCGGCGACCAAACTCGCGAGGGAGCACAGTATTCCTACGCCACCACCACCCAAAATGGTCTTAAGTTTGCCTTTATTGGCCTTAACAACACCGATCACCCACTCAACATGCCCCAAGTGGTAGCGGCGATCCAACAAGCCAAGCAACAGGCTGATTATGTGATTGCGGTTATGCATTGGGGAGTGGAGTATCAAGCACTTTCCCACCCCACCCAGCGCGATCTGGCTCACCGTTTGATAAACAGCGGAGTAGATGCTGTTATCGGTAGCCATCCGCACGTCGTGGAAGAAGCGGAAATTTATAAAGACAAACCTATTTTCTATTCACTGGGAAATTTTATCTTTGACCAGTATTTTTCCACCGAAACCCAACAAGGTTTAAGCGTAATTTTTCGCTTTAGCGGTAAAAAATTAACAACTATTGATCTATTACCGTTTTATGGAAAAAATTCCCAAGTTATGGTAATGACCGAAAAGCAAAAAAATGATTTTTTCAGCACCTTCATAAAAAATAGCCGCCTCGCTGACAAAAAAATTATCAATAACCAAATAGCATTTTAGACAACACACAAAATACACGTAAAAAAATACATTTTTCAAACTTTTAGGCATGAGCTTTTAGCTGTTAGGGGTGAACTTTTTTACTACTTGTCATAGTTAGGAACGAAGTGACCTACCTATTGCCGGGCATGAAAACACAAAAACAATCGACGGTAAGTTTCCTGACAGCTCACAGCTAAATACTTAATACATAATTCGTTATTCATAATTCACGTCCACATATGTCCGGACATTCCAAATGGCACAATATCCAAGGCCGCAAAGGTAAACAAGACAATTTACGCAGTAACGCTTTTACCAAACTCGCCAAAGGCATTACCATCGCTGCCCAAAAGGGTAGCGACCCGACGATGAATTTTTCTTTACGGCTCGCAATTGATAAAGCCAAAGCCGTCAGCATGCCAAAAGATAATATTGATCGTGCCATCAAACGCGGAAGTGGTGAACTCGGCGACAACATTCAAATGGAACAATTGCTCTATGAAGGTTTTGGTCCGAGCGGTGTTGCCATACTCATTAAAGCAGTCACCGACAACAAAAACCGAGCCGTTTCCGATATCAAACATATCCTTACCAAATATGGCGGCTCGCTCGGAAGCTCGGGCAGCGTCCAATGGATGTTTGAAGAATGTGCTATTATCACGCTGAGCAAAAACCAAGTTATTAGCCAAGACGAAACTGAGCTCGCGCTGATCGAAGCCGGGGCAACCGATATTCAAACCGACGACGAAGAAATAATTATTAAAACCTCCGTAAGTAATTTTCAAAAACTCTTAAATAAAGTAAAAGAGCTCGGATTTGAACCCACACGTTCCGGAATTGAGTGGATCGCCAAAGAAAAAGTAAGTACCGACGACGAAACACAACCAAAACTTGAAAGCTTGTTTGGTGAACTGGAAGAAAGCGATGATGTGGAAGAATATTTTACAAACGCCGTCTAAGCATCCGCGTACTACTTTTTGATTTTATGCCACCAAACCCCCGTATTTTTTCCCTACTCAACCATCCTGATTTACGCGCAATAATTCAAGCCGGGCAAGCTGCTGATGACAACACTCAAGTAGATCACCCGCATGAACGTAAAGCCATATTACATCGCGCACTCGCTCAAGCCTCCGACAAGGAACAACCTGTTATTCCAGGTGCAATGGGTGATCAAATCAGTCAAAACGAATTACGAGCGTTTGTGCACCAAGTTTCCGGCCAAAACCCCTCCAGAATGGATCAATTACAAGTTACACACCTAACCAATGTCCTATATCATTTCGGATCTCAAGAACGCCGAAGGCCCGATAATCCGACTCTGCACAAAGGCCAAAAAACAGAACTTAACTCTGCAGAAATCCACAGCATTTCACTCATGATAAAAATGATTGAAGAAGCTTTTTATCAACCTGATTTTGCTGCTAAAATACAAAATTTTAAAGACGTATCTGTCTGGGTGCGGCTCATCAACTGTCTGGCCAAAATAAAATCCGATTGGCGATATCAAACTGAAATTGCCAGCTTTGAACTGAGCCGTTTAAACCAACGCGTACAAACCAGTGTTGATTTTGTAACCGAGTCATTGCGCACACCAGATCTTTTTCCTCTACTCCCTCCCACTCTTAGCCGAGGGCTGTCTCCAGATAGCGCCAAGCAAGTTCTGCGCGTCTTGCAATTTTCCCATGATACGTATCGACAAAAATTTCAAAAAGTTGATTTTCAACAAGTTCGTCACCTTCGAGATCGACTAGCTGTCACGCTCATGATTGCAAAAAAATTTGATAACCACCCGGCAGCTTTAGCTACTTTAGAAGAAATACAGGGCAAACTATCTCTAGACACTACCATCAAAACCCATCTTTCTTCTCCAGCGGCACAGAATCTTCCAAGCCTGCTCGCCATTTTTTATCCAAATGCTGAACAAGAAAATAAAGCCAGGTTTCACTTACAAAATCTCATCGATCGTTTAGACCAAAAAACGATCCTACACGACCAAGAACAGTTTGACCAGGGAATGACTACGCTGAGAAACCTGCTCTACCAAAAAACACCCGAACAAATTATCGGTGCGCAAGACCTCTACTATATAAAAGATTTTCTGATAGCCACCTACGCGCTCTCAGGTTACACATCTTTAACATTTATACTTCCCTATACCGACCCAGTGGTACGACGCCAACGCCGAGAGCGAGATGAACCGCCGTATACTAGCTTTCATTTTTATGAAAAAAAATTCACTCCCGAGGATGTCGGCTTATCTGGTTTAAAAGTTCATTTTACACCCGATTTACTCATGGTAGCTTTGGCAGATGTTATTTACCACCAAAGCAAAAAATAGATCAAAATAAACCAGGTCTAACCTATTTTTATGGAAACAGTACGCATTCTCGGCATTGACCCCGGCTTTGGTCGGATGGGCTACGGAATCATTGAACAAAAAACCAACAACGATTGGCGCTGTTTGGCGTACGGCTGCCTTGAAACCGACCCAAAAAAAACTTTCGTTGACCGACTGGCCGAAGTGCATAGCGAAGTAGAAATGCTCATTAAAAAATTTTCTCCAACACGCCTGGCTGTAGAAGAGCTATTCTTTTTTAAAAATCTCAAAACTGCCATTCAAGTGGCCCAAGCGCGTGGCGTCATCTTATTGACCGGAATCGAAAATAAATTAACCATCGATGAGTTTACACCCCTGCAAATAAAGCAGGCTATTACCGGCTATGGACGTGCCGACAAGCAACAAATACAGCAAACTGTGCAAATGCTTTTACGGCTTAAAGACAAAATAACGTCCGATGATGCCGCCGATGCACTCGCAATTGCGCTGTGCGCTGCGCAAAATCTGTGGACACATAAACTTCGATAATTTTTATGACATCACCTATCATAATTCCTATCGACCAAAATATCTTTGACACCACTAACCAATTACTTTTTTCCAGCAAAATCACCCATACATCCACATACCGATTTTAAATATCAAACTATGTTGCCAAAATTCATACTTATTTTGCCCAATATTAGGAGCGGTCACAATGTCGGTGCCATGTTTCGCACCGCTGATGGCGCTGGTATCGACAAAATTTACCTAACCGGCTATTCGCCGCGTCCACCCCATCCCCAAGTTGACAAAGTTTCTCTTGGTGCAGAAAAATTTGTACCCCACGAATACCGCAAGCAGACAGCCGCTCTCCTCAAAAACCTCAAAAAACAAGGTTACACTATTGTCGCTTTGGAGCAAACAAAAAAAAGTGTTATACTGGATTATTGGAAGCCAACTTTTCCTCTTGCCCTGGTTGTTGGAAACGAAAAAACCGGCGTACCAAAAAATATACTTCGCTATTGCGATACTACAGTACATATTCCCATGTACGGTCAAAAAAACAGCCTTAATGTCAGTGTGGCCACCGGTATCGCCTTATACACCATTACTCGCTTTCTCCACCAATAATCATTTTCGTTTGTTTGATTATGCAATCCACTCTCTATATTTTCCATCATCTCTATAATAATTTGCCGCCACTGTTGCCCCAAGAAATAAGCCAAAAAATGGGCGCTGCTCTTGAAAATCTTGAAAAAAACCACGAGGCCACCCTAGATCAGATCGAAAAAACCATGGTTTTTTTTGGCTACCAAATTTGGCCTTATAACCAAGCTTTTAAAGAATTTATCCATGCCACCGAAAAAGAAGTGGGCGAACACTTTTTACTTCCACGCCTCAGCGCATCGTTGCAAAAAAAATACGAAGATTTTAAACATAAAGGCGGCACTTTCGAAGAATTTCATGTCGGTCGGGGTGCCGATTTTTTTACCTCCGAAGAGCGTGTCCAGCTCTGCGAAGCATTAGTCGAGATGGAAGCCAGCCTACGTCTGTTCGTTCGTCGGCAAATTACCAGTATTGATGAAAAAAAATACCACGAAAAAGTAAAAAAATCCGAACAAATATTAGAAGACGTTCGTAAAAATCTCGATAAATTACGCCAAGTGGCCGAGCGCGAACAAGAAGATTGCCCGGTGCTCAGCCAAGAAATTTGCTCAAAAGTAAAAAGTTTTGAACACAGTCTGTGTTTGCTCGGCCCGGAGCTTGATTTCGAAGCCGTTTGCCAAGCCGAAGAATACTTTGTCGATCGCAAAAAAAAGATCAAAAATATGGGCAATTTTCATCTTTTCAGCCAAGCCCAATTTTAAAGTTGGCTAAATTTTACCGCATTAAAACACCGGCTCTAGAGCCGGTGTTTTGTAACCAATATTTATTAATGCGTTCTTTAAATCTCACTAAACTCTACCCTATTTGTACATCTTGGCATTTGGATCTTGGTATTTTTCTACAATTTTGACCCCGTGCACATGCCTACCGAGCACAATTTCTACAAATTCAATCGCACTGCCCACCACAAGCCCAGCCATTGCAATAATAAATACCGTATTTCCAATCCATAACGCATATACCAACAAACCCATTCCGCCAAGCATAAAAATAGCATCCCGTCGACGTTCCACCTCTAAAAAAACCGCATAGGTAATAAGAATCGCCCCGAGTAGAGCCACTACCGTGAGTATCACATCCCAGACCGACCAGTTTATATTAGGTGGAAATAAAGATAAAATAAAATTCATATAATGTTTTATTTATTTTTTAAAAATTTCAAAGAATACAATTCGTAAAGCGCCGAACCAATAAAAACTGTCTGCAAAACAATAAAAATAAGGTCGTGCAAATAAAGACTATAGACAAGAAGCATTATTCCCCCTACCGCAAACATTTCATCTTGGCGCTTTTGTTTACGTATGTAGATAGCTCGAGTAATGATTATGAGACCGATTATACCACAAATTTTGGCCGCGCAAGCTACAAACAACATCATATTATTTATCTTACCAGCGATTAAGATATTCAATGGCTGACAAGGCAGCGACAATCCCCTGCCCGGCCGCAATACCAATTTGCTTATACGCTACGTCAGTGACGTCCCCAGCCGCGAAAATACCCGGCACATTGGTGCGACATTTGGTATCCACTATTATCTGGCCGGAAGCATCGAGCGCCACATTGGTCACAAAACGAGAATTTGGTGTCATACCCACATGCACCATCACCCCATCTGCAGCCAGAGTTTTAACCTCTCCATCATAAGTTTCATACTCCAAACCACTCACTCTCTGCTCTCCAATAATTTTTCGTGTTTTAGCCCGATACAAAATCTCTACATTATTCAACATTTTGAGCTTATCCACCAATATATTTTCTCCTTTAGGAAAACCCCAACTGTCCGCTTCGGTATTATCATACTTGGTAAGTACGTACACTTGTTTAGCAATCCCGCCCATCATTAAAGCCGATTCAAGAGCACTATTCCCTGCCCCCACGGTAATAGTTGTTTTATTTCTAAAAAGCGGACCATCGCAAACCGTACAATACGTTACACCGCGATGAATGAGTTCGTTTTCTCCTGACACATTCAAATGACGCGGATGAATACCGGTCGCGATAATAATTGCTTTCGTATCATAGCGCTGCTCCTCGCCAAGCCCATTTTTAGCAACCAGCGTATGATAATTGCCATGGCTTTCAATACCCACATGCACCATCACCCCATCTGCAGCCAGAGTTTTAACCTCTCCATCAT
>CAYOFO010000006.1:0-41344 GCA_964403325.1 uncultured Gammaproteobacteria bacterium | reverse complement strand
CTGCCTAAGAAGCTGGGGGGTAAAAGGTGATCTCACTCGGCGTTATGCCGGTCACATTCAGTATTTTACCCGGGCACAAGTAAGGCAATTATTTTTGCGGAATCATTTTTTGGTAAAGCGCGTGCATTATAGCGAGCATTTTTTGGGTCAGTTGTTGGGGCTCGCGGCTTTTATGATGATGGATCGCTCTGCACGGCAACACGGTGGTCAAATAAATAATGAAACATATTTTACTACCCGTCCAAAAAATAGCCTCGTATCTTGGCTTAAAAAAACTGTCAATACGCTCGTATATGCGGAGTCGCGCTGCCTGCAGGCGCTGCCATCCCCCAATATGCATGTGGTAGTCAAGAAAATATGAGGGTTTTACATATTGTTCCAGCAGCATTTTCCTATTTTGATGATATCCAGGCTCAGGTGGAAAGTTGGTTGCCATCTTTGGCTAATTTAGGGGTAGAGGTGCAAGTATTTAGCTTAAAGTATGGTTCGCAAAAGAAAAATGGCCAACAGGTTGAGGGTAAATCGTTTGCGAGCCAGTATGACCGAGAAGAGAAAATAAGTATCACGAGCGCTTTTGCAGAGTGGTCGAGTTTTGATGTCGTACATTTACATGGGCCTTTTTTGGGAGCTGGAGCGGAAATTATCAAAGCTTGTCACGCGTATCGAGAAGTGCCATTACTGCTTTCTTATCACCGACCAGTAACATTGAGCAATTTTTTTAGTCTTTTTATTCGCTGCTATAATTTTTTCTACCTCAGAAAAATTTTTCCCTTAGCGCAAGGTTTAATTTTTTCAAGAGCCCAATTATTCCTGCGTTGGCAGCAGTATATCCGTCCGGAACAATGGGTGGTAGAGTTGGTAGATAAGGGAGCGCCGGCTGCAGTTGCTGAAAAATTACTTTTCCTTTATAATAGTGTTATACGTAGTTAATTATTATCTTTTTTCTATGCAAGAAAAAAAATCTTTGTTTGAAGTTTTGGATCCAAAAAGTGCTCTTATTTTGGGTTTGGTGGGGGGGTTGTTAACTTTAGGCACGCTCGGTTTTATTGTTACTGGGTCGCTCGCCCTTAAAGGCGGCCTTAATTGCTCCGCTGAAAGTACAACCTATGCGATGAATAATTCGGCTACTCCAGCACCAGTGGCGCAGCCAAATGGTAATACTCCCGCACCAGCTGCTCCGGTAGTGCCAAAAACCAATAAACCAAAAGTAGAATTATTTGTCATGTCGTATTGTCCGTATGGTTTGCAGATGCAAAAAGCCTATTTACCAGCCTTGGATTTGCTCAAAAACAAAGCTGATATTGATGTAAAATTTGTCTCCTATGCCATGCATGGCGAAAAAGAAGTGACTGAAAATACTCGTCAGTATTGTATTCAAGGTGAGCAGGGGAGTAAATATAGTGCTTATTTAAGCTGCTTTGTTGCTGGTGCGAGCGCTGATTCGGCCGCTTGTCTTGCAAGTGCTAAGGTGGATCAGAAAAAATTGTCGACTTGTATGGCTAAAATTGATCAAAAATTTGGTATTACCGCTAAGTTTAATGACAAAGCGAGTTGGTTGTCTGGACAATTTCCTATCTATCCTATTCATCAAGATTTAAATGATAAATATGGAGTACAGGGTTCGCCTACGTTAGTTATCAATGGTGTGCAGGCGGAAGTAAATCGCACCCCAGAAGCTATTAAACAAGCCATTTGCAATGCCTTTAACAAAGCTCCTGCTGAATGTGGTACTGTGCTTAGCAATCAACCCTATCAAGCTGGGTTTGGTTTAGCTGCGGCCGCCAATAGTGCTGGAGCAGCTGGAGCTGATTGTGGAGTCTAAAAGAAGATTTTGATTGTAAAAACAGGTGTTTTGTTTTTAAGAGAATGCATCCTATGGGTAAAATGAAAAAAGGTTTAATTATTGGTAGTTTACTCGGAGGGGTGGTCGGTTCAATGGTAACTTGGTTTAATGTCAGTAAAAAAGGTAAGGAGATGAGAGAGCAGGTCCTGGTGCATACCGAGGCTCTTTACAAAGAAATAAAAGCCTCACTACTTGATTTGCCAGGACCAACTCGTGATATGTATGAGGCATTGGTGGAGCGTGCTACCGAAGAATATGCCTTAAAAAAAGATTTAGCACACAACTATAAAAACTTGCTTCTAAAAGATTTGAAGAAAAAATGGTCGGCTTTGGAACAAGAAATAAAACAAAAATAAATTTAAAAACACTTCCTTGTAATGGAAGTGTTTTTTTGTCTGAAAAATTTAGGATGGTGCAAGTGGAGGTACTTATTTACACGGTTTTTTTGATGTCTTGAATGGTGAGCTGTAATTCTTTGTGTCCATTCCATTCGTTTACTCCTACCGTAAAGGCCATATCAATTTTGTCGCCTGGCCGTAAACACTCTTTCCAATTTTCTGGATAACGATCAGTGTTGCCTAAATGAAAACCAATAGTTTTTTTGATGAGGTGGGAATTATGTTTGACGGTAAGTCGTAAATGCTGGGCATCTTTGCCGACAGGGCTTATTTCAACGATGGTTAAGCCCGAGGCGCTGTAAATAGGTTCTTCGTTAGCCATGCCAAATGGGGAAAATTTTTGTAACCACTCAGAGAGTTTCCAGTTGATGTCATCGAGATCAACTTCGGCATCAATTTTTAACTCGGGAATAAAATCTGCGGCAGTAGTTGTGGCAGCGACTTTTTCGACCATGGTAGCTTTAAAGGCTTCGAGGTCGCTGGCAGTTTTGAGAGAAAAACCGCAGGCCTGCGGATGGCCGCCGAATTTAGAAAAAAAATGTGGTATGCTTTGTAAAATTTGAATAATGTTGCAAATTTTAATGCTACGGCCTGAGCCGGTAATTTGTTCGTTATTATAACCCATAGCTAAAATTGGCCGGTTAAACTCGTCTTTTAAACGACTGGCGATGAGTCCGAGGATGCCGGTTGGCCAGCCATTTCCAATGACAAATAAAATTGGGTTATTTTCTTGCTGAGTATTTTTAATTTGTTCACGCGCTTCATTGACGAGGTCGATGGTCAGTTGTTGACGATCAAGATTGTTTTGTTGGAGTTGTTCGGCCAGCTCCATGCTCAGTTCAGGTGTTTGTGCCATTAGGAGAGCAAAGGCAACGTTGGCGTGGTCCATCCGTCCGGCCGCATTAATGCGGGGCGCTATGTGAAAACCAATGGTTTGGGTATCAAAAGAAGATTTTTTTGGTTTACCGTCGTCATCGAGCAGGTTGCATATTTTGAGGAGTTGCTTTAATCCCAGGTTGTGAGTTTTACTCAATACTTGTAAACCAAAATGCACTAAAGCACGAGATTCGCCGGTGAGCGGAACCATATCGGCAACGGTAGAGATGGATACTAAATCAAGCAGCCATTTTTCAAAAGCTTCGTGACTTTGTCCGTCATGCAGAGTAGCGTGTTGAGTCTGGTCTTTTTGTAGTAGGGCCTGTACGAGTTTAAAAGCGACACCACCACCAGCGAGTCCTTTATCAGGGTAGGGTTCGCCGGGAACGAGCGGGTGAATGATGGCGTCAGCCGGAGGAAACACGGCAGGCATGGCATGATGATCGGTAATAATAACTTTCATACCCTGTTCTTTGGCCAAGGTAATTTCAGTGGTATTGCTGATGCCGCAGTCACAGGTGATGATAAGGTTGGTGCCTTGGTTTTTGAGGTAGTCAATAGTGCGCGGGTTGAGGCCGTAGCCATCAGTTTCTCGATGCGGTAAAAACACATCCACATTTTTGGCACCAAGTTTTTTAAGGCAAGAAATAATAATTACCGAGGCACAAACACCGTCGGCATCGTAGTCGCCGTGCACCACAATTCGCTCTTGTTTCTCGATTGCTGCAAAAATGAGATCTACAGCCTGGGTCATATCTTTAAAAAGATAAGGGTCGTGCAGATCACGGGTGTAGTTTGGTTGCAAAAATTTTTCAATTTGTGCGTCGGTTTGTATCTTTCTGTTCCAGAGTAAGGTAGCAATGATCGCAGGAAATTCTGGATGATTATCTAAAAATTCTGTTGGCGCCGGTGGGTTGATTGACCATTTTTTCATACCTTAGTAATCAAGAAAAATAAGGACGTTGGACAGGATAAGCGTTAAAATCATGATAATGCTTACGATAATAAAGAGTATTTTTGAAACAGAGTATTTTTTCATAGAATTTATTTTTGAGTAATCCAACTAGTTAGAGGAGTAATTTTTTTTATTTTTAAACTCGAGTAGGTTTCGACAAGAGGGATTTTTTCCGGATTATCACTTGGATACAATTCATAAACGTCAGTGATCTTGATCAGTTTCCATCTCAGAAGGAGTAATTGGTGGTTAAAATAGGGTTCCTCGCTGCTCCGACAGGCCTGGACTGCTTTTTGTCGCGCCTCTGTGACGGAACGAGCTTTGACTAAAAAATACCGTTCTTCCGTAGTTTGTGTACCAGTAGTTTGGTTCTCGATTTGCAGTACTAAAAGTGCTTTTACAGTATACCAACTTTTCGTCTGGGACGCAGTCTTGTTTGGTGAAGACTTTATTAATTTTTTTCCTTCGATTTTCTCGATCAAAATATGATGCAAGCTCGGGTCTTTGGTCCATTGCTCAAGAGTTTTGGCATCAGTCCATGTTTTGAGTATTGCCAGGCTGGTGGTGCTGGTGTCCAATGTATCGTAGGCGGTAATGTTATACTGCTTTAAAAATTTTTTTATAGTTTTCAAAAAAAAATTTTCTAACTTTTCTTTTCTTTCAGGCAGAGAAAAATTTTGGTAATGTATAGCCTTGGGATCTTGAAATGTGAGAGTGACTTTGATTGGTTGGGAGATATTTTTGAGTTTTTGTAGTGTCAGACCAAATTTTTCGAGACCAAGTAAAAATGGCGACATAGATTTTATCTTTTTAAAACCGCCAAGTATGTTTCAGCTGGAATATCCACTGACCCGTGCGATTTCATTCTTTCTTTACCTTTTTTCTGTTTTTGCAGGAGTTTCATTTTACGCGTGTAGTCGCCGCCACTCATTTTGGCGAGCACGTCTTTGCGTAGCGCTGATAAGCGTTCAGAAGCGATAACTTTGCCGCCAATCATGGATTGAATTTTGAGTTCAAACTGTTGGCGTGGTAAAGAATCTTTGAGAGATTCCACGATTTTTTTACCGACTTTATACGCATCATCTTTCCAGACTAAGGTGGATAATGCTTCAACTTTTTCTTCAGCCACAAAAATATCGAGCTTTACCACGTCAGTAGTTTCGTATTCCTGAAATTCGTAGTTCATTGAAGCGTAGCCAGAGCTGACAGTTTTGAGTTTGTCGTAAAAATCAGTAATTAGGGCAGATAAGGGAATGGTGTAGTGTAAAAGCGCTCGTTGGTTTTCGCCGCTACTGAGGTATTCGGTGGTAATATATTTGCCACGACGCTCGGAGACCAAACCCATGATGGCCCCAATATATTCTTGGGGAGTAATGACATCAAGAGTCATGATTGGTTCAGACATTTCTTTGATGTGGGTAATGTCAGGCATGGCTTGCGGACTGCGTACGGTAATTTCTTCGTTTTGAGTAGTAATCATTTTGTAAGCAACGCTTGGGACAGTAATGACAATTTCTAAACCATGTTCGCGTTTAATGCGTTCTTGAAAAATATCGAGGTGGAGCATGCCTAAAAATCCGCAGCGAAAACCAAAACCTAAAGCCTGGGAATGCTCGGGCTCATAAATAAGCGCCGAGTCGTTGAGTTTGAGTTTTTCAATCGCCTCACGTAATTCTTCGTAACCGTCGCCTTCTTTGGGAAAGATACCGGTAAAGACCATTGGCTTAGCTTCTTTGTAGCCGGGCAGGGCTGCGCTCGCGCGCTGACGTTCGCTAAAAAGGGTGATGGTGTCACCAACTCGACAATCGCGGACTTCTTTAAGCCCGGTAATGATATAGCCGATTTGACCACTGGTGAGACTTGAATCAGCTGTGAGCGGAGGAGCGTAGTGACCAATTTCTAAAGTATCAGCGGGTGCCTCTGCAGTCATGAGTAAAATTTTATCACCTTTTTTTATTTGTCCATCAACTACGCGTACCGATGCGACCACCCCTTTATATTCATTAAACATGGAATCAAAAATAAGGGCGCGAGGTGGTTGAGCAGACTGGTCGCTTGGGGGCGGTACTTTGGTGACAATCGTTTCCAAAATTTCATTTACTCCTTGTCCGGTTTTGCCTGAAGCGAGAAGGATGTCTTCTTTGGCACAGCCGATAAGATGAACAATTTCTTCGATAGTTTTAGGTACGTTGGCAATTGGCATGTCGATTTTGTTGATAACTGGAATGATGGTTAGGTTTTGTTCAAGGGCAAGGTACAAATTGCCGATAGTTTGCGCCTGTACGCCTTGGGTAGCATCTACCAACAAAATAGCTCCTTCTACAGCGGCAAGTGAACGGGATACTTCGTAGTTAAAATCAACATGTCCGGGCGTATCAATGAGGTTGAGCTCGTATTTTTCTCCTTGGTGTTCGTAATGCATGCGAACCGGGGCCAGCTTAATAGTAATACCGCGCTCTTGTTCGAGTTCCATCGAATCGAGAACACGATTGGTCATATCGCGGGCAGCTACGGTTTTGGTAATTTCTAAAAAACGATCTGCTAGCGTGGATTTGCCGTGATCGATATGGGCAATAATACAGAAATTACGAATATTGTGCGTGCTCATACGGTTAAAATTAATGAAGGTGGTGGGGGAGTAAGAAAAAGTGTTAAGCGTATTTTAGAGGTTCATTTCACTTTGATTTTCTTCAAAAGATAAGGTTTTTTTTCGGAAGGCTCGTCGTAGTTGGTGAAAAAGATTTTTGGCTTCTGGAATTTTTAAAATCCACGCGACTAAACTGTAGGTGAGAAGCCCTACTATACCAGAAAATAGGCCCTGAATCAACACCCCAATGAGGTAATCGAGGCTGGCGAGAGGTGGAGTAAGAAGCTTGGTGCCTTGAATGGCCAGTGTCATAGCCAGCAAAGCTACTAAAGTTTTAGCAATAAAACCAATTAAAGATTTTTTTAAAAAAGGGATGCGGCGATGCAGTTGCCAGGAAAGAAGGAATAGACCGCAGGTATCACCAAGTGCTTCAGCAAGTGATAATCCGGCCACGCTCAGTGCGCGAATAAGAATTATCGCTAGTAAAATGGTAAAAATTTCGGTAATGATAGCGATGATAAAGGGGGTTTTGGTATTGGACCAAGCGAAAAATCCACGGATTAAGACAGGGGTGAGGGCGTTGGCGGTAATGCCGAGAGCAAAAAAGCCCAGTATTTGGGCGGTGGTAATAGTATTTTCCCAGTTAAATAATCCTGTGCCATAGCCCACGCGTACAATTTGGATGCGTAATAAAATAAAAATGAGGGATAGGGGGGTGATGTAAAAAAAAATTTGTCGTAGTATTTTGGTGATGTAGTGAGCAAATTCAACAGTTTTATTTTGTGTCGCAAAAGTAGCGAGAGCCGGGAAACTGGCCACGGCGAGCGGAATGCCGATCAGACCGATGGGCAAACCTTGTAGGTTGTTGGCAAAATTATAACTGGAAATACTGCCAGTAGGTAAATAGGAGGCGAGAATGGTTACAACCAGGGTGGTAATTTGGGTGAGGCCTAAGCTGAAGGTGCGAGGAATCATGAGTTTGCCAATTTTTAGAGTATCCGAGTCCTTGACGATAAAACGCCAGCGCCAGCGCCAGCCAGTTTTGTAGGCACCGTATATTTGTACCAGGCAATGCAATAAGCTGCCAAATACTACCCCAATTGGTAGGCCTATAATACCAAATATTTTTACAAAAATAACCGTGCCAATAATAATCCCGAGGTTATAAAATATAGGAGCTATTGAGTAGAGTAGGAATTGCTGCAATGATTGTAGAATGCCGCCCATGACGGCTGAAATACTCAAAAATATAGGACTGATGAGCATGATGCGCGTAAATTCAATAACGAGCGCGCGTTTTTCAGAGGTGAGGCCGGGAGCAATGAGAAAAGTTAAAGCTGGAGTAAAAATAATACCAAGTATACACAGGGTAATAATAATGAGGGCTAAAATATTGAGGACATTGTTGGCAAACAGCCAGACTTTTTTGTTACTTTTTTCCCATAGTTGCGTAAAAACAGGAATAAAACCGGCGGTAAGTGCTCCGGCTACGAGGAGATTATAAATAAGGTCCGGGATGCGAAAAGCTGTAAAATAAGCATCCATTATTTGTCCGCTGCCAAAATAATAAGCAAATAAGCGATCGCGGGTAATACCGAGTAATCGGCTGGCGAGCGTTGCGATCGAAATAAAAAAAGCCGAAGCTCCAACCGATCGTTCATTAAGAAAGGAAGGCATGTGATTATGGTTTTGCGGATAAAACAAGAGTGGAAGGTATAAAAATTTTGAGCACAATTTGCGTTTTGCTCGTGGCTGGAGAAAAATGAATGCGCACCGATCCGGTAATTGTGTCGCTTGCGAGAGATCGGGCGAAGGTAATGATTTGGGCCTCGCTATTTTTTGTAGTAGTTAGACTATAGTGTTTTTTTTGTAGTTCAGTTTGGTAGTAGTTCAAAATAAAATCCTCATCAATAGCTAGGTTATTCCATTGAATTTGAAAAAGTTCATAGGATTTTTTGCTGGCTAAGTTGGGGGGTGTACCAGGCGCCGTGGTATCGGGATCAAGGTTGTGTAAAAGGGAGGTAAAAAACTGCTTGAGCGTATCACGATCAAGTTGGTTTTGCTCGGAAATTTGAGTGATGGTATCGATGTGGTCGGTGTCGTATAGGGGAAATAAGTCCCGTACAATCGTGGGAGTAGTAGTCAGTTTGGTGGGCCCGGGGCCAATAGCCAGGCGCACAGCTAGAGCTAAACCAACGCTGATAATGAGCAGGCCGCCCACAGTACCTAAGCATGAGCGTTTAAAAGAAGAATTTTTGCGCAATTCTTGCAGAGGTGGATCAATAATAGCGACGGTATCGAGTTGAGGCTCTTTCATAGGATGGGGGTAATGAGAATGAGCTTAGTATAACAAACAAAGAACTGGTTAGCCAGACTTGCTTATAAACCAGTTTTTTTATCTTGTGGTTTAGTCACGGTTTGACTATAATGAAGGAGTTCAATTTAAATTTTTTTATGAAATTGCATTTTATTGGCGCTGCCAACGAAGTTACTGGTTCCGGAACAATTTTGACACTCAAAAATAAAAAAATCATGGTAGATTGCGGCATGTTCCAAAGCGGTACACAAACGGAAGAAAAAAATAGCGCACCTTGGCCGGTTGATCCGCGAGAAATTTCCACTGTTCTGATTACCCATGCGCACCTCGATCATGTTGGACGATTGCCTAAGTTGGTGAAGGATGGTTTTACCGGATTTATTTATGCGACTGCGCCAACCAGTGAACTTATACCGCTTATTTTGAATGATGCTTATAACATCATGCGTTATCGTCATGAAAAAAATAATACACCGCTTCTTTATGATGAAGAAGATATCGCGCAGGTCATGGCACAATTAAAAAAAGTTGAATATTATGAACCGACGAGTATTTCACCCGATGAAATCAGGGCGACTTTTTATGACGCGGGACATATTTTTGGTTCAGCATTTATTCATATCGAGACTCCTGAAGGAAACATTGTCTTTTCCGGAGACGTGGGAAATGAAGATATGCCAATTGTGCGCGAGACAGATGCTTTGCCGGAAAATTTAACGGCTTTGGTATGTGAATCAACGTATGGTAATCGTGTTCATTCGACGGTTCGAGAACGCGCCAGTCATATTAAAACGGTGGTAAAAGAGGCGCTCGCTAAAAAAGGGGTAATAATGATCCCGGCCTTTTCGCTTGAGCGTACTCAAGAACTTTTGTATTATATAAATATATTGCGCGACGAGGATGAAGTTTTAGCCGAAGTGCCAATTTTCTTAGATAGTCCGCTCGCTATTGCCGCTACTCGAGTCTATCGAGCTTATCCACGTTATTTTGATAAAGCTGCCAAGGATTTGCTTGATGCAGATGGAGATTTGTTTAATTTCCCAAATCTCACGGTGTGTGAAACTCGAGAAGATTCAAAAAAAATCAATCATACGGTAGGGCCAAAAATTATTATTGCCGGAGGTGGGATGATGGAAGGAGGACGGATTTTGCATCATGCTTTACGTTATGTGAGTGATGAGCATAACACGCTCATTATGGTCGGTTATCAGGCTGAAGGTACGCTTGGTCGAGCTATTCAGGATGGACAAAAGTTTGTTCATATTTTAGACGAAAGAGTCGAGGTTAATTGCCGAGTCGTATCGCTTGATTTTCTCTCGGCTCATGCTGATCAGGCGAAGTTGATGCGCTGGATTTTGCAACCCTCAGGACGGCCACAACAGGTTATACTCAACCATGGTGACGTGAGAGCAGCCGTGGTTTTAAAAGACTGTTTTTTGAAAGGCGGAATTCGGGTAGTAGAAGTGGGGGAACCGGGCAAAGATTTTGAAATATAGTTTGAAGTGTTAAATGAGGGGGTATGCCGGCTTTTTTGGGAGTAAAAATATGGTGAAGTGGTAAATTTAGGATGTTTTTTAGAACGTTCTCAATGTAATTCCTACTCTATAAGTTTGTCGCTAGGTGCACAGGCCTATTTTGTTTCTGGTGTGGTGTTTTGCTTGGTTTTTGTTCTGTGTTTGTAAAAGTAAAAAACAGCCAGTATGAGTAGTATCGCCACCACTATATAATCAAGGTAATGAAGCTTGTCATGGATATATTCCCAGTTACCCTCCAGTTTTACTCCGAGCCAGGTAAACAAAATGCACCAGGGTAACACGCCCAAAAAGGTGTACAAGGTAAATTTGGTAAAATTCATTTTGGTGAGCCCGGCTGGGAAGGAGATGTAGGTACGTATGACCGGCAGAAGTCGCCCGACCAACACGGTTAATTCTCCGTGCCGGGCAAACCAACCCTCAGCTCGACTGAGATCGTGTCTAGAGATGAGGATATATTTTCCGTATTTTTCTAGGAGCGGTCGGCCGCCATAAAAACCAATAGCATAGGCTAAGCAAGAGCCTAGTACGTTGCCCAGAGTTCCGCTGAGCACCACCAGCCAAAAATGAAAATTTCCTCCAGCCACTAAAAATCCACCAAAGGGCATAATAACTTCTGAAGGAAAGGGGATGCCGCAGCTTTCAAGGAGCATGAGGACACTTACTCCAGGGTAGCCCAGAGCAGCTACTATTTTGACACTTGTTTCGATGAGCCAGCTGATAATATGCATAGAGTAGATACGGGGGTGAGTTAGTTATAATGAGATAGATACTATAACCAATTTATTCCTCTCTTTGCAAGAGGAAAATTGAGCAAAATCAAAAACGGACCTATGTGTCCGTTTTTGTTTCAGTTGAGAAAAAGGCTATTTCTTGTGGACAGGACGGGAGTGTGTTGAAGGTGATTTTAGCCCCATGGGTTTTTTGGTAATGATATTTATTTTTGTGCTCAGCATAGTATGGTTGGCAGTATTGAGAGTTCCTTCGACAATAACCATTTGGTTCGCACTTAAGTCTGAGAGAGAGGCGTTTTGACCATCTTTGGTAATCAGGGTGCTATTGGTTGTGGTCACGGAGTAGGGGGTGATGGAAGTATTTTTATCTTCACCGCGCACATTAATAGTAAGAGTATTTCCACTCAGGGCGGTGATTGTGCCGTGAATAAGAGGGGTATGTGGTTGATGATCTGGGCTTTCTTTGAGGCCAACCATATCAGGTCGAGGTTTTTCTTTGCTTGCGGCTTCGTGCTGGCCGTGTATCGTATTATTGGGATTTAGCCAACCATCTATAATAGTGCTCGCTGTAACCGTGGTACCGGAAATAGTTCCGATTACACCGATAGCATCGCCATTTTTGATATCAGCTACGGTTAGAGTTTGTGCATTTGGCCCAAAACCATGGGTAACTTGAGCGCTAACATCGTTTACTGTGTACACTTTCCCGTCTTTGGTGGTAAGAGTAAGGCTGCTGCCGTTTATGGCGGTAACGGTGCCTATTATCGTAGGTGCTTTAGGACGATGGCGCTCAAATGGTTTGGGTGCAGAAGCTGTAAGGCTGGCGGCTGAGACGGTGGTTGCTATTAGAGCACTCGCGCTTACCACTGTTGCCAATAAAGAAAGCATGATTTTATGTCTGGTCATACGAAATAAATGAAATAAATAAAGTTATTTATCAACAAAATATGGAGATGTTGATAAAAATTTTGTCGATCGACTTGTACCTAGTAATACGCAATTCGTTTTATATTTATTTCAAATGACCCGCGGGTGCTTTAGTCAGGGTAAAATATTTTTTTAAAATGTTGCAAATTATACTGAAAATAAATCAGATCAAAGAGGGGGTGAGTTATAGGAAATAGAAAATACTGGTAATTAGAATGGTAGTGAGTATGGTAAGAAAAATGATCAGCCAAGCTTTTTTTCGATCTTTTTGTCGAAATTCGCTCTGGCTGGGCGTGTCAGTGAGGCGAGCTTCATCGACATTAAAAAGAGCGGTTAAACCAAAATAAGCGCAAAAATGAAACCGAGCTTGGAGAAATCCGGCTGCTCCGGCAGCAGCTGGAAATGCTATCAAAATACGCCACCAGTGTGGGGTGTTCGCTATCATTAGCGAAATTCCGATAAGAAGTGTCAGTATAATCCCTATCCAACCGAGTTGTTGTCGTTTGCGTATTTCAGCGCGACCAATATTGCACACCCCAGGGATGTATTGTGACATAGGAGTTATTAAAGAGTAAAATGTATAGAGTGATAGTACATCTTATCAACCAGACTTTCAATATTCAGCATAATCATTGAATTAGTATTTTGGAATAATGCGCAAATTGTTTTATGAATTTAATGAATTTTACAAAAACAATAAACACTTTACCCCTCACCCCTCGCATGCCGGTTCTTTTTGTGGGACATGGTTCGCCGTTGAACGCTCTTGAGGATAATCAATTTACCAGAAGTTGGTCGGCTATAGGAAAAGAGTTGGAAGGTTTAAATCCAGCGGCCGTGTTATGCATCTCGGCACATTGGTATACGAACGGCACTTATGTCCACGGAGCTTTGGAACCGCGCACGATTCATGATTTTTATGGTTTTCCGCCAGAATTGTATGCTTTACGGTACCAATGTTTAGGAGCGCCATCGTTGGCAGAAGCGACTCAGGAAATGCTGCACCAGAAAACCCAGGTCCACTGGGATGAAAGTTGGGGGTTGGATCATGGTGCTTGGGTGGTGTTGCGCCACGTATTTCCCAGAGCGAATATTCCAGTGTTTCAGATAAGTCTCGATGTGACAAAATCTTCACAGTTTCATTTTGCGCTCGCAGAAGAGTTGCAAGCATTGCGCGAGCGAGGAGTATTGATAGTAGGGAGTGGAAATATAGTGCACAATTTGGGTTTGCTAGATTTTAGTAGTTCGACTCCAACCTATGATTGGGCGCTTGAATTTGATGAAGCTGTAGTTCAGTATATTGTTCGGGGAGATTACCGTAGTTTGGTTGATTACCAAAAATTAGGACCAGCCGCTCTCTTGTCTATTCCGACTCCGGAACATTATTGGCCTTTTTTGTATGCCTTGGCTTTGCAAAAAAAAGGAGAAGAAGTAAAATTTCTTACAGAAGGGTTAGTAATGAAAAGTATCTCCATGCGTTCATTCATTATTCGGTAAGTAAAATTTTGATGAGTAATAACCGATTGTAAGACCGGTTATTGGTGTAATTGAAATGTTAGGTTATTTGACCCGACCGCCAAATATGAGGCGAATATGCGCTTCTCCGTACACCTGTTCCGGTATAAGCATGCGGACCTGATCAGAATAACCATGGCCGGCAAAACCTTTTTGTTCGACATAGTCAGATTGCTTTGCCATCTTGTCTTCAAATTCACTGTGCGCGGAAATAGTGTTGTCGCCATCGGCTCGGGCAAAATAAAACTGGATTTCTTTTTTTCGGGTTATGCCGGAACTGGTGTGCCATAGGTATAGTTTGGCAAAACGTATTTTAGCCCCGCCGCCAGCGCTGCCGCTTGCAAATGATTCACCCACCTTGGGCAATGGTTTATATTCATGAATGGTGAGGTGGGTTTTTCCGTCTTTGTTGGCTGCCTTGAGCCAGCTTTGGATAAGTGTGCCCATAACTTTGGGCATAGTTACGGTATCGGTAGGAATTTCGGTCTCTTTGCGTGAAGAGGAAATATTTTCGACATCAGTAAAAAATGTATTGGGTGCAAAAGTAAAAGTTTCTTCGCAGGTTAAGTCTTCGATAGTGACGCCCTCTCCGATTTCAAAAAGAATAGATTCACCGAAAGTATCTTTGGTGTTTTCATCATTGATCCGATCGCGGTCTTGGGCTTTAGCGGCAGTTGACTCAAAAGACTTTGGTTCTCGGCGGGGAATAATGGTTACCGGCTGCAATTTTCCTTCAAGTTGAGCATAGGTTTGGTGTCCCTGAGTCAGGAAAGTTGTCTGCTCAATATCATCGATAGGTTTTGCGCCGGCTTCAATAGCTTTTTTGTGGGTTAGAGCAATTTCATGAAAAATACCCATGAGTGTCATTTTGCGCCGAGCTTCCCATTGAGCAATTTTATCCCGTTTTGGACCAAAACCAAACGCGATGTCTTGCAGTGTCTCCCAACTGGCTCCCACCACTTCTTCTCTTTGGATAAGAATTTTTGGGTCTATTTTTTTGGTGCGAGCAAAGTTGACCAGAAAATTATCTACCAAGCGACCGGTATGGTTGGCGGTAGCAATAAAATGAGGATCAAGCAATGGTTTTTCCAAGTATCTTTGGAAATCTTCTAGTTCGCTTAAAGACATTTTTTGTTGCTCTGCTTCGGAAATAGAGCCAGTAAAAGGTTGAGGTTTTTTGAGAAAACGCTCTACCAATCCAATGGGTACTCGACCTGCCTGTATTTCTTTAATATACTGTTCGCGGAGCTTTTTTTGTGCCGGAGTTTCATTTTTTGGCTCTTTTTCTAATCCAAAACGGCCGATAAGTATGGGGATACTTGGGGAATTTTGACCATTTATTTCCACATTACGAATATGGGTAAAAATATCCGCCAATTTATATAATCGACGAAATTCCGGGTTTTTGAGCAATGTTCGCAACTCACGCATGGTCAATGGCCGATCGGTTTCAGTAAAAAACAGGGTAAATACATTGTGCAAACTAGGCACTCCTTTGCCGGTAATAAAATTTACTCCTTCTGACGTATAGCGACGAATAGCTTCAATATTTGAGGCTGCCAAATCAGTTTTTATATCGGAGAGGGAAAATTGAAAACCGCTCACCATTTCTTGCCAAAATTTTTCAATTTTCTTAAATAAACTGTTGAGTCCCTGAATTTGTTGAGCAATCTTGTTGACCACTGCTTTGAGACGGTCTTTATCTTTTTGTTGGTCGGTTGAGGTTGAAAGTTGTGCTTGAATAGTTTTTTCTTCTGTTTGTAGAGTGCGTAAAACAGTCATTTTTTTTGCTAAAATATCGCGATAGTAATTTACTTCATGTTTATAAGCCTGTCGCTCTTCGGACAAAGGTCCGTCTATCCATCCATCAGTGCTTGTGGTATGTTCTTGGCCGTCAATTATTTTAGTGGTTGTGATGGTGCCAAAACGACCAACCAGCTCTTCGATGGCGGGATCAAGTTTGTTGGTGTTTTTTTTGCGCCAGTTTATTTTTTTACCCTGAGCATTCACGTACAACAAATCACGTAAATTAACTGCATGGAGCCGATGTTCAAGAACAGAAAGCATTTTGTCAGCTTCGATGCGTTTTAATTCGGCTAAAAAAATATCTTTGGCGGTGTAAGGTTTTGTTTCAAATTGCGCATTTGGGTCGCTGTTACGGTCTAATTCTGGGGGTACGCGATATGCTTTACCGTTAATAATGATTGAACCTGTATCAAGCAGGGTGGCGCATTGGGGAACGGTGAGTGAAATAAACGATTGGATGTTAAATTTTTGGGGATCAAGGGCATGTAATGTTTGGCGTAGAGCCCCTGGCATTAAGCGGCCAATGTGGGTAGTGAAGGTTGAGCCGTCAGCTTGTGGCCATTCGCCAGCCGAATGTGTGCTTTCGCGGGTAACGCGGGCATAGGCTTGAGTTACCACTGCTTTTCTTGCTACTTGGAGTTTGTTCGCAATATTTTTTTTTGGTTCGGATGCTTCTTTGACAGGCGGAGCATCGGTTTTAATAAGTGCTAGTTCGCCCCGGGTGTTAAGTGCAAAAATAACTTCTGTTGGATGAAAATCACGAATAATGTCCGTGCCGCGTTTAATATTTTTAGGATCACGAGAAACAGTTACAATAATACCGACCGAGTCAGCGGGAGCAAGACGTTCGGGGTTAGGTTCATATTCAACAGAGGTCGCGAAGAGTCGATTAGGGCCTTTTTCCATAGCAGTATTTAAAGGTGATTTTAATTTTAAAATGAGTCATACCCTTTTTTTACCTAAAAAATAAGGATCCGTCAATGTTTTGTAATTGTGTCAATTTATATTGACACAATTTACATTGTCGGCTATGCTATGTCTTTGAAGTATAAAAGTTGTACATCTCTCTACTTTGTCAGGATATATGGATAAATTAAGATCAAGAAGGCTTGAAATGACGGTGTGTGCAGGAACTTTGCTGGCATTAAGTGAAGCGAAGCCGGTGCGGGATGTATTATTTCGACCGTCATGGAGTGAGCAATCACGGATAGCCTACGCTGAGCAAATGGTGCGAATAAATGATCTTGTAAAGAACTACCCGCTAGTACCGACCGTAGTGGATTCTTTGGGTGTGGGCGCAAATAAAGAGGAGGTAGCTTATCGGCATGGTACACTCGCAACCAATGAAAAGGTAAGGGATGCTTTTATTGCTCGTCAAAATGAGTTGGCGGCAGATTTTTTGTCTAGGTCAAAAGCGGAAGGTAGAAATTTTTCTGGTTTGTTTTCAGATGAGGTGCGGAGTAATTTTTTGCAAATACAAGCAGATCTACAAAAATATTTATCTTATGAACGGTTGTTGTGGCCGATGCAGGTGGGCGGGAAGCGCTATGTCCTGAGTGATGCGGGGAGTGCTTGGCCAAGTGAGGCCGGTGGTAAAAAACATTTTCGGTTATTTCAAGTTTTTGATGAAGCGGGTAGGGTAGGGCAGCGCAAGCTCGTGCTAGATCCCGCTCATTTAAATTTGGATTTAAGAGCAGCGGTTTCTGGGGAGGGCCAATTACCAAAAGTAACTTTAGCGGATTATCGTCCATCGTTCCAGGGAGATAAGGTAGCCTATGGTATCAAAATTAATGGGTCTGAAGATGAAAAGTGGTGGGTGCGCGATGTGGCTTCTACCAAGGATGGTGATGAGCTTAAAGGCTTAATGGGGAATTCTCCGGTGTGGGTTCCGGATGGCAGCGGTTTGTACTATTGTCGTTTTCCTCAAGCTACGTCCTCAGATCAACGCTTATATTTGCATCCTCAGGTTTATTTTCATACCTTGGGACAAGATCAATCTCAAGATACTCTGATTCATGAAGAAAAAGGTGAAAAAAGAGAGACTTGGAAGTTTAAGCCCGTAGTTACTAACGATGGGAAGTACCTATTACTTCTTATTTCCGCTGGCTTGAAACAAGTCCGTATTCGTTTTCTAGACCGAGCAGCGCCGAATGCCACCACCGTTGATTTGGTGGAAAATTTTAATAATGTGTATGAGTTTGTGGGGAGTAAGGATTCGGTGATGTATTTTAAAAGCGATCTTAATGCTCCGCTCAGTCAATTAATCGCGGTTGACCTCAAAGCCCAACAGCCGGGGAAGCCGGTGCAGTATGAGGTGATAATTCCGGAAGATGCAGAAAAAAAATTGGATAAAATTGTTATGGTGCGTGGAGTTTTTATTGCCAGTTATTTGGTGAATGGTCATTCGGTGGTGAAAATCTTTGGCCCCAATGGGAAAATACTGTGTTCGGAGGTAAAGTTGCCGGGTGTGGGTTCGGTAGGTGATTTTAGTGGTGGACCAGATGACCAAAGTACGCTCTATTATTTTACCAGTTTTAAGCAGCCACTTTCCATTTATGATCTGAATTTAACGACTTATGAGAGTCAGCCTGTTTTTATCCCCAAAGTAGAATTTGATCCAGATGAATTGACTACTGAAATAAAATTTTGTCGCAGTAAAGATAAGGCCGAGGAGATTCCTGTGTTGCTCACACACCAAAAAAACATGAAACTGGATGGGAATAATCCGGTTTTGGTGGAAGTTTATGGCGGTTTTGGAACACCGATGAAACAGGTTTTTAGTACCGAGAAAATTTTATTTATGAAGCGAGGGGGTGTGGTAGCTGTCCCTTTGGTGCGCGGTGGAGCAGAAAAAGGGGAAGGTTGGCACCGGGCTGCGATGGGGGTCAATAAGCAAAAATCTTTTGACGATGTAATTAGTGTAGTTGAATGGTTAATTCTGCATAAATATACAACCTCAAGTCGGTTGGCCATTCAGGGAACTTCAAACGGTGGTTTATTGGCTGCAGTATGCAGTATGCAGCGACCCGATTTATTTGCTGCTGCGATAATAGATAGAGGGGTATTGAATATGCTGCAGTATCACCAATGGGGGCGCGGGGCAGAATGGGTGGCTGAGTATGGTTCACCCGAAGATAAAACTATGTTACCTGTGCTCAACCAATATTCCCCACTGCACACTATTAAGCCAAACACTGTGTATCCGGCTATGTATGTTACGGCTGGATTGAACGATAAAAATGTACCCATTGCTATTCATACTTTGCCGTTTGTAGCCGATTTGCAAGCTGCACAACGCCAAAGAATTGCGGAAGGTAAGGGAGGAAAAATGGAAAACCCTATTTTATTGTCTGTTAACCAGCAAGCCGGACATAGCGCTAGCTCCGACGCACAAGAGGCTAGTTGGCGATTAAGTTTTTTAACGCAAATGTTGGGTATGAACTAAAAGCAGTCGGGGCATATTTTATATTGTGACATAAAAAAACAACGCTGAGTGGCGTTGTTTTTGATTTTTAAGAAGGAAAACTGCCCTGAGGTTGTTTGTATTATTTAAGATCAAACCGATAGCGGGGAGTCGGGCTTGCCGGAATAAAACTCGGAGTGCGAGCAGTGGAAAATCCGTTGCTACCAACACTGGTTTGAGGAATGGGTGGGATGAGATTATTAGAAGTGGTTCGTGTCGGGAAAGAAGTATTGGTAGAGTAAGATGTCACTATGATATAGAGCGTACCGCAGTTAGTGTTCATGTAAGCTGTATTGGAGCAAATTGTAACGGTGCTCATACCAACGGCGGTTGCTCTTAAGCTAATGGTATTGTTTTGGATGGTAGCATAAACTACATTAGGATTAGAATTGGTAGAGAGAAAATAAGAACTATTGCTGGAATTAGCAGTTAAGATGAAGGTTTTGGTTTGATTATTTTCTAGATTAATGTTTTGATCGGCAAAAAGAAAAGTGTTGGAATTGGTGTTGAAGGAGTAATTGTTGGTAATAAATAAGTCAGCACAAGAGTTATTGCCGTAAGAACAAATACGAACTACGGCGGAGCCGCCCACACTACCAGCCAAGACATTGATTATGTTGCCGTTGGCGGTGGCTGAAGCAATGAGTGGGTTGGAGTTGCTGGCCACGTAATAATTATTCGTGACAGCGCCTGATGCCACCACGTTGGTTGATTGTCCAACATTTAAAGTAATGTTGTTTTGACTTAAATATATGCCGTTGTTTGATACACCGGTGACGTTACTAATATAAATATTGGTGCAATAACTGCTATTGTTGCAAACATTTATTACGGATGATCCAGAGTTCATACCACCAGTGACAGTGAGTGTATTGACATTCAGGCTCGCTGAGACACTCGTCGGATTAGAATTGCTGGAGATAAAATAGTTGCTGTTTGAACCACCGTATATGTTGATGGTGGTCGTCTGTCCGGAAGATAGGGTGAGGTTATTTTGGCTCACAAAAAGACTATTGGTGGTACTATTGGCTCCTGAGACAGTAACATAGATACTCTGACAACCAGCACGGTCGGCGCAGACGTTAAGTGTGCTTGAACCAACGCTATTTGCGTTGAGTGTGATTTGCTGGTTGGAAGCTGTGGCTTGGATAACCGACGGGTTGCTATTGGAAAAAATTTTTACTGGGACTGAGGTGGTAAGGGCGGTGGCTTGTCCGGCATTCATTTGGACGCTATTTTGATTGAGGGAGAGGGTGCTGGTATAGAGCGGCCAGCTGATTATCGAAGATTGTTGTCCTTTGAGGGTAAAATAGGTCCTTGCCCCAGAAGGAATGCCGTACATTCCACTGCTAATAGTCGCATAAAAACGGCCGTTACCGTCGGTGGTATAGTTTAAAGATGGAACGGGAATCGTAGAATCGTTGGTATAATAGTAAAGTCGTCCCTCAGCACCTGCTTCACCGGAAACCACTATTTGTACGGTGTCGCCTCCATTTTGATTGAGGGTTATATTGATGGGTTGTGCAGCCTGCAAGGGTAGAGTAAAGACCAAAAAAATGGCTATACTAAAGGCAAAGCTAAATATTTTTTGCTGAATAGTTTTCATAAAATGAAAAAAATAATATATTTTTGAACTAACGTGCAATTATACCTTATTTGATGCTTTTTGTCAATCGCTACGCTCAATAAATTGGAGTGTTGAAAAATTTTGTACAGCATGTTATGTTTAAAATCTCAATCTTAACACTCATTTTACTATGCCTCAAAGCTGTCACAATTGCGAGAGTTGTCTTATGCCTTTTCGTAAAGATGTGGGAAAAAGAACCTCAGAAAAATATTGCAGCCTGTGTTTTAAAGATGGAAAATTATGTTATTCAGGAACTGATGTAAAGGAATTTCAAAAGATTTGTTATACTGCCATGATAAACGGTGGAATGAATAAGTGGCTCGCACGGTTCTATGCTTGGTGCATCCGTTTTGCGCCGCGGTGGAAAAAATAATCTTTTACTTCAACATCATGTCTTCTGCGCAACCAACTGGTACTCGAGCCGTTGCGGCGGCTCTGTCGGGAAATATTTTTATCGTTATTATTAAATGTATTGGTTTTTTTCTGACCGGTTCCTCGGCTATGTTTTCCGAAGCTGTCCATACGGCGGCGGATACCGGCAATCAGGCTTTGCTCATGATCGGTATTAAGCGTTCTCAGCGCAAAGCCGACAAAAACTATCATTATGGCTTTGGTCAAGAACGCTTTTTTTGGGCACTGATCAGTGCCTGTGGAATTTTCTTTTTAGGTGCTGGCATTACGTTGTATCATGGATTTACGGCTTTGTTTCATCACCAACCGGCTCTAGCTAATCCAATTGCTTATCTTATACTGGCAGTTTCGTTGGTTATCGAGTCTACCACCTTATTTTTTGCGCTCAGAGAATTACGAGCACATAGTACCGAAACACGGTTGTTAAGAATTATTCGCTCCGGTGACCCCACAACGCTCGCGGTGTTATACGAAGACGGAGTGGCGGTCCTGGGTTCTCTGGTGGTAGTAGCCAGTATGGCGTTGACAAATCTTACTCATAATTCGGCATGGGATGCGGCAGGTTCACTTTTCATTGGGTTTTTATTAGTCTGTGTGGCAGTGCTCTTGATCATAAAAAACCGTGAATTTTTAATGGATAAAGCCATGCCGAGTGAACTCGAAGAGCAAGTGCTCGACATCCTCAATGCCGAGCCATCCATTGAAAAGATCATCGATTTTAAATCCACGGTACTTGATATTAATATTTATCGTGTGAAATGTGAGGTTGAATTTAATGGCACAGAATTACTCAAAGAAATTAATAAATATGGTGAGTTGCGTGAAGATTATGAGAAATTACGTGAAGATTATGGTCAGTTTATCCGGTTTTGTACCGAGCTCAGCGATCGGGTACCCCGTCTCATCGGCACGAAAATTAATGAAATTGAAAAACGAATTAAACAACAAGTACCGTTTGTGCGTCATATTGACATCGAGATCAATTAAACTAAGTGATATAGTTTTTTTTCATTTAACCTTAGCATAGTAGCATGTTCATGATGAACCCATATCTTAATTTTCCCGGCACTACTGAAACAGCCTTTGTATTTTACAAATCAGTACTGGGTGGCGAGTTTACGATGTTGCAGCGTTTTAAAGATACACCTCAAGCCAGCCAACTCTCCTCTGATGAACAAGAAAAAATAATGCACATTGCCTTGCTGTTAGGTAAAAATGGCGGTGTATTGATGGGAACTGATACGTTGGCTTCGATGGGGCAAAAGCTCACTATGGGCAATAATTTTTCTCTGTCTTTGCACGCAGAAAGCAAAGAAGAAGCCGATATGTTTTTTACCGGACTGGTAGCCGGCGGCACTGTTGTCATGCCTCTCCAGGATACTTTTTGGGGTGCTTATTTTGGTATCTTGACGGATCAGTTTGGTTTACAGTGGATGGTAAATTATGATTATCCTAAACAATAATTTTTTATCTTTTTTATTTATTTTTTATAAAAAACTATGAATGTACGTCATCGTGGACTCGTTATAACGGTTCGAACTTTACTTGGACTGATGTTTGTTTTTAGTGGTGTGAGCGGGCTCTTGGCTGGGCAGAGTATGCAGGGAGTTCCTGAACCAATGGTGGCCGTGTCCCAAGCCTTGTGGCGCTCGGGAATTTTTCAAATGATTAAGATTACTGAGATAGTAGCTGGCGCTATGCTGGTGACTGGTTTTTTACCAGCCCTTGCCCTGTTGTTCTTAGCACCCATCTGCATTGGTATTTTGGTGGTCAATGCCCACATTGCTCCACTTTATATGATTAGCGGGGTGGTAGTAACAGTCCCTACGGTTTATCTGGGGTATGTGTACTGGGATAAATACAAAGCGCTTTTTGTGAGAAAATAATAAATTTTCCGGTCTGTAAACATAATAATCGTCAAATCCCCAGATGCTTTGCTTCTGGGGATTTTTTATTGTGTAAAATATAAGGAGTCAAGGCAAGCATTATTTTCTTTCGCGCTGTTGTTTGGAGCGCTGTTACCCATTGTTTTTACGATATAAGAATGTATAAGAAGTTACGATCTCTTTAAAAAATTAATTAATTTAAATTCGGCTTTTGTCTAACTTGGGCGTCGAATCAGCAATTTTGACGAGAAAAATAAGAGTTGGTCATAAAGGATCGCGAGTTTTTACAAAACTACTTTACAAAGGTTGGTTTTTGCTTTATAGTAGCTCTATTATTTATTTTGAAGATACATATGATTGTTAATTTTCACCCCAAAGAAATTGCGAGTAAAAAAGGTTTGGAGATTATCGAAAAACTTAATGCGGATAAAGCTCATGCTGTTGTTCATGTGAGCGATAAAACAGCTGAGGAATGGCGAACGATTATTGCGAGTGACGAAAAACTCGTATTTGTGACCCCGGTATACTGGTGGGGCGCTGGTTACGAATTTGATAAATGGGCACAATCGGTATTGACGTATGGTTTTGCTTATAAGTATAACGAGAGTGGTATGCCGGAAGGCCTCCTCAATGGTCGGGAGTTTACTATGCATATGACGCATGGTACACCTATGGGTTATGCGCTCGCTATGCAAGAAAATATCAAAACTCGCCTTACTACTGGTATATTTGGTTTTTGTAAAGCCAATGTGACCGTGTCATTTTACGACATGAACGCCTAAACAAGTAAGGTTTTCTTTAGAAATTAAAAAAACCGCAGTCAAATATTATGTCTGTGGTTTTTTTATTGTAAAATTTATAATCGGCCTCTTCATAAAATCAGTCGGATGCTGCACAGGGGCTATTTAAGGTTGTTGATAGATTGTGCTGTTTGTACATTTATTGTATTAAATTTATACCAGCAGGCGTTTATTCAAATGTTTAAGCAAACAACGTAAATTCCTCGCGGATTTCATCAAATTCAGAATACGTCATATATTCATTACCTTTGCCATAGAGCCATTGCATGTATACAGTTAGATCCGCTACCGAAGAAAAAGTTATATGTGTTCGTTGCCTTGAAAAAGGAAAAACAGACGGTCCGAGAAGGGTAATCTTACCTTTGTCATCTTTTAAACAGGAGAAACGGCTGGGTAAAGTTTCGGGTAAGGGTAACATTCTGGCTTTCATGCTTAATTCTTGTACTTGTGACACACTCATTTGTCCTGCTTGCTCGTGTCGTTTTATTATTGCTAAGGCATCAGCTTGGGAAGCTAGGGCCATGGCATTGTCTAGAATTGGCTTATCTGTGTAGATAAATACTTGGTTACCTTTAATGATAAACCCAAAAATAATGGGTAGTTTTTGTTCTAAAAAATTTGGTTTTGTTTCTGCTGGCATATGTTGATATTAAAATATAACGGCTTAACTTACCATAGAATGGTTTAAAAAGTCAAGGTGGAGCTTGGCGAATGGTGTGTTTTTTGCTTTTAGATTCAATACTGACTGTAATGCGTGTGTAGTTGAGGGGGAGGGGAATTTTTGGTATCATAACCCCCTATGTCACCAGTGGAAATTTTGCAAAAAAAATTTGGTTATACCGAATTTCGTAATAATCAAGCGGAAATTATTGATCGAGTCTTGGCCAAGCTCGATACTTTTGTTTTGATGCCAACCGGAGGTGGTAAATCATTGTGCTATCAAATTCCAGCACTATTGATGGAAGGTTTAACGGTGGTAGTGTCGCCGCTCATAGCTCTTATGAAAGATCAGGTCGACGCGCTGCGCGTCAATGGTGTTGCGGCAAGCTATCTTAATTCAACCACTACTCCAGCGGAGCGCAGCAGTATTTTTGCGAGCATCCGTCAGCGGACACTGAAACTATTGTATGTAGCCCCGGAACGATTGCTGGCCGGAGATGATTTCTTGCCTTACCTTAAAGAGAATCAAGTGGCCTTGTTTGCTATTGATGAAGCACATTGTATTTCGTCGTGGGGGCATGATTTTCGCCCGGAGTATCGTAAGCTGAGCCGTTTAAAACAAGATTTTCCGGAAGTGCCGGTAATAGCCCTGACGGCTACCGCCGATCAGATTACGGCTAAAGATATTGTAGAAAAATTAGGTATTCAGTCTGCCAAAACTTTTCTGTCAAGTTTTAACCGAGAGAATATTCATTATTTTATTGAGCCCAAGCGCAACATGTACGATCAGCTGATACGTTTTCTCAAAAAACATCGCGGCGACGCCGGGATTATTTACGCGCTTTCGCGTCAGTCTACCGAGGCTCTGGCACAGAGTTTAACGAGTGATGGGTTTCGTGCCTTGCCGTATCATGCTGGTTTAAGTGTAGATGTACGCCACGATCATCAGGCTCAATTTCTCAAAGATGAAGTGAGTATTATGGTAGCGACCATTGCCTTTGGTATGGGGATTAATAAATCAAATGTCCGATTTGTGGTACACGTCGATTTACCAAAAAATATTGAAAGCTACTACCAAGAAACCGGTCGTGCCGGGCGCGATGGTTTACACAGTGATGCGCTTTTATTTTATAGTGCTGGCGATGTGATGAAGCTGCGAAAGTTTGCTACGGTCGATGGGAATACGGCGCAAACAGCGCTCATGGGCCGTAAATTGCAACAAATGGCGGATTTATGTGAAACAACAGTATGCCGTCGCAAGAAAATTTTAGCCTATTTTAACGAAGATTTTACTGGCGTATGTGAGGGTTGCGACGTGTGTCTTAATGATTATCGACCCGTCGATGCCACGCTCGCCGCTCAAAAAGCGATTTCGGCGGTGGCTCGTCTGGGGAGTCCGCATGGTATTACCTATTTGGTGGATTTTTTGCGCGGTTCAAAAGCGGAAAAGATTAAACCTTGGCACAAAGAACTTAAAACTTATGGAGTGGGAGTGGAAATTTCGAAAGAAACATGGTTCATGTATATCAAAAATTTTATTGCTCAAGGGTATCTTGAATATACTGGTGACGAATTTCCGGTCGTTAAATTGACCAAAAAAAGTGAATCTGTGTTACGAGGTGGAGTGACGGTATCGGTTTTGGAAGCGATGGGCAAAAAAGAAGTAGCGCGCACGAGCATGGCTCATGAAGCAGCTTTACTGACCGCTCTCAAAACACTGCGTTCTGAACTGGCGAGTCAAGAAGAAGTGCCGGCGTACATTATTTTTTCTGATGCCACGCTCCTCGAAGCCGCCACGTATTTACCTTTGTCGCTCGGGGAATTGCGCAAAATATCCGGGTTTAGCGAAAGTAAAATGACTCGTTATGGCCAAAAATTCTTAAGTCTTGTAGAAGAATATTGTGCTAAAAAAAGTTTATCGAGTCGGATGTGGCAGAAAGTAGAAAAACGTGAGCGTAAAATAGCTACTTCGCTCAGTCCGACGGTGGGTATTTCTTTACAACTCTTTAAAGCTGGAAAAACCATTACAGCCATTGCCGCCGAGCGTCAATTATCACTCGTAACCATTGAAAATCATCTGGCACAGTGTGTGGGCCGTGGAGATCTTGCTCTTGGCGAGCTGGTAAACGAGAAAAAAATTCAAAAAATTACCGCTGCCATTGAGGAACATGGAGCTGAACTGCTTGCTCCGCTTAAAATGGCTTTGGGCGACAATTTTAGTTACGCTGAAATTAAAGCCGTAGTAGAATTTTATAAAAGAAAAGTGAGTTAAAGGATTGAATGGCGTACAAAATTCACCTAGAAAAACACATTTTTAAGCTTTTAGGTATGAGCTTTTAGCTGTTAGGGGTAAACTTTTTTCTTGTTGTGATGGTGAGGAGCGAAAATGGCCTGTCTGCTAGCAAACATGAGAACATAAAAACAATCGACGGCAAAGTTTTCTCAAAGCTCCCAGCTTTAAGCTCACGGTTAAATACTTAATTCATAATTCAAACTCAATACGTAAAACCTCAAAACTAAAAGCTTCTAACTCACAGTTCGTCCTTAACACCTAAAAACTCATACCTAAAACTTCGATACTAAGCGCCATAAGGAAGTGTCATTTTTTATTGACAAAATGTCAGATTGATACTAGTATGACAGATGGTTTTGTTTGCTTATGACATGGAAAAAATGCTTTTATAGAGCTATCTGCTTGACCTCAGTAATGCTGGTTAGTTTGGTATTTTTTAGGCCGGTAGCTTGGGCCAGTGATTGGTATGGCGACGCCTGGCCGTATCGTTTGCCACTGACCATCAATCATACGGCGGTAGTAGATGGACCACACAACTCTTTTCCGATTTTGGTTTCCCTAACTCTATCTGAGCCAAATAAGGTACAGGTTGGTGGCCAAGATTTGGTATTTACTAAGGGTGATGGGCTCACTCAGCTCGATCATGAGATAGAATCGTGGGATGAGACAACTGGTCGGTTGGTGGCTTGGGTGCGAATGCCGGTGCTTTCGGGTGTAAGTGATGATAACCTCTATTTGTATTATGGCAACGCTGTAGCTAACGATCAACAGCACAAAACAGCTGTTTGGGAGGATGATTTTAGGTTAGTGCAGCATATGAAAGGTGCGCCTTACGCAGATTCTACGGGTAATGCTAATAACGGCACATTGCATGGCGGAGTAACGGTGGGTGAAGGAATAATTGGGAATGCGGGTAATTTTGATGGGGCAAACGGTTATGTGAGTGTTGCTAATGCCGCTAGTTTACAGATTAGTCAGGCCCTTACGGTTTCTTTTTGGTTAAAAAATGATAACCCTCCCAAGCTATATGATGGTATTTTGGGAAAACCCAATGATTGGTGGAGTGATAGTTATGGTTTTTTCTTTACCAATAGCGATCATCTCAAATTTTTTATTTCTCAAGATAGTGGACCCGGAGTAACAGCGGCTGTACGCTCCGGCGAATGGAATTATGTGACTGGGATATACGATGGGACGCAGATCCGTTTAGGAGTAAACGGTCAAGAAGGTCAGCCGTATGCCTACAACCAGGCCATTAGTGTTAATAATTATCCGTTTACCATTGGGCGTTTAAGTGCTGCTGATTATGATACTCAAGCAAGTATCGATGAGGTTCGGATTAGCTCGGTGGCCCGGTCTTTTGGCTGGATAGCCACTGAATATGCCAATCAGTATGATCCTGGTAATTTTGTGAGAGTGGGGAGTGAGGAGCGTCGTGGTGCAACTATTGATCATATTTACATTAGTGGCAGCGCTACGCAAGTTGCCGGATCGTCGCAAAATATTCATCTTATTTTACAAGATGCGCAAAATAGCGTCGTTGCTTTTTCCGGTGAAAGAGATCTTATTTTTTCGGGTTTTTCACCTGGTTTTAATAATACTGTTCCGGTTTGTACCAATAAAAACCAAATTCCGGTAGCCCTTGGCGTTACGACTACCCTTATGTTTAGCCAAGGTGAAGCGGATTGCACTCTTACACTCTATCGTCGTGAAAACGCGCGGCTTGATGTGAGTGATGGAATAATTTCTTCGCATGGGACTGATACTGAGTTTGGTTTACCACTTCAAGTTACGGCCAGTAGCGCACGGAATATGTCGGTAATAGCTCCAAGCACGGTTACGTTGAATAATCCTTTTACCGTTATCCTTCATGTTTATGACGCTTTTGGTAATAAAGCCGGTTTATTGGCGGAGCCGGTTGCAGTTTGGGTTGAAAATGGCACTCTGACGCCATCGGTTGTAGGGCAAGAAAGTTTTGTGGAGGGTGTTGCAACCACAACCTTTGCTATTGGGAACCCGGGAGCCACCTCTCCGGTGGTAGTGACCTGGCGTAGTGGGGTGGCTTTAGCTACAACAAGTCTCATGGTTGATTTTCCACCTACGGTACCGGTGGTTAATAAGAGTCAAAACGGTGGAGGTGTAAACTATGTTTCTGGCGGTGGTATGTTTGCCCATTTGGTTACTAAAACGCCTATCCGGGTCGCTCCTTCCCCTTCTACCACACCAGACCTTAAATTGCCTGTTACCACCTCCACCATTCTAGTTTCGGCGCCGGTTCAGACCCCGCTTCCTTTTAAACCCGCCATTGGAGCAGCGACCACCTCGCTATCAGTCACACCTCTTCCCCTTCCTCCCAAAAAATTAGCAGCCAATCCTTTGGTAGTTTTGTCGCAGTCTCATCAAAATGACATCATGCCTCTATCGTTAGTGCGGTCAGTCAGCACAAATACTCTACCAACCTTTTCGGAGCGTGCTTTTAGTGTAGGCTACCCCTTTACTCCTTTCGTATCATTTGGCAATTTGACACTCATTCAAAAAAAGAAATTTCCACCCAAAATTTTTTTTGTTCGTGATGAACAGTGGCAGCATGAGTATGCGCTTGAGCCAATGAGTGATGGGTCGTATCCACGAGCGCAGGTATGGCGAAGTGGCGAAGTGGAAATATTGGTGCGTTTTCTTCAACCTACAAAAAAAGTGAGCGGCTATATTGTACCGGTACCGAGCACATCTACTCCTGCAATGCAAATACCGGTTCAGTCAGTCATAGCCAGTACGTTTGTGTTTAGCCCAACCGATGAAAGTGGATTTTTAGTGGCTCGTCTGCCGGTTGCGGCCATTGGCGAAAATAGCACGCTCGTTACTACGGTTGAATATACAAAAGCTGGAGTGGAGCCAGAGGTGTTGTTTTTGTCTTTGTCTCACCCAGCCGGTCATGTTCTCCTAGAAAACAATAAACCTGTTGAGGGGGCTGTAGTTACTTTATATCAACTTAACCCCAATACGAACTCTTTCACACCTTGGGTGGCCCCAGCAACGGCCATGCCCAACCCGCAGCTGACTGCTAAAAATGGTGAATATTTTTTTAATGCACCGCCTGGGGTATATCGCCTCGAAGTGCATCATGATGATTTTTCGCCTTTTACCAGTACCAATATTACGCTTGCGTTTGACCAAGCCATAAAAAATGATTTTGTGATTAAACCGCGATCTTTATGGCGGAGCATGTGGCAAGGACTAAAAAAATGGTTAACCTACTCCTAATGCGGATGCCACTGGCTCAATCTTGGTCCGCAATTTTTGTTGATAAAATTTTAATCTATAAAAATAACGCATATTAAAATGTGCAGGTCTAAACCTCTCCTGTCTAAAAATGACGTGAGGTTAAAAAATTGTTAAAATAGATCAAGTGACCAAATAAGTACATTTGATCCTAATTCTTGTTTTAAAATATGGATGAATTAATAATTGAAGAACGACAGCGCGAACTGCTTGCGGTCGAAATATCGAGCGCCTTAGATTGGTTGAAAAATGAAGAGGAGTTAGAAAGTAGGATTAAAAGTGGTGCCGCTGATTTTAACACGGTGGATTGGCTCAACGAACACTTGTCGACACTTTCTAAGGAAACGCCGGAATTAATTAATTTTTGGGAAGAGTTGAAGGAAGAGTGTCAAGATATTCTTTTGCGTCCACGCCCTCTTGCTACAGATGGCGAGCAGTCAGCTGCAGTACAAAAGAAATGGGAATCTTTGGTTGAAGAACGTTATCCGATTTTTGTTAAGTTGTGGGTAAAATACCAGGAAATTCGCGCCCCTTTGCATGATGCAAAAACCATACAAATTACTGAAAAAATACTTAGTCCGAAAGATTTATCGGAAATGAAACAGGTTGCTTTACAGTTTGCCGCCCGTCCCGATCTTACTCCACAAAGTTACGGTAGTAACGGTACAGCAGATTATACAAAGTCTTTTTTATATATATGGGAGGGCGTAAGCTATCCTTGCAAGCTCAGGGTTACCATAAGAATGCAACAGGCGGCGACAATAAATTTTAGTCTACAAACTAGCAGTGATTATCCTCAACACAGCATATCCGGTTTTGGTTTGTCTCCGGCTGGAAAAGTGAAGCTCCCAGATCGAGAAGCTACCAACGAAGAGCGATTTTCACTACAACTGTTTAACGAGGCTCAAGAGGTGATGAGAAAATATTTTATAATGATCGAAAAAATTAAGGAATTGCGTGGTGAAAAGAGTGATAATGATGAGTTCGGTACATTAATAGTGAATGAGACACCTTTTATTTTAAGACAGTTAGCCGAAGGAAAATCAGTTGGTGAGTTATTGAAACAAAATGAAGATGATCCGGCATTTCATTTTCGAATGGCCCGAGTCAGCAGCTTGATGTGCGAGCTTACTAATTTTCTTTCTGAAATTAATGCTATGGATTTTGCTAAGCAGGCTGCTTTTGATGAGGAAGCGATCAACCAAATGATTGTCCACGACCACCCTCGTTTTTTGACGACTATTATGCGAGGTATTATGGCGATGTATAAAGATATTCTAAAACAAGGGGTAAGCGCTCCTGTGACGCCTGCTGTCGCAACCAATTAGGAATATAAAAATTTAAAGTTTAAATTATGTATGGTGAATAAGGTTCGAAAATCAAAACCAGACAGGCAGAATGCCAATATAAAAAAATATGGCTTACATTAATTAATTTTCATGCTTAAGCACGTTTTACTAAAACATAAATATGCGCCAAAATCCAGAGTTAAGAGAAAAAATAAATAGTATTATTACCTTTGAATTTTCTTTTAGCCACACACCTCTTTTGGGTCAAAAGGAAATAAGGCAAGGTAAGGGTGTTCTAGAAATAAAAAGATTTAATGATCCTATTTCACCTTTTACGCCTAGAGAAGCTTGTTGGTTAAAACTAAAGTCAGGGGAGGACGACTTTGACAAAGGGAATCTTATTTTTTGTGTGAGCAGAGATCGGGGTGAGCAAAGATTTGGTTGGAGGTTGGATGAATGCGGGCACAGGGTAAATATGAGCTCATCTGAATTATCGGGGACAATCAAAGAAGTTGAGCAAAGTATTATGAGCATTGATTTTTTAGGAGATGGAGAAAAAAATTAATATTGAGTTATTTTACCGATTTTATCAATTCTTAGGTGTACGTACTATTTTATGCAAACCGGCTTTTGGAAAAATTTACCTAAACCCATTTTTGTACTGGCTCCAATGGCCAATGTGACTGATGTGGCATTTCGCCGCATGATTGCCACATACGGCAAACCTGATGTCATATGGACCGAGTTTGTCTCGTGCGATGGCTTGATGAGCAGTGGGCGCGACAATATTCTTATCGACCTCGCTTTTTCAGAGATAGAACGTCCGATTGTAGCGCAAATTTTTGGTGCTACCCCGGAAAATTTTTATAAAACAGCGCTTTTGCTGCAAGAGCTGGGTTTTGATGGTATCGATATCAACATGGGCTGCCCGGATAAAAACGTCAGTGGCAAACAAGGGGCCGGTGCTGCTCTCATTCAAAACCCAAAATTAGCGCAGCAAATTATCCGTGAGACCAAACGTGGCGCTGGTGCATTACCGGTGTCAGTGAAAACTCGACTTGGCTATAACAAAAATGTCCTGGATACCTGGCTTAAAAGCTTGCTCGAAACAGCGCCAGCCGCCATTACCCTGCATTGCCGTACCAAAAAAGAAATGTCACTTGTGCCAGCCCATTGGGAAGAAGTGCAGAAAGCTGTAAAAATTCGCAACGAATTTGATGCTTCACCTGATCATACCTTGCTCTTGGGTAATGGTGATGTAAAAGATCTGAATGACGCTCGACAAAAAGTGGCAGAAACCGGTTGTGATGGAGTGATGATTGGACGAGGTATTTTTGGTAATCCTTGGCTCTTTAACCAAGAAAAAGATTATTCCCTGGTGACCGTACCGGAAAAAATGCGAGTGATGGTGGAACATGCCACGCTGTTTGAGCAACTGTTGGGTAATAAAAAAGGTTTTGAAATTATGAAAAAACACTTTAAAGCCTATGTGAATGGTTTTGACGGCGCTAAAGAACTCCGTATCAAACTTATGGAAGAAGCTTATAATGCCACTGATGTGGCGCGTATTGTTCAGAATCATTTTCCAGGAGCGTTATAGAGAGGTATCTCAAGTAAAAAAATTAATTTTTTGAAAATATATGATATACTAGTCATATATTTTTTTATTCTTTCTTATGGATAAAAAACTGCGTGTTTCAATTGAGGCTGAATTACAGCGTATTTCTGATGAGGTAGACTTGGTTACAGAGCACTTTACAGATTTTCAGGCATCGCTCGTCGGACGGCGTCCGTCCGATCAGGATCGGGCGCAACTAAAAGGTTTTTTAGAAGTAATAACGTCTCTTGAAGCAGAGCAGAGTGGATGGAAACAGTGTTTGGATACCGGAGTGTTGCCGGCTGCTACCGAAGGATTGGGAGCTCTTTTACAGCAAGGAGAATTACGCCCAGGTCAGTTGACGGCAGATCAAAACGGTGAGCGTATGCTTTTGCCCTTGCCCCTAGATCAGTTGCCGCGAAGAGAGAGCTTGGGTAGCTCTAAAGCAAAAAAATCAGTCATTTCCTATACATTTTCTCCGGTTGCAAAATTATAAATTTGATTTTTGAGATTATTTATAGCGTAAAATTTTAATGTATTTATTATTTTTTATACATAGTATTGTATGGTAGATGTCCAAGAAATTTTTAAACGGATGAAGGCGAAGCTTAAAGAAAAAATGGCTATCCAAAAAGCGTATCGTGAAGCTTTGATGGGGGTCAGCGAATATATAGAAATTCTCGAAAAAATTAAAACGTTGCGTGAGCGTAAGAAACAGATTGAAATCAGTATTAAGAATGATTTTTCGAGCGAGTTTGATAAACTTGATGGCATTAAAATTGATTTGTTAGCCGACGCTGAGCTGTTAAGTGATGCGGCCATGAGTATGCTTATGAAAGGGGAGCGGGTAGAAGTACAAGATGAATATAACAATACTTATGATCCTAAATTTGTGGTCAAATTTGTTAAAGCTAGCTAACCTATGGCTCAGCGCCGAATAGTTTTTTTTGATTTTGGTGGGACGCTTGCCAATGATAACGCAAGACAGCTTATTCCCACAGATGTCATTAAAACGCTTGGTCAGAATTATCAACTGGTGATTGTGTCCGGTGCCTCGGATGCAAGCGTAGCTCAGTTTTTAGAATTGCATAGTCTGCAAGAGTATTTTATGATTTTAAAAAATGGGCTTTTTAGTAAAAGCAAAACCCAGCGCTGCACTGAATTTTTACATACGCATGGTCTGACTTCGGGAGATACAATATTTATTACCGACTCGGTGCGCGATATTGAAGAAGTTCTTTCTATGGGGATAAAATCGGTGGCAGTAACGTGGGGACTGGGACCTGCGGAAGATTTGCGAGCGATTGAGCCGTATGAACTGACGGTTGATCCTCATTCTTTGCCTGAAATTATAAATGAGTATTTCTTACAAAAATAAAGTATATGTCCATTCAGTTTAATTCTCCCTGGATTCATCAACTTAAATTAGTTCGTGAGCCACAACTGTTTTTAAAAGATTTTTCGACCGAAGTTGCTATTGTTGGTGCTGGGATTGCGGGCGTTACTACGGCGTACTTTACTCTTAAAGAAACGAATAAGACCGTTTGTTTGGTGGAGGCGACCAAAGTGGCACACGGCGCTACGGGTCACAATGCCGGACAGATCGTCAGTTATTTTGAACATCCATTTGCAGATTTGGTAAAGGAGTACGGCCTCACACTCGCGGCCCGGGCGCAAGAGGGGATCTATTATGCTTGGGATCTGATAGAAGAAATATATGCGGACGCGAAACTCACGGCTCCGCTCAGCAAGTTTACAGGTTATGCCGGCTGTTCGAGCGTTGAACAGATTCTTTTGTATTTAAAGAATATCTACTATCAGCGACAGGCTGGATTGAATATTGAAGAAATGTTGGTGGTAGACGATCCGCGGGTAGTAGGTTGCATCCCAACTCAGTACAATGGTTTGTACGCTCGCGTAGAACGAGATTATATTTTAAATGCTCTGCAGACCGATGATACACGCTATATTGCGACGCTTGCTTCTCGTAAAGGATGCGTGAACAGCGCTTTGTTTTGTGAAGAATTGATAGATTTTTTACTAAAAAAATATCCAAATCGATTTAGTTTGTTTGAACACAGTCCGGTTAAAAAAGTGACTCTGCTTAATCATGAGGCCAAGCTTCAGATTGGTAAAAATGTTCTTATGGCCGGCCGGGTCGTGCTTTGTACCAATGGTTTTGAGAATTTTACCATTGATAATCAGGTGGGGGATGATATTGATACAAAATTTCATGAATTGGTTATAGGTCGAGTCGGATATATGGCGGGGTACCTTGAGAGTGTACCTCGTAAACCGCTCGCCATCAGCTATTTTTCCACACCAGGTATCGACGAAGCAGATCCTTATTTTTATTTTACTCGCCGTGCTTATGAGCATAAAGAGCATGGCCTCACCAACTTGGTTTGTATTGGTGGACCCGAAGAACCACTGCCTCAGAAAAAACAATATAAAACGCCCACTAATTCTCCCTCCGAGGTGAGTAAGGGGATCAATGATTTTATAAAAAATACGTATAAGTATGCACCGGGAGATGAAATTGAATATATTTTCCGCTGGCATGGACTAATGGGGTACACCCCCAATGGTTTGCGCTGCATTGGGCCGGAGCCAATCAATAATTTGCTCATGTATAATTTAGGTTGTAATGGGGTGGGTATTCTTTCTTCTATTTATGGCGCCAAACGTATTTCGCAGTTTTTAAATAATGATAAACTTGAGCCATCAGTTTTTGATCCGATTGATCAGCGTTTGGCAAATCGCAGTAAAGTAAAAAGTAAAAAGCCGGCTGAGGCAAAAATACCAAAAACTCAAACTCGGCAAGCAGGATCAGTCGCAAGCGCAGGTTCTCGTGCCCAAAGATCAGGTGTTTTTGCTCCCAAAGGTCGTGTTAAATAATGGGGTTTAATGATTAGAATGTTAGTCAATCACAGCTATTTTGGGCTACTGCTCACATGCGTTGACAAAACTCTGCTTTCCTGGTATTATGTATTCAACTTGGGTAACAAAAAATAGATTGCCTTAATAAACTAAGTCAATCCAGTAGTAGTTTCCCAAAAATAGGTCGATTAATAAACATCTCAAATACCATTTTGGGAAACTAAAACAACACTTTTTATGGATTTTCAACAATCCAAACCAAAAGTACAAGGAAATTGGAAGTGCGATAAATGTAACAAAGACATTAAAGAGCTTCCTTTTAATCCTACCGCTGGTCGCCCAGTATATTGCTTCGACTGTATGAAAGCAATGAAAGGCGCTCGTACTACCAGCACTTACGGAGGCAACGGTGGAGCTCGTCCACCACGCCAGATGTTCCAAGGAAATTGGAAATGTGATGATTGTGGGAACGAAATCCCAGAACTTCCTTTCCAACCATCTGGAAAACAGCCTTTGTATTGCCGAACGTGCTTACCAAATCACCCACGCAACTAAAATTGCAAAGAATAAACCCAGCTCTTCGCGAGTTGGGTTTTTCTGTTCAATGTTAGTTTGTATGAAAAGAAAAAAAGTGCTTATTTGTTTATCGGGAGGAGTTGATTCGGCCGTTAGTGCTGCTCTTTTGATTGAAAAAGGCTATGACGTAACTGGCGCGTACATGATAAATTATTATGGAAAAAATGAATTCGGGGAAAGTTGTTTTACTCAGGAGTATCGTGACGCGGTAAAAGTGGCAGCTAAGATTGGAATTCCAATTGTTAAACTGGATTTTGCGCAGGAATACGAAGCAGCCGTTCTTAAATATATGTATAGTGAGTATAAGGCCGGGCGAACACCCAACCCCGATGTGCTCTGTAATACCTACATAAAATTTGGCGTGTGGCTGAAAAAAGCGAAAAGTTTAGGTTTTGATTATTTGGCAACCGGACATTACGCTGGAGTTAAGCAGAATTTTGATAAAACAAAAATTTTTACCACAGATCTTTTGCAAGCGAAAGATAAAAATAAAGATCAAACCTATTTTCTTCATCAATTGAACCAAGAGCAACTCGCATCGGTACTTTTTCCGATTGGAAATTATACCAAACCGGAAGTGCGTACATTGGCGAAAAAGTTTGCGTTGCCGGTTGCTGAAAAGCAAGAAAGTATGGGCATTTGCTTTATCGGTGAAGTGCCGATGAAACAGTTTTTGCAAAGAAAAATTAAGAAAAATCCGGGAAATATTATAAACATTGAAGGTAAAAAAATTGGTGAACATGAAGGTTTGAGTTTTTATACCGTTGGGCAAAGACATTTGGGTTTTAAACTGGAAAATACCAACTCTTCGGAGCCGTATTATGTCATTGGTAAAAATATGAAAACCAACGAACTTGTTATTGGTACAGAAGTTGATTTGTGGAAAACTAATATTGCGATCGGAAAATTGACTTGGGTTAATGGTAAAAATCCTGAAACCAAAGAACTCTATGTTCGTTTTCGTCACCGTGCGCCTTTGCAAAAATGCCATTTACAATTAAAAAAAAATACGGCCACTTTTCTTTTACTTAAACCGGAACGAGCGCCAACAGCCGGGCAGTTTGCGGTTTTTTATGATAAAAAAAGGTGTTTGGGTGGAGGAGTAATTTTATAAAAATACTATTTTACTATGGAAGATCGACCGATTGGGCGCGAACGATTATTTAATTCAGACGAATATTTTCAATCAGAAAAATATCAGCACGTCATGAGTCTTACAAATGAAATGGCTCATGGGAGAATTCCTGGTTCAGAAGTGTTATTAAATGAGGCTGAATTAAGTACTTGGCAAGATTGGCGACCACATCTGGATTTTTTGCGTTTGGATTTACTGCGCAACAAAGAGATTCAACGATTGCGTTTTTTGCTGCAGATTGCCTGGAAAGCGAGTGCGGCTAAAGTAAGAAGACAAAACAAGAAGCGCACAGACAGCTTTTTACACCAAAACGATGCGGGTGAAGAATTTAAAAAACCGGCTGATCATAATCGCTTAGATCATTCTATTCTTATTGCTGAACTGGGAACGATTCTGGCGGCCAAACTTCATTTTTCGTTAGACGAAGTAAAACGTATTTATGCAGCGGCGCTTTGTCACGATATCGGGCATTCGGCATTTAACCATGTTGCAGATCGTTTTTTGTGCAAGCAAGGCTTTGCGGATCATGAAGAGCGAGGTGTAAATAAGCTTTATTCGCCTCAGTTTAGAAATACGCTGGCTCTTCATGGGATTGAACCTGAAGAAATACATAGTATCATCCAAGAAAATGGCAAACTGGGGGCGCTCCAAAAAATTGGTGATACATTAAGTTACCTCTATCTGGATTGTCGAAACATGGAAATGCCGGCATTTACACTTCAGGATTTGCTGGTAATTTTGCAAGACGTAGATGGAATAGAAGAAAATTATAATGTTCCGGATGTAATATTGGCTGAGGCAGTTCAATTAAAAATAAAATGTTCGCCTCAACAGACCGTGTTACGGGTTAAAACGGGAGAGCATGAAAGAAATCAAGCGTGGCAAAAAAGATTTTTAGAAGTACGAGCTCGACTTTATGAAACACTTTACAGTAGTCAAAAGGATAATTTAGAAGAAAAAGGAAGGTTGAATTTGGTGAAAATGGCCATTGATGAAGGGTTTTTATCGTATAAAGATTTGCTGGAATGCGGCGATAAGGAGTTGCGACTACGGCTTTTAGAATTGGTAACCACTAAAATGACTCGATATAAAAGTTTGTACGAGTTTGCTTTTGGTATTCATCAACCTCAAGACTGGCGGATTGTTCGTTTTACGAGTCCGGATGAAGTTTTTGCTACGCTGAGTCAACTTCCTCCTGGAGTATTGCGCCGCACAGTAGAAGCGGATGCTCCACCAACCGGAAAAACTTTGGTACTACTGCGAGATGATCAACCGGTTTTGTTGTACGCTACTAGTTGGGTAAATGTGAATGAACATTTAGTTGCTTTTCCGGTACGTTAATCGACAGTGTAAATTTTTGTAGCAGGTGTATGAATTTAAAAGAAATTTGTGACATTGTTTATAAACATAAGCCGGTTTTAGAAGAAGTGGTAAGAAAACACGGCGCTTTATCGTTAAAAGAATATTTTTCACTCAGTCTCGATTCTTCAAGTCCAGCTTCATTTGATCGTCAACAGGAACTTATAAGTATTATTGCCGAAAAAACAGCATCGTTGCTCGGCAAAACGGTTGCCGATGCCACAACTGAGCAATTATCCAAAAATTATTATGTTTCCACTGCCGATCATTTCCACTTTATTTCTCACCCGTTTTTTTGTAACAGTCATTTAGCGCAGGCGATCAGTAATCGAGAAAAAGGCTTGAACGCTGTTGTTGTGCTTGGTTGCAGCGGAATTTCTCTCAACAATTCCTCATTTCCCCGTGGATTTCTTTTTCATAATAAAAATCTGGAGGAAAAAAGATTGCCGTTTTTTAGTTTAAAACATCGTCATCATCCGGTGTATGCTTTGCCAAGTTATAAAATAAACACTTTTCCTTCTCTTCTTGCGGCAATAAAAAAGAAAATTTTTGGCGCTGAGCAAGATGGGTTGATTGGTCTGATTGAGGAAGTATTTTTCCGCAAACAAGTTGTGGCACAGGAATTTTTTTCTGATCAGGTAACGATCGTTAATTATCATTTTTGGAAACTGCTGCCTGGTGAGCAAAATACTGAGCTTATTTATCTGGAACAAGAAGAAATAGTGCGTTTAGGCATTCTTAAATTTCATCTTTTTAGCGATACGCTTATCCATCATGTCCTTTTTGATCCGCAGTTCCACGAAGCTTTTGAAAAGTATTTTGATGGAAAAACCGGAGCTTTTTCCAATTCGGAAAAATCTGGGACGTTTTTATTTTGGGGGATTGAAGATGGTGAGCGGGTTTCACTGATAAAAAGCGGTAATTTTTTGAGGAGTGCAAAGCATTTGTGCATAGAACTTACGCCAGCATCGCTCCAGGCGGCTTTAGAGAAAAAAGTTATTTTTCCGAGTATGGCTCTAACGTTTATAGTTTTAAGCTTTTATTATGGTCTACGTTGCGGCGGAGGGTTTTCTCAGGTAAACTATGCTACAGAACTCAAATCGGCGTATGAGGATTTGCTCCGGAGTTTGGGGTATGAAGACAAAAATATCAAGCTTTCCAAAGTTGATACCAAATATTTCTGCGGTGAATTTGTTTTTGCGTCGCTTGCGAATAAGAGTTTAACTGTTCCGGCGACCAGTATAGATCTCTTTTTGTACGGCAAGAAAGAAACTTCAGCTAAACTTCAAGAAATCGCTTCTCATAGTACTCTTATACAAGCCATAAATCCGATGATGCCAGAATTTTATAAAATTATTACGGGTACATTTCCGGTAATGTCAGAACATTTTCAATTACCAAAACCAACTCTCTATGTCTAAATGTGTTTATTGCGGCAATAATCCCGTGCCTCATTTTTCTACCTGGTTTAATGAGACTTTTTTTGTTTATTTTGAACCACTCACCAATTTTTGTGTGCAAAGTTTTTTGGGCAGAATTATTACCAAAATTTTGTATACGGCTCATCCGGGATGGATATGGCTCATGGCTAAAGCCCGTTTAGTACATTTTAACTCAACACCGCAACAAAATACCAGCAACCGAGCCAAGGTTTTGTGGGAAGAGGCTGTCCGTCGCGGCTGGAAAATGGAAAGTGTGGCCATGTTTGGGCGAGAGATTGATTATTATCGCGTGGCTATTGGCCAAAAAACTTTGTATTTTTCGGGCCTGCCTCGACCGCTTACCACACCGGGCGGATCTGATGGTTGGATGGATGATAAATGGCGTTTAAAACAAACTTTGCTTAAAAAGGGTATCTCCGTAGCTGCGGGTGGTAACTTTGCTCGTTTTGCCCCACTTTTGGAGTGTTTTAACACACTCACTAAACCGGTGATCATAAAACCACGTTTGGGTTCGCGCGGACGCCATACTACGACATTTATTTTTACGGTTGAAGAGCTCAAAAAAGCTTTTCGAATAGCTAAACAGCTTTGTCATTGGGTTATAATGGAAGAGCATCTAGTCGGCAGCGTCTATCGCGGCACTGTCATTGGTGGGAAGTTGGCTGGGGTTTTGGCTGGTGACCCGCCTCGTGTTACTGGTGACGGCATTCACACCATCAGCGAATTGGTAGCTATCAAAAATGCTCATAAAAATCCGATGATTAAAAACGTACAGATCAGTCCGGTGACAATTGAGTTTTTGGCTCGTAGTTGTCGCGCTTTAACTGATATTTTGCCCACGGGCCTCACTATTGACCTGTCCGAAAAAATTGGTGTATCGTATGGAGGCAGTGCCCGCGAAGTTACCACTCGCACTCACCCTAAAATTAAGACGGTTTTAGAGCAAGCGGCAGCGGCTTTGCAAGATCCTATACTAGGTTTTGATTTTATTATTGAGCATATTGACCAAGATCCAGATACCCAAAAATGGGGGATTATTGAGTGTAATAGTTTGCCTTTTATTAATCTGCATTACGATGCGGTAGAAGGCGGGGATAATAACGTGGCCAAAAACGTTTGGGATTATGTGGAGCAAAATATCAATGATTTTGTTTAAA
>CAYOFO010000005.1:0-44844 GCA_964403325.1 uncultured Gammaproteobacteria bacterium | reverse complement strand
TCTTGTTTTTAGCCCTATTCTTTCTTCTTCAGAAATCAGGCATTTTAAATCTTGGTTTAGGCGGAAGAACCACGCCAGCGACCAGTTTCATTATTGGGCTTATCGCTTCTGTTTCCAGTTGTCTCGCGATAGTTGGCGGCCTGGTTCTTTCCCTATCGGCCAAAGTTATGAAAGATGACGACTCTTCTGCAAAAAAACCTTTTATCTTCTTCCATCTGGGAAGAGTGCTTGGTTTTGCTTTATTGGGCGGTTTGCTCGGCCTCGTTGGCAAAACAATTGGCGTTAACTTTATGTTTTCGGCAATTCTGGGCTTAGTCGCTTCGACCGTAATGATCTTCCTCGGTCTTAATCTGGTAGGGGTCTTCAAAAAAAATAATCTTACACTTCCGAGTCATTTATTTAGCTATTTTAGAAAGGTAGAGCACACCACCATCACTCCCATACTTGTCGGCGTAGGAACGTTTTTTCTACCCTGCGGATTTACTCAGTCCATGCAAATCGCCGCCCTCTCGAGCGGATCATTTGTTTCCGGCATGGAATTAATGCTGGCCTTTGCAGCTGGCACCCTGCCGATGCTGACCCTACTCTCTTTTAGTTCGGTGTCATTTGGAAAATCAAAACATGCACCACTATTTTTTAAATCGGCAGGCGTGGTGGTAATTGGCCTTGGCATATTTGCGCTCCTGGCCGGTCTCGCTGGGGTTGGCATTATACCTCCCTTGTTTACTCTATAACTATCCTATGAAAAAAGCCATTTCGATTATTATCATGAGCGCTCTGGTGGTTGGTATAGCTATAATTGTCTTAAGCGGAACACCAAAAAACACAGCGAAAAACACTTCCGGCGCAGAGAGTAACGAAATAAAAAATGGTATTCAGTATATAACCATACTGGCCAAAGGCGGATATACACCGAAAGTTTCTACCGCCAAAGCTGGTATTCCCACAAAACTTGTAATAAAAACAAACGGTACTTATGACTGTTCGGCGTCTCTCGTTATCAAGTCGGTGAATTATCAAAAAATACTTTCGCAGACCGGAGAAGAAATTATCGATATTGGAACGCCTGTGGCCGGTGTTCCGCTGCGCGGCGTGTGCGGCATGGGAATGTATAATTTTCTAGTAAATTTTAACTAAATAAAAACAGCTCTTCATCAAGCTGTTCTTAATTAACACTCCAGGTTATTATCTCAAGAGATGCTTTGACCCTTTGTCGTAAGTGCGGCGTGTTATCAACCTTATCCGAACTACGGGTTAGCTTTTTTAGTTTTTTATTACTACTAATTAAACTAGCCCTCTACTTCAACTTGAAAACCGCCATAAGCCATTTTCTTCATTTCAAAAGGCATCGACATATCGCTGCCACTTTCCATCTGTTTGCTCATTTCTTCCATGACTTTAGCGTTGACCTCATCTCGATGTTCTTTGGATTTAAAGACTATATAAGAAAACCAAACACTATCACTACTTGCAGCTCCAGCCATTTCTGGAAACGCACGGCTTTTTTGATCACCCATTTCCTGTGGGGCAAGATCAGTACCGCGGCATTCATAGTACTCTAACGCACCATGCTTCATCCACGCATCACGGCCGCCTTCTGCCATTTTCTTGTATTCCTCAACTTTATCTTGTGGAACTACAAGAATAAATCCATCTACATATTTTGCCATAATTTATCTATCCAACTGAATAAATTTCCGCTAATAAAAAAGAAAATTAAGTTTTTAAACTTACTTCGTTACGATCTGCGGAGAGTGTAGGATTCGAACCCACGGTCCGGGGATACCGGACTACGGTTTAGTAAACCGTTGCTTTCGACCACTCAGCCAACTCTCCAAATTTGATATAAAACATTGTAGCAAAAACGTGCAAAAAGTCAACAGATTACCCTTGTCCCAAAGTAAAACCCCACACCATGCTGGCTCCCTGTTTTTTTAACACCTCGGCTGCCGCCTGCATAGTCGCGCCTGTGGTATACACATCGTCTACCAATAAAACTTTTTTTTCGGACAGATCAATGTTTTTTCTGACCGTAAAAACTTGCGCCATATTGCGCTCTCGGTCAGCTTTATCAAGGAGCGCCTGTTGCTGCGTATAGGCTGTACGCATCAACAATTTTGGTTCATAGCTTATGTCCAAATTCGGCCATTGCGCCAAGTGGTTATAGAGTATCTCAGCTACTACGGCAGCTTGGTTAAACCCTCTTTCTCGCTCGCGTCGTGCATGCAATGCAATTGGTATAATTACCCAGTCGCTCCCCGAAAAAAACGGATAATTTCTGGGTGTTTGTTCCAAAAAGCGTAAGATACATTTTTCAAAAACCGCAACTGTCTCAAGAGCAAAATCATACTTAAAATAACCGATCAATTTGCTCAGTGCCTCGCCATGAGAATATTTAAAAAGCGAAACAATGCCATCAAGCGCCCCCACGCACGCTGCGTCCCGCACTCCAGAATAATTTTCTCGCCGACACGTCGGACAACACAGCGGCGCTTCCAACATAACGACGGTATCACATTTGTCACACAGCCAACTGCCTTCTTGCCCACAGCGCGCACAAACCATGGGAAATAGCGTATCTTTCACCCACTTCAACCAATGTTGCACCCTCATTATTTTGTCCAATTAAATTTATTCACCAACCAATTGTCGCCCTGCTTCACCAAATCTACCGTACCAAACACCTGGCTATTTTTTACTATCCCATCCTTATTTTCTTCTTTCAAAACTCTAATCGTTACTTGAGCTGCTGTTTCCGACCAGCTCGCCATTTCAGTACTCACCACCTGGGTGGTAGCCGAACTAAAGACGCCTGGTTTAGGTTTTCCGGTCAAAGGACCGCTGATCTTCTTCCACATATCAGCCGTAACCATGGGCTGTACCTCGCGAATATTTTCAAAATTGCCATCGGTTGAAAAAGTACCATAGCGTTCACTAAATATTTTAGCGATTTGACGCACCTGATTTTGACGCTCTTCAAGAGTGGTCAGAGGCTTCACCGGCAAGCCGGCTGGAATCACGGTCGGGAGAACCGTATTTCCCCCAAGCGTATTACCGCCATTCACTGTTGAATCCGAAGTATCCGGAAAAGCTGGTGTAGTAGTAGCTACGTTAGCCATTTGCGTCGCTTTTTTTTGCCGCACCACCAACTGAATCGCCACTGTCACCAGCACAATAAGAACAACGACGCTGCCAATCACTATAAGCAAGCGTTGTCGTAAAGGAAGAGTCATAAAAATAAAAAATTAAGGATTATTTTTTTTAAAATCTTTTTTGGCTTTTTCAATATCAAGGAGCTGTTGCGGATTTGTGGTAACTATCTGATCTTCCGTATACGAAGCCACCACTTTAATAGCCGCATGCTTCAGTCCGGCAAAAAATATCCCCTCCCCCACCCCACTCTCAAGCAATAAATATTTTTCACTCTCAGTCAGCATAAATACTTTTTGAATCAAATCAACCGCTGAGGGTGATTGACGCATAAGAAGCTGCAAAGCCGAATTGGAAACAATCGCTTGTCCATATTGCGAGCGCAAAAAATCGTTTACATCTTGCGTAATCGTAGTTACCCCCAAAAAGTATTTGCGACAGCGTTTTACCAAGGCAAAAATAAATTTAGCACTATCTTCATGCTGCATCAGCCACCAGGCTTCATCAATTACCAGCAAGCGTTTTTTGGGTTGAGAACGAACCACGTTCCAAATATAATTCACAATCGCATAAATTCCCATGGGACGCAGTTCATCTTCAAGATCACGCACACTAAAAATAACCAACTGATTTTTCATGTCCACATTGGTGGGCGAATTAAATAATCCGGCAAATGTTCCCTCGGTATATTTTTTGAGCTTTAACACCAATTCACCCGATCCCTCCATACCTTCCAAAATTTCCTGCAAATCTTGCATAATTGGGGGCTTCACACTCGTTAAATCCACGCCGGCCACAATATCTTTTTTGGCATACGTTTCAATCAGCGCCCGGTCGAGAATAGAATCCTGCTCCACGGTAATGCCGCCGAGCATGATACGCAGCAATCCTTTCACTGTTATCACTGCCCCACGGATAATATCATCAACCGAAAAATCTTTGCCGGTAGGACGCGGCAAATCAAATGGGTTTATTTTCCCTTCGGAAGAAAGCGAGATGCTGACATACGTCCCACCCACCGCATCCGAGAGATGTTTATACTCCATTTCCGGATCAATTACGATTACTTCCACCCCCATCATGAGCGTACGCAGCACTTCGAGCTTAATCGCATAACTCTTGCCCGATCCGGACGTGGCAAATACTACCATGTTGGCATTCTGCAAAGAAAAACGATCAAACAAAATTAAGCTATTATTGTGACGATTAATACCATATAAAATACCGTCATCCGAAGTCAGTTCTGCCGAAATAAACGGAAAAGAGGCGGCAATCGGGCTCGAATTCATGTTAAACGAAATCATGAGCTCATCATCGCACATCGGCAATGTTGAATTAAATCCTTGTTCAGATTGGTAAAAAACTTTACGGCTCATGATGAGTTTCGAGCCAAAAATACCTTCAATGTCTTCAGAAATTTGATCAAGTTTTTCTTTGCTCGGCGCATAAATCGTCGCGTAAAAAGCAAATTGAAAAAAATGTTCCACACCCTGAGTCAAATTATCACGCAGCTCTTCGGCGTCACGCAGAGCCGTTTCACGCAGTGGATCACGTGGCGCTCCTTTTTCCCGATCTGCACTCAACTGCGCCTCGATTGACCCCACTTTATTACGAAGTTGCTTTAAGATAACTTCAGCTTTCACCGGATAAAAAAACATGGCAATATCCATGGTGACCGATAAATTAATAATCGGTGAACTCCAGCCAATAGAAATATAACGTGGATACGACACCACAAAAATCGTTCGGCAAAAAACATCGCCTAATTGCAAATAATTTGACTCCACGTTAAAAGCCGCCGGAGCAATCAGGTCACGAATCGAGACTACGCCTTCGCGATAGACTTTTTCTTCCTCCAAACTCACCAATTCTTCTTGTGATTTGAGTTTTAATTTGGTTTGTTCGCTCGTCAGCAAACCGGAAGATTTGTCGTCTTTGGCGGAAAGACTGGTAGGTTTAAAAGACATAGGTAAATAAATTTCTTCAAGCAACCGTGCTTGCGATAAAATGGAATTTTTATTCCTGCTCCACCTGAATAGCTTGCAGATCCGGCAATTTTTCACTAAAAGCAATATCCGGATTAAACGTCGAATAATAAAGCTCAATGAGCGACTGCGTATCCATACGCACGACACTCAAACCCATACTCGATAACCCGGATTCAATTTGTCGCACCCGAACATCAAGGTCGTATTTTCGTTTCATAAAACGCTCACCCTTGAGTCGGATCGCTTTACTGGGACTTGCCACCTCGCCAAGCCGTGACCAGAAACTTTTTTGTTTATTGGAAGCCGGATCATAAGGCACCACAACCAAAAACTGTTTACTCATAATCTCCCCCAAACTCACGAGTTCAGCGACAAACGACCGATAGTCCGCGATTTGCGCGCGCAGTAAATCATTTTGTTGCTGTTTTTCCTGCTCATATAGTTTGTCGAGATAGGGTCGAATATGTAACCGCCGCGACTGAATGACAATCTGAATTGGATAATCAAGCGCATTTAAAAAAGAAACATACCCGGAAATAACCGCGTTTTGCTCATCTTCGTTTTTCAGAGCAAAATTAATACTCGATACCAAGAGCACAGCCCGCAAAGTTCCGTCTTTCATGATGACGGTATCATTTTTAATCTCCGCAATGGCCAGCGTTTGCTGGGTGGTTGGAAGACTATTTTTCTTTTTAGCAGCTTCAGTATTTTTCATGGGATAAACTATTCTGGTTTATAATAACCGCCCGTATTAACCATCAGCGATAAATCGCGAATATGTGCGCGCGAAGACGCTTTTTTAACCGGCTCTGACACAACTGCTTGTGCAGCTGGTTGGGTAATCAAATCCATCAGCTCAGCTTTCGTATAGAGTTTATTCCAGATACGCAAACTGGGACGCAGCAAATTTTCCACGATATTGAGCAAAAAGAAATGAAAAGACTGGCCGTTAATTTTCGCAAAAGCCAGCATGAGAGCAAAACCCCCAAAAACCAGCGTAAGTACAATAAATAACGTAGTATCAGCCAATCGAAAAAAAATAAAACACAACAAACCGGTACACAAAAGAATAATAAACTGACGCGGGGTAATCGGCCCAAAAATTTTATCTTCAACGTCAATGAATTGTGGCACGGTAAATTGGTTCATACTATGGACGTAAAATATGCTGCAGTTTAGCGAGGGCTAAAAATTCTTCCAGTGCCAATTTTTCTGTCCCCACCCCTCCCAATACTGACGCCACCGAGGCGTGTTGAGCAAGCGACTGATCGATAACCTGAATATACTGGAGATACAAAGGACTTTTTTGCCAAACGCGCAAAGCTTCCAAATAGAGCAAATAAGATTCGTCTTTTAAATTGGTAAACTTTTGTTGCAAACGAACCATTGCTTCGGTCACTTGTGGCGACAAACGCCGCCAATCTACGAGCGTAAAATACGATAATTCTTCAACCGGCGTGAGCTTAACCGGTTTACTGGTTATATCCATCACCAAGGCATCGGCTTTAACAGCGCTGTTGAGCGATGCTTTGTTTGAAAACGAGTGTGGAGCAGTGGTTTTCACCGGCACAGGCACATCTACCACAGCTTCTCCCAAACCAAGTTTTTGAGCGGTCGCGCCCATCTCCTGCACTAGCGGAATCTTCACTGCTAAAGGCCTTACCCCACTCGTATCCGATTGAACCGGCGGTTTAACACCCGCTTCAAGCTGAGCGGCACAAAGACCTGCTGTTTCTTGCGCTTGCAAGAGAGTAAAACCCAAACCTCCTTGATCCAAAGATTTCTGCAAAGTTTCTATCGCTTCTTCTTCGGTACGAATATCCTTCAGCCGCAAGCGTATAATACTTTTGAAACGAGCCAAATATGGTGCCGGAGGAGTAAACGATAAACTTTGAATTACCTTTTCCACAACATCAATACGGCTATCACTGGTTACTGGATATACTGTCGATGGTTGCAATTCCTCAAGCGGGGCAGAAAAATCATTCTTCGCAACTACCGGCACAACCGCATCTTGAATAGTCTTTTTTTCTTCCACCGTTTGCACCGGCGTTACTACGGGCAGCGCGACTACATTATCTGATACATTTTCTACACTTCCCTCTTCAGCCTTGGGGAATGATTCTACGTTTGGCTTGAGAACAAGCGGATTTTTACGAGTTACCGGTACTGGAGCAAGTACCGGCTTACTGTCCAGAGCTTTCTGAGGCGTTGACAAAGAACTGGCGGGCATGGCAGGAACAGGGGTTGACGAAGAATTTGAGACTGCTTCTGGTTTTTTTTTCAAAGCCGAAAGCGGCACTCGCTCAGTAGTACCATCGGCTTTTCTCACTATAATTGTTGGTTCTTGCGCCATACGTAATTAGGTAAGAGAGTTTGATTTTTAGACCTCGCTAGAGCCAAATCCACTAAGACCAAACAGCTGCAATCTAAAACCTTTGTTATTCTTTCCACTGAAAATTCCCAGCTTCTTCGTTATAAAAATAAATATCGGCAATGCTCGGATCTTCGTACCGATGGGAGAGGGCATCGAGCATTTTTATGGCCCCGACCGTATCTTCAATCTCTCCGTCAGGCCCAGGTGGAAAAACAGCCTCCACCATATTACGTAGAGTAACATTAGCCGGACGAGTGGTTTTAAGAGGTGTAATTTCTGGCTCTGCATCCAACTGGGGTTTTTCTGGTGGAAAATTTGGCACCGGTGACACCAAGGTTGAATCGTCCAGATTTAGCTCATTCCTTTCGCCCTCTGGCAGATCTGTTTGCTCAGTTGAGCCAACCCTCTCTGCATCCGGTACAATATTTTTCATCAGTTGCGTTTCGAGCGCCTGTTGCACAAGAAGATCATCGTATTTTTGTTCCGATAAAGCGGCTTTGGGATCTTCAATATCTTCCATATCATCCAAATATTTGTACACCGTTTCTACAATATCGGTCTCATTTTGTAAAAAAAATATAAACCGAATAAAATCATCCACTATTTGTGTCTTTCTCACCGTAGACAAATATTCTACCCCTCTAAACAATAAGTCTTCGATTTTTCCCAAAAACTCTGCTTGCTCCATTTTAGCATCTTCCCTTTCCACCATTCGATTACACGTATCCACCACTACCTTAATGGAAAGTTGTTTGTTTAAAATAGGATTAATAAGAGCACTGCTATTTAAAACATTTTTCTTAAAGGCGGCAAAGAAAGCATCCTGCTCGGCGTCGGTGGCACAACGACGGTTTAGGTAATAGAGCAGTCTGTCTTTAACGTCAAACTCGAGACTGAACGCTTTGGGCAGTTGTTTTTCGAGCACCACTAAAACTTCGTCTGGAGCGAGTTGGAGCATCACCTGAAAAAAGGTTTGCACATACCATTTCCAGTACGTATGGTAATACTGGGCAATAATTTCCGCGTCAAAATGAGCATCAAAAAAATACTGGTTTAAAGACCGAAAAACTTCTTCAGTTTGGGTTTTATCCACCAACAACAAATCAAAATCGTTGTAAGCGCTTTCCATTTGCTCAGCACTCAGAGCTTGAGGTGTAAAAAAGAGAGTAAATTGAGGCATACTTAAGGTGTTCCAATGGCTTTGCCATTAATTTTAATTTTAAAGGTTCCACCTCCATCTGCAGAGATATCTTCAAAAGTTTTAATTTTTTCATCTCCCACACGTTTCAACAAAGCCGTAATTGCTTCTTTTCTACGCTCAATTTCTTGTGGCGTACCACCGGTCGCCTGAGCTTGCCTTAAACGTAAAATCATTGTGTCCATAACATCCTTAAAATTAGCAGCGACCTCTGGTGCAGCGATCACAAAATCTTGAGTGGTAGAATGATACGACGATTGCGTAAGCGTACCACCAGAAAATAAATTGAGGAGCGAAGTTTTTAGGTTGCGTAATTCATGATCCCTCATATCAGCAATCTTTTTTATCTGCGCTCTCGCCTGTTCATAAATGGCTGTCGCCTGACCACTTTTTCCATCGGTGATAAAAATACCTCTTCCATCGTCAGAACTATGTATGCCGGAAACAGTGTCCCGAGCATAACCTTCCTTACTTCTTTGACGTTCTACACCATCTGTTGTAGGACTACCCGTGGCAAATTGAGGAACTCCAGCCATAGTTGTTCCAGCTGTTCCCGCTACCATATTATTCGTAAAACCATGAACAAGTTTTCCATTCTCATCTCGACCCAGAGTTACCTGATGATTGAGTTGGAAATGACCGGTACTAGAAGCATTGTGATCGAGAGCACTGCCCAAATTTCGAATCATAATATCTGCCTTATCTCCCAAAGCTTTACGTAATTGTTGTTCTACCGCAACAGGATCCATGCCAGCCCGACTTACACCGGTTAATTTAGCCAACAAATCCATGTGTACTTTGTCCGAATCTGACTCTACCAACTCTACTCCATTACCTTTTTCCGAAAAAGCGGTAGCAAGCATCGTCATATTTTCTACAGCTTTAGCATAAACTCCTTCTCTAGCCTTTATCCCCGCTTCATCCGTAGGACTAGTTGCCCTAAAAGATTCTAAATCAGTGTAAGCAGTCTGCACTCCGGTTTCAAAATTATTTTTCATGTCCTTCAATTCTTCGTAGCTGAGCGCGCTAAAATCTTCCATTTTATCACGGTGCTGCGATTGCAAAACTCGATTTAAATATATGGCTGGCTTATTCTTGGTAATAGCTTCACGATCTCGGGCAGCACCAATCGCTTGTTCTTCCAATTTTTCTTGGCTCGATTTGGCAGCGCGACGCTTGGCCTCTTCCTCTAAAGCGCGCAAGCCGGTAAATTTACCTTTATTGTCATCTAAAATTTTTCGCAGCATTTCTACTTCTGCTTTTTGTGTCATTTTTACGCCAGTAGCCGCTTCTTTTTCCTTTTTTTGTTTATTAAAAATCTCTGTTAGCGCATTAGTTTGTTTTTCTAAACCTTTTTTCATGGCATCAGCCATGGCTCCTTCGTTCAAAGACTCAAGTATTCTTTTCGTTTCATTCTGTTGAATCTTGGCATCGTGCTCTTTGTGCTCCAGGCCATGAGACATGCCAGCAGTGTTTTTTAAGGTATCTCTTTTCGATTCTAAAATCTCATGGCGCGCATGAGCGGCTCTGTCGTGGGCACCAAATTGCAATACTCTTCCTAACCCACTAGCTGAGGCGCCACCCATTCTATTATTCCAGGCAATTTGCGCATCTAATATTGCCCCCTGTACACCCTGGACTGGAATACCCAAAGTTCTGTTGTAGACACCTGCAGCCAAATCAACCGCTCCACCCTTAATGGCGTCATACCCTTTTTTCGCTATCCAGACGCCAGCGACAAATTCCGCCACTTCCGTCAGACGTCCCAAGAGGCCGGCTCCACTCTCACCAATTTCTTCGGCAATCACCGCTCCGATAAAAAGAAAAGCGATAGCAAGAAGCATGTTAATCATTTGGGTCCAAACAAGCGCCTGCCCAATACCGGCATTTTGGCTACCAAACCTGTCTGCTTCGAGCGAAATACCTTCTCTGATTTTTAGACTATCATCAATGTACGATTTGTCTGCTAGATGAGTGGCAATATTACCAGACCCAAAAATAATGAGAGATAACCATAAGAAAAATAACAATACCGGTCCGGTAACCAAATGATCATTAAACTTATTCCACCATTTTTTGCTAAAATCCTCGGTTTGCGGCAAAACATCCAGCACAAAAGCTAAAGGCGAAATGACAATTAAAACCCACAAATAAACTACTCTTTTAACCAAAAGCAGTAAAAAGGTACCTAGTATTACCATGATGAGCGCCGAAAAAACAAAGGCTGCCAGACAAGCAGCAAAAGTAGCCCCTATTTGCGAATAATCATTGGCCGATACTCCGCCCGCCAAATCTTTAATGGAGGTCAGGTTAAACATGGTTATTATGTTACCCCCGGCGGTAGCGGCAATACCATTTAAAAAAGCATTCATTAAAATTTGCGATACATCAATGAGCGCGCCACAAATAACTCGGCTAAAATTGACTATCACGGCTGAAAAAACTAATTTTGGCAGCATTTTTTTCCACTCATAGGATTCGAGGCCCAGAATAGTGCCAAAAGCTATAATGAGCAAAACCACCATAAAACCCATGTTGGCAAAATCACGCACCAACACCCAAGCGGTATTAACCGCATCCAGATCAAGAAATCCGTTGTAACCCGCAATTTCAATCATGAAACTGAGTATAAAAAGGGTTAGTTTTATACACAAAGTGGCAAGTAGTATTAAAACACCGGAAACAGGGCTATAAAAATAATCTGCAAGTTTGTCCGCATGAGCCCCGCCGGTAAAAAAAAGAGTGGAGGCAAGAACAAATAAAATACCAATGGCATATACCGGACCTTTTTTGACCGAAAAAGAAATAAGTAAATTACGTATTTTCTCTTTAATGGCAAGTAGCATGAGAATAAAATTAGACTAGCTATAGTATAGCACAGCTCCCCCAAATCATCACGAGTGTATCATGGGGATAACAACCAGATCGAAGCATAAAAAATGCCGGCAATTATTTGCCGGCATTTTAGCGTACAATTTTTAGCGTACAATTTTTGGCGCCACCAAAACATAATTACTAAACCCTATCCAAGCCCCGGGATTATCTCCGTCGTCGATACTTCCATCCGGCAAGCTATAGCACCCCTTACCGGTTTGCCCATGACCTGGAGTACACACCCCATTATACCACCCCCAATTATCTTTTAATTGAACTTTTGGCTTAAATTTACAACATCCATTTGGATAAAGAGCTGGGTTTGAACCACACTCACTCGCCGGTCTAACGTCTTTCAAGTTGCAGCGGAAAGTGTGGTCAAATTGAAAATAATTATTTTCGCAAGTCGTATCCAAAAGCTGTCCAAAATTTTCTGCTTTCGCCTGATCGCTAACACACACCGGTTGTGCTGTACAATCATCATCCGTGGTACAGTTTTGGTTTAAAAACCGTGGTGCCAAACATCGATTTATACCCCCTCGCGTATCACACGTACTACCCGCTCCAAAAGAAGGTGTACAATCGCTGTTAGTGGCGCAAAAGAAATCTTTATATTCAGAAACTTGGCATTTTTTTACACCAACCAGCGTATCGAGGACGCAAGTTGCTTCCGACAAACCACGATGATTGCGATACAGACCGCTATATTGAGTTGGCGTTCCACCATCTCCCCAATCAATTTTTACCTGACGCAGCGGCATATGATCACTGTCGGCATAACCAAAGAATTTTAAAAACACTCGTCCGGTATTGGTAAAAATCTTAACATCATCATTACTTCGGTCATTGATAGTAAACCCAACATCTTTGATATTTTCCAAACAATCGTCTGAAGAATTACAATTCCCCACCGGCAAAACAATTGGGGTTTTAGGAATTTTTTCGGCTGTTTCCGTAACGTCCGACACTGTCTTAAAATCAGACTGCAAATCATTTTTGTAAACCGGGTCATCAACCCGCCAAAAACTTCTCCCCATTCCACCAGGAAGAACTTGCTTCGTATAATAATGTGTAGCAAAAACACGGGCAAATATTTTATGGAGAGAATCTACCGCTTGGTCAAATGTTCTACCGGCCGCAGCTGATTTTTCCGAGATATACTGCTTCAAAGGATCCGCCTTACTATCATAACGAACTTGTATACAATCCCCATTATTACAACTATAAGGTGCCCCGACAACAAATTGATTTTTGGCATTCTTAATTGAATCAGCAAAGGTGCAATCCACATCATTCATACCATTGCATTTTCCAGTCTGATCCTTCTGCATTTCAAAAGGAGTCATAACTACAGAAGAACCAACAGAATTTAAGAAATCTTTGTCCCATGTAGTAATTGGCAAATCAGCCATCTCCATACTCCCATACGGTGCCGTATCTGAATTATACACATAGCCCAAGTCAGGCAGCGCAGGAAATTTGTTTTTTGAGCCGAGCCATATACGATTAGTCCAAGCAGCGGTCGGAGAACCTAAATCCACTTTAGTTTCTGCAAAAGCAGTGCACGTTTGCCGCATTTTAAAGCTTACTCGATAAGTAATCTCACCACCATCATTTGATTTGTCACAATAGATAGTCTTAAAACCCATAAATCTACGAGTTTTCTCATCAAAATCAACCCGCAAAGCATGCCAATTTCCTCTTCCCACAACATCCTCATCACCACTGTCAGTGCAAAAAGAAAAATTTGACCACGCTGGATTCCAGATACCGTCTTTATTATTTTTTTGTTCAGGAGTAGCCAGAGACAAAGCATCACCTACACCAGATAGTACATGATATTTACCATTGATCATTAACCCGTCTGTTTCAAAAATATTCCCACCGAACATACATTTTCCCGGTACAGTATTTTTATCCTTACCAAAACAAACATTGCCCGCGACATCTAAATAGTCAGGGATACCGCTTTGACCAGACGAACTGCCGTAAACAAGTATCATTTGATTTTCCGAGTTCATATAATGACCCGTGGTCACCACCCCCCTAAAATCATCCTTCTCTATCTTATCAAGATTATAGGCAGCCTGTGGTTTATTTATTGTTAGGTCGTTTGGCCAAACAGAAAATACCATACCTTTAACAGGATCTTCCGTATCAGAATCCAAAACCTGAAAATCAATACGCTCAATGTCTTCTTTGTAAATATTACCCTGATTTGCAGGAATATCATTTCGGCTAATTTCTGATTTATCCCAGGAACCGTATTTTGAGTCATTCTTTTCGGTTGACATAAAAACTGGAGGGATTGCTGCCAAACTCTTGGCATCAGGAACGTTGGCTTGCAAGCAAAAGAATTTACCACCTTTTTCAGTTAATTGATACCCGGCCTTAGGATACAGATTGTTTAAATCCACACCACCTACCAAAGAATCAACCGGCAACCAAGTTAAACACGGGTGTTTGGTTTTATCACCATTGAGGACTCGCGAGAGATCCTGCTCTAAGCAAAAACCCTTCCAGCCAATAAGAGTAGACTGACGTTTTAATTTTTGACAACTGCCGTCAACCACTTTTCCACTCTTATCTTCTTTATAACAGTCGTCATCTGTCTTACAAACATTTCCGTCTTTTTGCCCACCCAAACATATTCCTGATACCGGACCTGGTCCGCTTGCTCCCACCAAAATATCATCGGGATTTGTCCCGCTATTAGGTGCAATTGAGTCCCAATATTTTATTATACCATCTCCATATTCAGCTTTAGTATAATCACATTCGCATTTATAGGCGAGTTGAGGATCACTCTGAGCATTGTCAGCAGGATTTTTTTGTTTAGTTTCTTGACATAATCTCGCCCCGTTAAACTGCTGACTCTTCACCACAAAAGGTGTGTTGGGGAAAGGTGAGTCTTTTTCTGGGTAGGCTCGACACGATTGTGTGGTTAAACTGCTGTTTAAGACACCCGCTTTACTATTGGCACCAACCAAGCAACTCCCGTTAATACAAACACCGACACTACCGCGGCCACAAGGAGCGTTGGAGGTTTTACAAGCCAAATCAGTATTTGGTTTTCCGTCCAAACAATTTATACCACCACAGGCCACTACTTTTCCTAGACGCCAGTCGGCATGCAAACGGTCAGACGAAACATTAATTTGCGACAATTCTTCGATAGGGAAAAAGTTTAACAGCGAATAACCGGCATATTCTTTGCCTTTCCAACTTACATCACGCACCGAATAAGCATCGGGTGTTAAAATCTGATTAGCATCTTCACTTCCTGAATCCACCCAATCCGCACAATTCGTGGCATTGCTATCGAGGGCATCGGTTGGCAATTTATCACAACGGCCAATGGCATCACAGACATTCTTCCATTTACCAAGCTGTTGGTCCCACACTCGGTGTGACGATTGACACTGAAGCCATTCGCCACATTCCCGATCACGATCAACTTTTAATATAACATTAGAATTATTTTCATTTGGATTACCGGCCGCCACTGGATTGACTGGGCCTGAATTTATTTTTTCACTCGCCGCATAAGTAGCATCGCTTGACCAATATTTATTTGGATTGGCCGCCTCATCAAATAAAGCACACCCGGTTTTTTGGCTTACTGAACCATTACAATCACCGCCCGTCAATTTGTCATTTTTAATAAAATAATAAGCCTGATCACCATCATTATGATCAATAAATTGGGTACATTTATCCTGCTCAGCAGCACACTCACCCACAAAATTATTATATTTACCTTTGTCGCCATACGACCACAAGCCAAAGCTTGCTCCCTGCTGAATATAGCTCGGGTAACAAGGTTGATTGCCAACCTGAGTACACGTATTTTGCGCGCCACAGTCAGCGTTGGCCGTACATAAAGTGGCCGCATTATTACTACAGACACCCACATCTTTCCAAAACCAACCATTGGTTTTGTTGTTGCCAACCGCTACATTGGTTTTGTAGGCACAAATTTTCTGTCCCATGGCTTGCGGATCTTTAAAATAAAGCTGACTTGAACCGCTATTGAATTGATTGCAACCCACCGCCTCTACCTGACACAAAGTTTGATCATAAGTAGCCGGATCATTCTTAATAAGCACGGTGTTATACTTAGGCCCGGTTGGAGTTTTTACTTCGAGCCCGGCTAAAGTACAGCCCAAATCAACAGCATTACAACTTCCACTCTCGGAAGCCACCAAATAGACAGGTGATTTACTATCTGTGTCTGGTGGAATATACGTGGTTGAGTTTGACCAAGCTTCATTTCCTAAAGCCGTAATAATATCTTGGGCGGCAATGCCAAATATATTGGTATAGCAACCTGTTTCACCGACAGTTACCTGGCAAGAAAATTTCTGACCATTGATAGTTGCTGTAGTAACGGTTCCGCTTGAACCTTTTAACCAAACATTATAGGCTTTAGGCAAGGGATCGGTTGGTGTATTTTTGGTATCAAAAACGGCCGTACATCCGATAGCTCCTTCTCGGCACAGATAGGAAAAGTTGGTTAAGTAAAAAGTATTATTTTTACTATCAGTGTAGGCAGAACACCCCAAAGCTTCGCCCGGCAAATTATCATCTGGATGGCTGTCGCAAAGAGGGTTAACTGTCAGTGTATTTTTAACCAAATATACCTGACTGATACCTTCTGACAAATGCACGTTATCCAAGAAAACAGTTTTATTTTCCAAACTGGTAAATAAGAGCTGGGCTTGAGTACCAGAACCACTAAGTTCTACCGGGCCCAAATGGTAATAATTCCAAGTATCGCCTACTACCACCGTACCAAAATCTTTGTTGGAATTAGTCTGTTCGGTAGTAAGACTTATTTTAAGATTCCCGGTATCACCTTTAGCCCAAAAAGTTAAATCATATGTTTTACCCGGACTCACCACCAAACTTTTACTCGCTGGATTAGCGCCAGACGACCGTAAAGAATGCCCACCCACCTGGGTAGATTCTTGAGACAAGGCCACGTTACCAGACCAGCCAGCCGTGGGGGCGTTTTTCTCAAAACCATCATTAACAACAACTTTAATATTATTACCCAAGCTGCCTTTATACGCTCGACACGTATTCACGATCGCACTACAACTCACACTGCTTCCGGCCGAACCACGCACCCCACCCGGTAAGCCGTAATAGTAACAAGCCCCATCACGAAATTCTCCTCCTTGAAAACAAACTTGGCATTTTCCTTGATCCCAAAAACCTTTTTGTGCTTTACACTGAGTTTCATCGAGAGCAATCACATTCAAATCCGTGGTATTGAGGCGATACGGCGTACAATCACTCGAAACTACAATGGTCTTAGCAAGTAAACGATAGTAAACTTTGCTGGCATCAGCAGCATCATTAAACTGACGGCAATCTGGTGTGGCTTGCCCGGCTTTGTACAAAGTTTCGTTACAAACCGCTTCGTATTGAGCCAAATCTTCAGCAGTGCGATATGAATATTTCGGGGCACCGGTTTCATCTTTAAGGAGAGTGAAGGTTTTTAATTGAAAACCATTAACACTTGATCCTTCATAGGTAATAAAATTCTTTTGAGCGGCGGTATCCGGTAAACTGCAGGAACGCAAATAGGAAAAATATTCTGTTTTTTCTACTCCGCCAGATGTCGTGGTGAGGTTTGTAAAACTCGTACAACCTTCCTCGCTCGCACTACAAGTTTTGCCTGAAGAAGGAATGATATAAGCTAAATTCTGACCATTAGAATAATTGTTAGGCATTTCTCGATACCCAGCATACCCGACACATTTTCCGTCACATTGATCATTCCAAACAACTTGATTATTCTCTACCTGAGCCGGACGAAAACGACCGGGAATTTTATCAGCGCTACGGGTCTGTGACTGATACCAATTACAGCTGATCTCATCCGGAATACAAACCCCAGCATACTGTGAACAATCGGCCGCACCTTTAACACGAGCCAAATCAGCCGTTGTTTTTGGCCAATCAATTGCAACGGTGGTCTGATCCGCATCATAGCAACGCAAAGCATCGGGAGCTTTTTTGATATACCGCATATCCCCGGAAGCAAGCTGAAACGCCGAGCAACCAGCTGAATTAGCACTACAACTCGCAGAAACCTTACTATTAAAATAAATACCGGTATTAACTCCATTATACGTTTTGGCACCAGTCGGTGTTACCCATCCGCCTTTAGCGTCGGGAGTTAAGCTATAAGCACTACACCCGACATTGTCCTGGTTACACGAACCTGTATCAAGCGTCCGATACAAATAACTTTGCGGATTTCCTTTACTGTCGACAAACGAACGACAGGACTCATACTGCGGACTGCATTCATCTGCAGCAAAACGCCAGGTATTTTTTTCACGGGTACAATATGCATAATTGATACAAGTCCCGTCTTTATTGTATCCGACACAAGTAGATAAATCAGAACAGTCTTCGAGACGATCTCCACTGACGGCACCAAGCAAACTTGGCCCATAAGACATGGCATTACAACGCGTCGGGAAAGCACGAATTACCCAATTCGGATCAATAAGATGGCAAAATGGATGACTCACCGGATCGTACACCAAAACCCCATTATCATAACGACAATCATTAAAACCGTTGACGACCTGGGCTAAAGTCCAAGGTTTATCTGGGTCACTATTTAAGGCGGCGATTTCAAAACCTAAAGGAAGAACACGCAATTGTCGCAAAACTTTAATATTAGAAAAACAATACGCGCGGTTATAACAGTTGGGATCAGCGTCATCGCCCCCACGAGAAGGGGGTAATAAAGGATAATTGGCATGCAACCAACCTTTATCGAGAGCTTCTTTAATAGTGGTAGGCGAACCATTACCAATTTCTTGGGCCGCCTGCACCAAACCAGAATCAGCTCGACAATTATAGACTCCCGGGTTATCCGGACAACTGCTGAGTTGAGCCAAAATATTATATTGATCAACCGAATTGACCTGTGCGGTGAGTAGGTTGTTAAAAAGATTTTGTGCGGCAATACGACCACCTAAAATACCAGCATCCTCATAATTTACCGCCAAACTGCCGCCACCAATACCAAATGGCAATACTCCATTTTTTTGATAATTTTTTAAAGCCGTACCCGCCAAAGTATCCACGAAGAAGCGTGCCAAAGCACCCGGTAAAATAGAAAACTCACCGGTCGCAATAGCGGTATCGATCTGCTGAGCACTACGTTTTGCTCCTTCCCCACTTGTAATACCTTCAAATTCTTTTTGAATAAGTTTAGCTGGTGTTTTTACTTGGCCGGAAATTGGCGACACCAAATCATTAAAACCACCGCCCTCTTGTCTTTGTAAAATACCGGCTTTCTCCGCTTGCGCCAACTTTTGATTAATAGCATTGATAGCCCCGATCTGGACACCTAAACTGCCTCCCTCTTCCACCTTAAAGCTTAAAGCTTGGTTAAATTGCTGTTGCACTGAACCGCTAACATTGCTAAAACGGCTTTTCCAGGTATCAGCGCTACCCCAATTTTTAACGAACTGATTAAAGTTACAAGCCGGTTTAGTTACCGGATTGTACGTGTTGCCTGGGTTTAAACTAATTCGGACACCAGTGCGTAGAGCCAGGTCAATTTTTGGATCAGGCACACTACACAAACCAGCCGCTCCCAAACCAGCCGATGCACTAATTTGTTCCATAGCTTTACCAAATGCATCACCGGCAACACCTGACAAATAATCACCGAAGCCTTTGCTTTGCGCCAGCGGAGACTGTCCCTTACCGCCTGAAGCCAACCAAACGGCCGTATCATACGTAAATTTTTTAAGCGTATAACTCACAGCACTGCTCGCGCCCTGCAAAGCACCAACTTTTAAAACTTTTAAAATAATGTCTTTAATGCGATCGCCCAGAGCCGGTAAATCCACTACGGGAATGCCGGCTGCCTGCGCTGAGGGAACCGAAACTACCAAAGAACCGAAAAAACTGCTTAAAATAAAAAAAACGAGCACTAAAGCTACGCTAAATTTTTTCATTTTGACAAACATAGTACTCAAAATAAATTATTTTTTGGTAGATGAAGTTGTGGAACTCACAATATTAATATCGGTCAAAGCGCTTAAACTACTGCTTGAGGAAACGATATTTTGTACGGTTTTTAACAATTCTGCATCAGGAATATTTTTCAACACATTTTTATCGACTCCGCCCTGAACTAAAATTTCCCGCACCTGTGAAGGGTCGCTCAGAATAGCCGCTATATCAATAGCCCCGGCATTGGGGTCAGCGAAAGTGGCATCCTGAATAGCCCCTGAAGAAACAATGGCTGAAGAAGCAGGTGTTGAAGTGGTACTGAGACCAGGCGACACAGCCGCCGTTTGACAATTTTTTCCCGCTCCCGGGCAAAGTGCCAAACCTTTCCCCACCACTTCTTTATCGCTCAATCCATAACCAAAAGTATCGTACAAATATTGGCTCGTACCATAAACATAAAGCTCGTCAAAATCGCTCAAACCATCCTTATCGGTATCACGAAAACGCAAAGCGTCCGGAGTGTTGACTTGATCTTTGAGTGTAACCGGTATTTTATTAGACAGAGCAAAAGGTTCGTACATGGTGTTGCGAATCTGTAAAAATCCCAATCCAATGGCAATGAACGAAAAAATAAGCAACAAAACAAAACCTGTTTTTTGCTCTGGTGAAAAATGCGAAGGAGGAACAGCTGCTGGTGACTCAGAAAGATCGGTGACGTCTTCTTCCATAAAATTGAAAGCAAGTAAAAGTATGTTTACTATAGCACACCTGGGCAAACAGGTTAAGTGGATAAGCTCAAAAAAAGCTGAAGCCAATCTTCTACATCAAGCTCCTGAGCGCGCGCTGTAGGTAAAAAACCGAGCCTCTCAAAAATATCCGCTATTTTTTGCCGCTCTCCATAATGCGCATTAACCAGGTTCTTGAGCAAAAATTTGCGACGGGAAGAAAAACCGGCACGCACCAAACGAAAAAATAAGGGCACATCGACTGCTGGCAATATTGCTTTACGTTCGAGCTTAACCACCGCCGAATCTACACCAGGCACTGGCCAAAAATTATTTCGATTCACATCCATTACATATTCGGGATTGCTATAAAATTGAGTGGCAATCCCCAAAACCGACAAATCACCTTTTGGGGCACACAATCTTTGGGCGACTTCTTTTTGCACCATTACTATAACGGACCGACACTGCGGCACATCTTCCAGAAAAAACCGCAACACTTGTGAAGTAATCTGGTAAGGCAAATTGGCAACCAGCGTAAACGGACCAAGTGCGCCTATATCCGCTGATAACCGGAGCACATTACCCCAAACTACCGTGATATTAGCATGGGTTTTATGAACCTTTTGCCAATACGGTAGCAATCTTTTTTCTATTTCATAAGCCATAACCGTTTTCGCCTGAGCAGCGAGTGCCAGGGTCAAAACGCCAAACCCCGGACCTACTTCTACCACCGTATCCTCACTCCCCACCCCGCTCACGGCCACCATGCGTTCAATCACTTCTTTATTTAAGAGATAATTTTGTCCATACTCCCGACTCGGTCGCAACCCATACTGAACAGCCAGCTTTTGCAAAGTCTGAGGATCAAATATGTTCAACATAGCCACAGAATTATTGTTTTAAAAATCGCAAATACGCTTCAGACAATGGCAATAAATCCCCTTCCAATACCGCCTCCGGATCAGTCGACTCGTAATTGCTGCGATTATCTTTTACCAAATGATACGGGTGCAGGACATAGGAGCGAATCTGACTACCCCATTCAGCTGCTTTGTGCTCGCCGCGCAAATCAGCTTTTGCTTGACGCTGCCGTTCTTCCTCAAGCAGCACCAACTTAGATTTTAAAACTTTCATCGCCATGTCTTTATTTTGCAACTGCGAACGCTCATTTTGACACGACACACTGATGCCGGTTGGAATATGAACGATACGCACCGCCGAATAGGTAGTATTCACACTTTGTCCACCTTTGCCACCCGACATAAACGTATCGATACGTAAATCTTTTGGATCAATCTCAACTTTTACTTCGTTGTCGAGTTCTGGCAAAACTTCAATACCCGCAAATGAAGTGTGGCGCATTTTCTCAGCATCAAAAGGGGAAATTCGCACCAAACGGTGCACTCCGTGTTCGCTTTTGAGATATCCGTAGGCAAAGCGTCCTTTTATCTCTACTGTTACAGATTTATACCCAGCCTCAGCCCCTATCGACTCATCGATAATACGCGTTGCATACCCCTGCCGCTCTGCAAATCGCAAAACCATCCGCAGGAGCATGGCCGCCCAATCTTGCGCTTCGGTCCCACCACTGCCGGCATTGATGGTAACTATAGCATTACTCGGGTCATGAGGTTCACTCAGAAGTAAAAAAATTTCATATTCACTGTATTGTTTTTCGAGCTGAGCGGTTTGGCGATCAATTTCTGTTGCAAAACTTTCCTCGCCCAGAGCAACCAACTCCAATAAATCTGCTGTTTTAGTTTGTAAGAGGAGCCATTTTTCCACTTCGTCTTTAAGATTCTGGTACTCTTGAGCGGTTTTTTGCGCTTTCTCCGGCACAGACCAAAAATCCGGCGCATTCATTTGCGTGGCCAACATTGCCAACGTAGCCTGCAAATCCTCAATTTTAATGAGTACAAGCGCAGTCTGAATTTTTTCTTGCAAAATGTGGAGGCGATCAAACGACACAAAAACAGCTTTAATAACACCTACCTATTCTATAGGAAGCGGACACGATTGACAAATAAGCCCTTTTTTACTAAAATTACCGGTTCTATTTTGTTTTTGTATGAAACAACATATTTTAGATTATGGCGTAAAAGAACGAGTGATCCTCCACCCACGCGTCACCGAAATTCGAGAGGGTGCTGAAATAAACGAAACTAAGCTTGACTTGATGGCCCTTACCACGATTTTTATTGAAGAAATTTGGAGCGGAGTCGCCCAAGAATACCGTGCAGATACGAGTGCTGGGTTGTTAAAAATTGCCCAAATGGATGAAATTACTCTACTTTCAGCTACCACGACTGCCGAAGATACTATCGAAAGCTTAAAAAGCTGTGTGGAAAAAATTATTCAACCCCATACGGCACAGTGGCGCGAACAACGAGAGAACACAAATGTTCGCGATAGCAATACGCATTTATACCCTGCTTTTAAAATACTCCTAAAAAAATACCGGCCGGAACGAACGGTTGATGGGTATATGTTGCGCGGCTTTAATACTGCCATACAGACTATCTTCAATGTTTTTCGCGTTATTCCTAAAGTCTACCAGTGCAAATTTCATACTGCTATTTCGGCTGCCGAACTACGCACCATCATGCGTGAAAGTAAAAAACTCATCCTTTTATTATCCTATATGAGCCTCAACGGCTTTGTAGCCCTGCAAAAAATTTTAACCGCAACAGAAACTCAAGTCTACCGACAAGATTATTCCGCGAAGGACTTTGCAATTACGAGCACGGGTGGGAAATTAGCCCTGGCCCTTGACCCAATCTTAATAGCCCAATTAAAAGATACCTTGCTAGAACTCTCTCCCCTAACCACCGGCTGCCCGGCTCTACCCATTATTGGTGAGTTTTTTGCTTTGGCGTACGACCTGGCTGAAGCCTATTACATTCCCAAATTTACCTAAACCATGGACCGATATCATTTTAGAACCGACAAAAAAAAGGAGGGTGAACCGCTCAGCCAATTACTTGAACACCTGGAAAAAAATTCAGCTGATTTGTATAGCTGGTGCTCTTTTGTGAGCGCGCTAAAACGAAGCGCTGAAGCCAACTCCTTAAACCCAACCACTACTGCTCTCGAAGACCGCGCCAGACAGCAAATTTTAATAATTACCCGCCCGATACTTATTGAGCGCTCACGCCAAATCTGGGAAAAAAACCGATCGATATTCAGCAAATACAGAATAGTAATTCATTCGCCGCAAGAAAAACTCATCGACCATGGCATATCTTTTGTTGCACAAAATATACTCCGGCTTTTTACCGATTTTATTGCCACCTCAGCTTTCGAATCAGAAAACACCCGCGCATTTGAAAGCTACCTGGTGTATCATCTGGACAAAGCATTGCAAACATACCTCGAAGAACCCACCATCACCACCGCTTTCATGGACGAGTGTGAAGATACGCAAAATGATGAAGAGGACAAACAAGACGAAGAAAAACCTGAACAAAAAACTTTAATAAAACTCCCAACCAAAAAAATACGTCCAGCCTATACTGTAGGAAAATATTTTTCCACTTCCTTTGCTTATTTTACAGAAATCGATTGGATTTTGCGTAGCCCCTATTTAACAGCGAAAGATTTTGCCACGCTTATTATGGGGCTTATTTTAAATGGGGAATTTTTCCTCTATCTCGAAAATCTAAAATTTGCTGTAACCGAACATGTAGACTTACTTGAACAACAAATAACCCGACGCGCACCCATTCTTCACACCAACCACAATTATCGTAAAAAAACTCGAATAACCATTTCACCTGCGCCGGAAGAACATCGTATTACCAAAAGTGAATCCGCGGCCAAAAAAATTATGCGCCAAGAACAAGCTAAATTTACAGCTCTTCTAGCCGATCTCAAACATATGGCAGCTCAGTCCGGAAAACTTGATCTCTGTTTTGGTGACTTAAAGCTAACGTACGAATTTGTTGGTACCTATGGCGGAGTTGCTTTTAGGGTCTCAAAAAAAGACTGGTACCTTCGACATAAAATTATGTCCACCAAAATTACTCACATCAAAAAATCGCTCAATTTATAACCCACACCATTGTTCTTAACACTCCATTTTCGCAAACATAAAGACGCTTCTGTGGAAGCGTCTTTATACATAGTAACTCTCTATGAGATAACGGACGTTTTTTGGGTTTAATACATGCCCATGCCACCACCCATTCCACCCATACCGCCGCCCATCGCCGGAGCAGATGGTTCTTCTTTTTTTGGAATATCAGTAATAACCGCTTCGGTGGTCAGGAACATGCCCGCAATCGAAGCCGCATTTTGTAGAGCGCTGCGCGTAACTTTGGCCGGATCGATAATACCGCTTTTAATCATATCCTCGTAGGTATCGGTAGCGGCATTGTAACCATAAGCACCCGTACCTTTTTTGACTTCTTGAGCGACCACGGCCCCGTCAACACCAGCGTTTTGTGCAATCTGACGCAAAGGTTCTTCGAGTGCGCGTTTGAGTATACCCACTGCCACAGCTTCTTCGTTTTCGAGTTTCATGCTATCCAAAACTTTAGAAGCGCGAATAAGAGCTACCCCACCGCCCGGCACTACCCCTTCTTCCACTGCCGCTTTGGTAGCACCAACCGCGTCTTCGATACGATGTTTCACTTCTTTCATTTCAACTTCGGTGGCGGCACCAACACGAATGACCGCTACACCACCGGCCAGTTTCGCCAGTCTTTCCTGGAGTTTTTCGCGATCAAAATCACTGTCAGTATTGTCCATAACTTTGCGAATTTGCGCCACACGATCTTTGACAGCCAGTTCATCGCCCTGACCTTTCACAATGGTGGTAAACTCTTTAGTAGACACTACTTTGTGCGCCCGACCAAGATCTTCCACTGTCGCTTCGGCCAGTTTGAGCCCGATATCTTTGGTGATAACGCGCCCACCGGTGAGAACAGCAATATCCTGGAGCATTTCCTTGCGGCGATCACCAAAGCCCGGAGCTTTAACGGCCAAAATATTGAAGGTACCACGCAGTTTATTGAGCACAAAAGTCGTTAATGCTTCACCTTCTACATCATCGGCAATAATGACGAGTTCTTTTTTGCCGCTTTGGGCAATTTTTTCAAGGAGCGGCAAAACATCGTGGATAGAACTGACTTTTTCATCAGTGATAAGAATGTAAGGATCCACATGCTCGGATTCCATGCGGTCGGTGTTGGTGACCATGTATGGCGACACATACCCTTTGTCGAAGCGCATACCCTGCACCACTTCGATCTCCATACCAAACGATTGTGATTCTTCCACGGTAATAACTCCGTCTTTGCCCACTTCTTTCATAGCATCGGCAATTTGACGACCGATTTCTTTGTCGTTGGCAGAAATAGCCGCGACATTAGCGATCTCATCTTGTTCAACCGGTTTAGCAATGTTGGTCTGCAATTCTTTGATAATGGCTTCGACACATTTATCGAGCCCGCGTTTTAGAGCAATAGGGTTGGCGCCGTTGGCTACGTTTTTCATACCTTGCTGCACGATAGCTTGGGCCAGAACAGTCGCTGTAGTGGTACCATCGCCCACCACATCATTAGTTTTGCTCGCCACTTCTTTTACCAGCTCAGCGCCACAGTTTTGCACCGGATCCTCAAGCTCGATTTCTTTGGCCACGGTTACGCCATCTTTAGTGATGATAGGGGAACCATAACCTTTGGCAATAACCACGTTGCGGCCTTTGGGTCCGAGGGTTACTTTTACGGTGTTGGCGAGGGTATTGAGACCGGCCACGAGCTGCTGCTGGGCCTGGTGATTATACGAAATTTGTTTTGCCATAGGGAATAAACTTAAAGCTTAAAATGTAAAATACGAAACGCTTTCTGAAAAAAAATTATTTTTCGAGGACAGCCAAAATATCGTCGGCTGACACAATTTTATACTCTTCGCGATCAAGCTCGACTTTTTCGCCACCCCAGGATTTGAAAATAACAGTATCACCCACTTTTACTTCCATAACGCTGCGCGTACCATCTTCGAGGAGTTTGCCGGAACCCACGGCAATAACTTTGCCTTGGCCTTTTTCGTCTTTATCATTACCGGTAGGTAGCACGATACCAGACGCAGTAATTTCTTCTTTTTTAATTGGCTCAACCACGACATTGTTGCCGAGGGGCCGAATCACTTGCTTGGGCATAGTGTAATGTATTAAAAATAAGTATATTTTTATCACTCAAATAAAAGGAGTGATAATTCTAGAAGAGATTGTACTACAACCGTGAGAGATGTCAAGAATCACTACCGAACATTTATCCACATAAATACCTGTAAATAAACATTGACAAAAAGTAAACAAACATCTAGTGTATTATGTTCGGATAAAAAACGTCCGAACCGTTTACCCAGCCCACCAGCTGCTGCGGGATGCTCAGTACCCATACTCATGGATATTATGCAACCCGCAGCCACTGTGCTGCGGCGAGGTCCGACCAATGAAGATGACGATGGTGCTGAAGCGCTGCCTGCTGATGACCCTCCTCCTCATCCACGCGAGTGGGTGCTGGAGCCTCACCGCCAAAGAGGTGACGAAGCGCACCGAGGAAGAGGCGGCGAAGGCCGCCAAGGAGGCGGCGAAGGCGCCGGCGGCGAAGGCGGCCGACCCCAACATGCAGGCGTACATCGACAAGGAGAAGAAGGCCGACGCCGACGCCGCGGCCTCCACGCCCGTGCGGTAGCGGCAAGCGCCGCGCTTCTCACCGCCGCTAGCCATCCGGCTGCGGCGCAGGGGTGAGGAGTCTAGTGTTCTTTTCGAGGAGTCCTGCCTCCTCACTCGACGGCCTGTTGAATTATCCGGGCCGTACTATAAAACAGATCAATTGGTTGGTCTGTTTTTTGTTTGCCCTATCCCCCACCCCACAAACCACAGCATTTGCCCGGCGTAAAGCGTCCACAAAAAATGGTCGAAAAGCCCAAACACCAAAAGAGCCACTACAATTCCAACGGCAAAAGCATTGTCCCGAATAATTATGAGCGTGATATTTCCAAACACCCAAATATAAAGAACAAAAAATAAAATTCCCCCTTCCGCCAACATAAGCATGTAAATATTATGAACCGGCTGATAACTCCACGCCGGTAAAGAAGTATTTCTCTTATACAATTCGTACGTATAATTTCCGAGCCCCACTCCCCACAGCCAATGTTTAATCACAACTGTCTTTGCCACCTGATACTGCGACACTCGTTCTGAGATTGATCTGTTTTCAATGTCAATTGATGTATCGATGCGCGCCAAAAATAATGGTCGAAGTAAAATAAACGTGCTGAAAAAAACCACTCCATTTACTACCAAAAAAAGAACAAACTCTTTTAGATATTTTTTTTGCTTCAAAAAAATCACTCCACCTATAAACCCTACTCCAATCAAAGCTGCTAGCCATGCACTTCGAGAAAAAGAAAAAATAAGCCCAACTAAAATCAAAAGTTCCCCAGCTAACAAACATATCTTTCTTTTCAAGCTCCATCCATATTCTAAAAAGAGAACCAAACCAATCAAAAATCCTACTGCCAGATAAATACCAAGCGCATTTGGCCAAGGAAAGGATCCGTACGCACGCAAAATTCTTTCACCATGAACATTAATAATTGCCGCACCGAGTTCTTGCGGATTATGAACCGCCAAACCCAGCCATTTATTTGCGGGAACCATCTGAAAAATATATTGCCCTATCGCAAACAACGCCTGTCCTACAGCCCCGAGCCATACCGCCAGTAAACCCAAAAACTCCCTCACATATTTACGCAGCAAAAGCATGAGCGCAAAACCGCTTCCCAACCAACAAAAAAATTGGAACCCAACACCTTTCAGCGGCTGAAGCAAAAAATTCACTCCCAAAAGTAAAAGAAAAATTCCACCACAACTAACTCCCCACAAATTTCGTTTTAAGTATTGTACAAATGTAAAATTTTTATTTTTAAACAAATCTATAGCACTCAAAAATACCACTGCTGCAAAAATAATTTGGGTAGCATACAAACTTTTTGTGCCATATTCGTAGTAACCGTTGTTTAAAAAAGCTGGAGCAAAAATAAGCCGAGTCTGCCACGGCAAAAGAAATAAAAAAACCATCAAGCCAAACTGTATCAGGTTTAATCTCGTCAAAACAACTTTTAACCCCAAGAATTTTCTAAATATAGGTATTATTTGCATAAAAAAGCCCAAACAAACTAGCGAGATGTCGTTAGGTTTTCAACCTTCTTTAACCATTCCATACGCTGCTCAGTTCGGGTATCGTGTTCATGAAATTTAAGGACATTATCTTGTAAAAGCACGTGATTATTGGCAATTTTTGCTTTCTCTTTTAGAGATGGTTTTAATTTAGCCCATTGCCAGGCTTTAGCTTGGGTTTCTAACCACGCGCCGATTTTTCCTGACCCGATCCGCTCGCTCAGGTTTTTTATTTTTTGTCGCCATGTTCCCAAAGAGAGAGCGCGGATATACTCTGCACCCCAGGCCAACTTAATCCGCGGCACAAAAGGATTGGTCCACTGGTTGGCTGCCACCAAACTGTCGTACAGCCGCTCCGGATCGTACATCGGAACCATCTGGTGCAGCCAGTAGGCTAAATGAATATCGTTATCAGCAATCCGCAATGGCGACAGATCTAGCGCAAGCTGATCAATATAAAATGATAAGCAAATCCGTTGCGGCAAACACACTCCATACGTACGCAAACCAAACAAACGCAAAATAAGATTGGTCCAAAAGCGCACGCGCCATATTTTCCCTGGCTCAGTGATAATAAAAAAATCAATATCACTCTCCTGCGTTGCTGTTTGCGCACCCACTGAATTACACACAAAAATGGCCCGCAAACCAGGCACTCCTGCAATGAGATGGGCCGCCTGCCGGGCTTTTTTAAGCAGCATTTCGGTAGCTACCAAGCGCTCACGGCGTATTTCTACCAATTCCGTGCGACCGGGCAAACAATAAAAACCATATTTTTGCAACCAAAAACGGCCTTCCCCCGCTGCAAGCTCCTGCAATAAATCTGCGTACAACACTTGTTCAGAGCGCCACAAATACCGAAAAATTTCCGCGGGAGTAAGAGCAAAAGATCGGGCATCAAAATAATAAAAAGTTTTGAGAATAGCCAAGCAAAGCGCGTTCATATTTTTTATTTAAGTATACTCAAGAACAACTGAGTGTACAATCGCTCGCAAAAAAACAGTCGGTGGCAAACCGACTGTTGTGGCAAAAAAGCTTATTCTGCTTGGACAGAATTCACGGACTCAAGCGATACTCTCGAGCCTACTACAGACTCAGACGCCGCGCGATCTTTTAAAATTGCATCATCTACTATCATTTCTGTGTCTGTGATGCAGACTACTTGCCCAGGGACAATCCGATAGGCATCTTTTCCAAAAAACTTCCCACCCACACTATACGCTACTACCCCATGCGTTTCTACTTCAATTTCCACATCCTGTACCTGCCCCAATTTCACCCCCATACGCGTTACTACCGGCAAATGGATCAATTGGTGAAAATAAATGCGCATACTTTAGTGTTGAAGTTTTTAGGGACGAGTTGTGAGCTAAGAGCTTTTAGCTTTGAGGTATTGAATTTGAATGAGGAAACTTTACCGTCAATTGTTTTTATATTTTCATACCCGTCAATAGGCAGGCCACTTCATTCCTCGCAATGAGGACGAGCAAAAAAAGTTTAAACCTAACAGCTAAAAGCTCATACCTAAAAGCTTAAAAAGCTTGTATTTTATTTTGTATTTTACATTTCCTACCCGACAATTTGACCCTCGATTACAGGAGGCTGGGAAGAAGGTATGGCCGGAGGTTGGTTGTCGGCTGTCTTTTTGGAGAGAAAAATTTGCTGCAACGCCATGAGTACAGTACCAAAAAACCAATAGAGCGTTAGGCCGGCCGGAAGGCGCATACCAATAATGGCGGTCAAAACCGGCATCATATAGAGCATTTGTTTATTCATAATATTCATCATGCTTTCGTCTTCTGCACCCGGTATTTTAGGAACCGTAGTATTTTTTCCCATCATGAGCTTAGCCTGCCAAAATTGAGCAACACCGGCCAAAACCGCCAAAACCACATTTGGATGAGCCAAATCGAATAACGTGAGCGAGACGGTATTTATTTTGCCGGGATTGTGCACAAAAGCATACAAAGTAGCTTGCAGATTAGCACTCACCAAACCATCCTGCAAAACATAGTAGAGGGCAATGAGAATTGGCAACTGCACAAGTATTGGTAAGCAACCGCTGGCTGGATTAACTTTATGCTGCTTATAAATTTCCATGATAGCCTGGGATTGGGCCTGCTTATCGTTCGCAAACTGTTTTTTGGCGGCATCGATTTTTGGCTGCAATACTTTGGCTGATTGTTGGGCGTTAATTTGTGCCTTAGTGAGGGGCAAAAGTGCCAAGCGAATCAGGATGGTAATAAGTAAAATTACCAAACCCAGGTCATGCCCTGGCACAATGTTGTATAAAAATACAAACAGGTTAAAAATCGGTTGGTATAAAACGACGTGAAAAAGTGATGACATAGAAAATAGGCGACGATTAAATCTGATTATTCTTCTGTACCTTCTTGACTTTCTTCGGGAGCCTCGTCATTTTCCTCAGAATTGACAGATGCGCTTTCCGCTTCAGCCGATGGTACTTCGGCTTTTACATCTTCGCGTACATTTATTTTCCAACCAGTGAGCTCTGACGCCAAACGTACGTTTTGTCCGCCGCGACCAATAGCGAGCGAAAATTGTTCGGAAGGCACTAAAACTTCAGCTGTTTTATTGGTTTCATCAAGCGTTAGGCTGGTAGCCTTAGCTGGAGAAAGAGCGTGTAAAATATATTTTTTCTCATCACTACTGTACTCTACCACATCAATTTTTTCGCCACCCAACTCTTCGATGATGGTAGTAATACGACTGCCACGCTGCCCAATACACGAACCAATCGGGTCAATGGACGGATCAGCGGTAAATACAGCCACCTTGGAGCGAAAACCGGCTTCACGGGCCACTCCTTTTACCTGGATAACTCCACTGGTAACTTCCGGAATTTCTTCCATAAAAATATTCTTCACAAAATCGGGATGAGCGCGCGATACAATAACTTCTGGACCACGTACTCCCATAGCTACGGTGCGAACCAAAAATTTCATACGCGAACCGGGACGATATTTATCGTTCGCACTTTGCTCTTCGGGCGGCAAAAGAGCGGTAATTTTACCCAAATCAATAAGTACTTTACGGCTTTCAGCGCGCTGCACTGTTCCCATTACAATCTCCCCTTCTTGGTTTTTAAAATCACCAAAAACGAGGTTTCTTTCGGCTTCACGAATTTTTTGGATAATTACTTGCTTCGCGGTTTGGGCAGCCATGCGACCAAAATCACGTGGAATTTCAAGCGGGATTTCAAGCACATCACCCAGTTCGGCGTCAGGTTCAATGGTTTGTGCTTCGCTGAGCATGATTTCGGTTTTACTATTAAATTTCGGTAAATGAGCTGTTTCTTCTTCGCTCAATTCTCTACCATCAGCGCGAGCAGCTTCACGCAGCTCGAGCAGTTCGTTTTGGCCTTTTTCCAAGACATCGGCGTCAATATCAGCCACCACGATTTTTTCATCCCACACCTTCATATCGCCGGTTTCAGCATCAAATTTAACCTTAACATTTTGCTGTTTATTTTGCTGTTTGATACCAAAATCCTTGCGATAAGCGGCCGCGAGCGCCAGCTCAATGGTTTCCATGACCGATTCTTCGGACAAGTTTTTTTCGACGCACAGCGCTTGAATTGCTTTGGTAATATCTGAAGCCATACAAATAGAGTAATTTTAAGTAACGGTATTATAAACAAATACCAAGATAAAAGAAAGAGCATCTACGGTAGATGCTCTTGATATTGACCCTAAGTATACCAACCTGACACAAATTGTCAAACGCTCACCCAACCCGCTCCCGAAACCAAACTAGCTCGCCTGCCCAAGTCTTTTCATTTCAGCCTCCTGTGACCGTAAAAAATCTCGATAAGAACAACCTCTCTGCACCGCCCCAGCCATCAGTGAAAAAAAATCTAGCAATACCGGATGAGTAATAACAACCTTCAACAAATCTTTGGCGAGCAGCGCGCCAAGGTCACTCGCAACACGAGGATCTTTGAGACTTATTTTTATATCAAAATTTGGCAAAGGGTAAGCACTCTTACTGCTATCCACGCTGCGCCCGACGGGTTCTACCATGCCTTGAACCACCGTTTCATCCTGCATTTCACCCTGTTCAGCACTCTCATCTTCTTCGTCATCTGGTTGACAAGCACGCAATGCTTCTACCCACCTAGCAAGACCTTCTCGCTCGGACTTTCTTAGGTACCTAGTATAGGTCATACCAGCATTAATCGCCTCCTCCATTTGTATAAAAAATCTTCCCACCTGAGCGTGCCGATTAAAGACTTGGTCTAAAACAGGAAGGTTGGCGATTTCGGCTGCTAATTTTGCATCTGATTGATCGCGGAGCTCCAGACGAACATCACATAATTCATGAAACAACGGAGCTTCAGCCCCTTCGCCTTCAACATGGCGCGGTATCCCATACTCGGACATACACTGCAAAGATTAAAAAAACCATTTATTTTCCCTCTATAACTTCGGAGATATAACTGTCTACCAACGGTTGAACATCCTTTTTCAAAACAACTTCCCATTCTTCATTGGAATATTTACTGCGGATAAAGGAAACTAATTCTTCATACTTTTGTTCTTTATCCCAAGTTTCTACTTGTTTCTTTTCTGCTTCGCTAAGTTTTTGTTCTAACTTTTTAAGCAAAGTTACAATTACCACTACTGAAAACTGTAAACTGCATTTTATTTTTTCTTCATCAGTTAAATTAACACCTTCAAAAAGTTGGTCAAAAAAATTCATAGTTTAAATTAGCTAAAAATAACATCTTCATTACTATTTCTGATCTTTTACAGGATTATCCAAAATTAGCTTCCTATAGAGATCATCCGTTTCATCACTAGTTGCAGGTAATCGTCTATATTTTATTTTTAGCATTGTATTGCTAAACCATGCTCCCAAATTTAACAATATTCCTAATGACGACTGATTTAAATTTAAATCACGTTTTTCTCTTCGAGTTAATTCATCCGATTGGCCATGCAAAAACTTATTAACCACACTCAAATCTTGATATGCTTCGCCGAACATTGTATCAACGGTCATCGCGACACCAGTGAGCTGGACAGTCAATAAGATACTTCTAGCCCACTCATAACTCCTTCTTTGAATAGGACCGTCATGTTTACGATCTTTACTTTCTCCATCCAAATTTTTACCATCTCCACCTCTTTCACTGCTCGTTAAGTCTGTTTTCAGAGATGTTTCTGGCAATTCAGGAACCACCTCTCCCATTAAACTTAATTCTGGTTCTCGTTGTTCCATAAAAATACTTTCAATTAATAATTAAAACTTTATTAAACTTAAAAACATTTTAATTTCTCTTCTGGTTTTATGTCTAGCCCTGCAAAAAGTTCATCAAAAATTGCATAATTTTAAAAAATCAAAGCTTTAATTACCTAAATTAGGATTATTTCTTTTAAGCTCTTCATACAAGTCATCTGCGCCAGAAGTAGAATTTTTTTTCTTGCTTTCCAATTTATCATGCAATATACCTAAAGCCACCCCCAACCCGGTAAGAAAAACACCGTACCAGTGAACAGAGTGTTGCTCTAAAAAAGAAGTTGTGACCAATGCCATACCCCCTCCCGAAAATACAAAACTCTCACCTTCTAATATTTTTAGCGAATGTCTTAAATACCATGCAGTACTACGTTCACTCATTTCTTTTGCCGACGACATTTCTTTGCTGGGCGGCAAATTTTCGCTTTCAGAATTCGGAGTAACCAAAGGTTCAGCAGGCAATTTCACCACTCTCTCACCATACATATAAGAATCTTCACTCATAAAAAATAATTAAAAAGGTATAAATAGCATACTATAAATTTTACTTCTTCACTACCTTATACGGCGTCTTGCCCACCACTTTCTCCACGTCATTAGTAAATTATTTTTTTCTTAACCCACAGTGAATGGTGTATGCCCCAAAACATACCACGATTCCTAATACCAATTCCGACAAGCATAAACGATCTTTTTGCACCGGGCTTAAATGATCTAATCCGTCATGTAGAACCTTAGTAATTACCGGTAAATTTCTGGTATTGGGCAATTATTGCATCGACGGCTAAAGAAAAACCAATGAATTGCGCAAGATCTAAGGTGCGCGTAAACCATCTATAACTTCAGAAATATAACTATCTACAAGGGGCTGAATTTCTTTTTTTAAAACAACTTCCCATTCCTCATCGGAATATTTACTGCGGATAAATTTTAGAACCTCTTCATATTTTTGTTCTTTATCCCAAGCTTCTATTTGCTTCTTTTCTGTTTCAGAAAGTTTTGGTTCTAAATTTTTAAGTAAAGTTAAAATTACTACTACCGAAAACTGCAAACTACATCTTGCTTTTTCTTCTTCGGTTAAACCTGATCCTTCAAAAAGTTGATCGAAAAAATTCATAATTTTATAAATTAAAGTTATTTTATTTTTCAAAATCGAAATTACCCATCTTCACACCTGCTCTCTTTATTGAACTAGCACGCATAAGGCCCCACCCTACCACAGCAGCAAAGTATCCCAACAACGTTTCGCATGATCTCGCCTCATTCATTACATTATTCTTTTTTATAACTGGTATTTCCAAAGCTTCGGCTACACGATCCCCTACGGTATTAAAATGATCTGTGTTACCGTAAAATTCACGACCATACAAGCCTACGGCCAAAGGTTCTCCAACTGCCAATAATCCAAACAAGCCCATACACATACCTATTTTTTCAAATTTATTCCCACACCATTCACCACTCCTCCTTGCCACCGGGGACTCTTTTGTTTTTTCTACTCGAAGCCCATCTTCCTGTCTTTGCTGCGAAATTTGGGTTCGTAAATGCGCTTCAGGCAATTCTGGAACCACTTGCCCTACAAATTCCATTTCACTATTATTCATAAAATCTTTTCCTAATGAATAAAAACTTTTTAAAACCGAGTTAATTAAAAGAATTGTATACCTAAAATAACTCTACTTGCAAATGTACATCCAGACAAAACTTTTACTTCTTCGCTACTTTATACGGCGTCTTGCCCACCACTTTCACCGCATCCCCAACATCCAAAAAACTGTACAGTTTTTCCACATCCGACTGCTTCATATTCACACACCCATGACTCCGCGGCCGGATACCAAAATCATTATGCCAGTAGGCGGTATGAAGGTAAAAATGCCGTTTAAATTCCAAATTCCATTTAGTATTGGGATAATCATAGCCTACACCCGTATAGCGAATGACCGGCACTTTGCGTAAAACTTCATACTCACCTACCGGTGTTGGCCATTTTAAGATCCCGGTCGAAACCGGCATTGACCCAAGTAAAATATCATTAAAGTAATACTTAAGCGTTTGCGTGGTTAAATCCACCTCCACCCGCCGCTCAACGCGACGATCTTTATTTCCAACCAAAGGATTAAAACCCGAAAATACCTCGTCTTTATCTTTCACACCATCACCGTCTGTATCCGGATCAGCCAAATTCGTGCCAAGAGCTATTTCCAAATCATCATTTAAACCATCGTGATCCGTATCGAGATCAACCATTTTAATCGGTTGCGGATTGATGGGTGAATAACCATGACTGACCTCATTGCCATCACCGTAACCATCGCCATCCGTATCAGCATTATGCGGATCGCTATGGTAAAGGCTCACTTCCTCGCTATCCGACAAACCATCTCCATCGGCATCAACAAATGGCGCGGCTAAAACCGGATGAACCGCCAAAAGTCCAAAAATTACAAAAATTCCCACGTACAACCAATATTTTTTCATACACAAATTAAAATACGATTTTTAAGCTTTTAGGTGTTAGGGGTGAACTTTTTCCCTCAGTGTCATTATGAGGAACGAAGTGACCTGCCTATTGCCGGGCATGAAAACACAAAAACAATCGACGGTAAGTTTCCTCATAGCTCCCAGCTAAATACTTAATTCGTCATTCGTTATTCAAACACAATACTTGATACTCTATACAAAATACTGAATACTACCACACCCAAGAAGTCATCGCTCGAGTATATCACCAACCTCGTCAGTTCGCCAAATGGCGGTTTGTTGACGTTTGAGACGATTGAGGACGCGGCGGGAAGGATGACCAAAATGATTGTGCTTTCCAACCGAAATAATAGCTTTTTGCGGATCGACCAGGCGTAAAAAACGTTCGGTGGTAGAAGTGTCACTGCCATGATGACCTATTTTAAGCACCTGAGCTCCCAGTGCCGGGCAGTCTGTAGCAATAACACAATATTTTTTCATTAACCCTTGTTCAAGCGGAACTTCGGCGTCAGCCATAAACAAAACACTCTTTTTGGTAGGAGCGTCGAGCAGACGAAAAACAATACTGTGATTATTGGTATCGTCGAGCTTAAACAAAGAATAAAAATCTGTCTGTGGCGATAAAAATTCGAGCGTCGTACTCGCCACATTCCACACGGAGGGCGCCAGCATTATGCTTTGGGTAGCACCACGCCGGCGCACAGCTTGCAGCAACTCCTGCCAAGAAGCATCAGGCTTACTTTGACCATTGGTAACTACGGACCGGACCTCAAAACGCTCGACCACGCTTCTACACCCACCATAATGATCAAGGTCCGGATGGGTTATGATAAGATAGTCAATTCGCCGGTCAAAAAACGGCAAGGCTCGACCGAGTTTGGCGAGCACACTCTGATCCGGACCACAATCTACCAGCATCCGCTGACCATCCCGAAACTCAATGAGACTGGCATCCCCTTGCCCGATATCAAAAAACGTAATTTGAAAATGATGGGTATGCGGCCCATAAACCTGCGCCACGAAGACCCCACCACTCACCACTACTGCCACCAAGACACCGAGTAATTTCCAACCGTATTTTTTAAAAAATAAACCGGAGCGAGATACCAGATGCATGAAGTTTAAAACGTAAAATACAATTTTTTTAAGCTTTTAGACATGAGCTTTTAGCTGTTAGGGGTGAACTTTTTACTCCTTGTCATTGCGAGGAACGAAGTGACCTACCTATTGCCGGGCATGAAAACATAAAAACAATCGACGGCAAGTTTTCTCATAGCTCCCAGCTAAAAGCTTATACCTCAATACTTAGTAAATAATTCGTTATTCATAATTCAAATTCAATGTCTCAAAGCTGAAAGCTCACAGCTCAATACTTGATACCAGATACTAAATACTTAATACTAAACCAACTATTTTTCCGCCACAATTATCTGATTAATCCACACTTCATTTTCTTTGACTATTATTTCTTTTTGGATGCTAAAAGCCAATTTTTGCAGAATATCCCGAATTTTTTCGGGACGATGATAGAACGACTCAATCTTGATACTACCTTGCTGGGTTGTAATTTCTGGCGGTTCTTTTTGGTTGATATTGGTAATAATAAGTTGTCCGCCGGGCTTGAGTACGCGATAGGCTTCGTCAAAAAACTGGGTGGGATCGTTTAAATGCACCACCAGAAAAGCTGCTACCACTATATCAAAACTCTCATGAAGAAAAGGTAAATTTTCGGCGTCTCCCACCACTGCTTTTATGAGCGAGTTTTTCTTGCGAAGAACTTTCAGCATGGCCTCAGACACATCAAGCGCCGTTACCCGAGCGCCTAAAGCAGCAAGCGCAACACTCACACGACCAGTACCGGCTCCAACATCAAGGATTGCCTTACCCGCCGGCGCAGCAACTAACGGAAGAAGCAGTTTTTGTTCAAAACTATCCAAATATTTTTCTTTTTTATCGTAAAGAGCGGCCGCTAAATCATACCCGGCCTCAGAAGTGAGAATCTTTATTTTATTTTTGCTCATATTTTTTGGCTAAAAAATACCATATGGCTATAAGTATAGCATACCCCACCATAAGCCCGAGCCAAGAAATATGCGCCACAACAGCTGCGTTTTCTCTTTCGCCAACGACCTGTGACAGACGAATAATAAAAGCCAAACCAGCATAACCAACACCCGCGACCACCTGAGCGAGCGGCCACAACCAAACCAAAAATTCTGCCCCAAGAGCAAGTATGGTGGCCGCAAAACCGCAGACCATGAGCGGAGACACCAACCACAAAACCGCCACATTCATCAAAGGTGCTGCGAGCGAAATCTGTCCAAAAGTATAGGCAATTATAGGCAACGTGGTGAGCGTGGCCGAACTGGTTTCAAGCAGTGTTTTGATACCATACGATAAAAAAACATTCTTGGGCCAGGTATGTTTTTGCCGCAGCCAACGCTCCAACACCGGGAGCACATACATAAGACCAACGGTTGCTAAAAAGGAGAGCTGAAAACCCACGTCAAACAAAATAATAAAAGGATTATCGACAACCATGATGGCCACGGTAAAAATCAATATTTTCCCCTTACTCCCCGGCCGACCCAGTTGTTTTTCTACCAAAACAAGGCTGGCCATAATGGCTGCACGCACCACCGAAGCCGAAGCCCCAGTAAAGAGTACAAATACTGCCAAAAAAACCAAAATGCCATAAAAAGCTTGCTGACGATAGAACCCGATCAAAATAAGCAGATACGAAATCATACCCACGACAATAGTCACATTTGAACCTGATACGGCTATAATATGCGTAATGCCAGCACGACTAAAATCAGCCTTAGTTTCATCGTCAAAGCCACCGCGCGCTCCATATAAAATCCCAGCCATAAGGGAGCTTTCCGGCTCATTCCAAAGACCATTAACCGCCCGGGTCACCCAATTTTTACAGCGAAAAATAAAGCCGTAAAAACCTGTGATCCTTGTACCAACTTTTTGTATACTCGCAAAATTACAGACCGAAAACACCCGCTCCCCCGCCAAATATTTATCGTAATAAAACGTACTTCCAGCCTCGCGTACCGGCGCTTGCAAGCGGCAAGTAATTTTTAAGATATCCCCATATTGCCAAACCGGTACGAGTGGTGCATGCAAGAGCACTCGACCACGCACGATTGGTCGCTGCGAACCCGCGACTATTTCCTGCGCTTGCACGACATAATTGGTTTTATCGCGTTGCTGATCGGGATAATCATCCACATACCCAATCCAGGTTATTTTTTGTCCATTATAAAACGACACTGCGTTTGGTACGAAGGCCGGAACTGCCCACGCTAAACGCAATGCACCAAGAATTACCGCCCAAAACATGAGGATTCCCCAGCGTACGCAGGGGTAAATCCACATCAATATTACCGTTACTACAGCAATACAATTGATGACTACGAGCACCATTAATTGCGGACGTAAGGAAAGAAAGGTAGAAAAAACAGCGCTCGAGCCAACAAAAAAGAAACAGAAGCAAGCAAACGTTTGACTTTTCGACAAGGCAATACTTTTAAACCTTGCTTTTTTCGCAGTGAAACCAGGTGAAAAAATGGTAGCAACTACAATTAAAAGATGAATTATTTTTTTCTTTGAAAACAGCGATAACAAACACTTGGTCGGCAATAGTTACACCTCCCTACCTAGCTTAAACAAACAGATCTAAAAACAAGCTCCAACTCAATTTGAACAAGAGTTTGGTATTTTTGAGTTTCAAAATAACCCGCACCAAACTTTTGTGTTTATCTTTACTGTCGCAAAATTGATACAAAAAGCTGTCTTGCTCCCGGGCAATGAGATCGTAGAGTAAGTGAAATGACCGATTGGTTTTCATCCGATCCCACAAAAAGCGATACAGCACCTGCTTTTTGTAGTAGGTGACGAGCTGATTGTAAGCCTGAATTTGTGGGTAAAACTCGGCTAAAGCCTGCTTATCACCCTGCAAATGACGCATAATCAGTCTGCCCGCCACTTGCCCAGATACCACCGCGCCTTTAATACCATCAGCGGCAAATGCCCCACATAAGCCAGCAGCGTCACCGATAAGAAGGGTATATCGGTTGAAGATACGCGGCAAAATGCCACCCATGGGAATAAGATGCCCAAAGGCCACCACCGGCTTATGTATTTCTCCTTCGATACGAATTATACCTTTGTCCAATAAAATCTGGATAAAATTATCAATTTTTTTGAGATCTTTGGCGTCTTTTTCCAGTTTGGCGAGACCCAAACGAAAGGCTTTTTTACCATCAATAATCGTTGGTGACAACCAACCGCCATAACCAAGCGAAAACTCGCCAAACCAAAAATGGTAAATCGTATTTCCCGGATGTTCACCAAACAAAATATCACCATAAAAAACTTTTTCATGCCCGGCCAAAAACTTGGTATTGCGCGATAAATCTTTACTTAATTTGGCGACCGTAGAATGCGATCCATCAGCCCCTACCAAAAATTTGGCCGCAATCTGTTTTTTCTGCCCACCCTGCAAATATGTAACCACCACCGGAAATTCTTCGCGCTCGTGAATTTCATAACTTACTAAACCCGCACCTAAACGCAAATCAATATTACTCGGCAGCGTTTCTGACATATGCTTGACCAATTCGGGTGTATCCGTGGAATAAATCCAGGGCTTATTGGTATGCGAGAAAAAATACTTATTATAATCCGGCGACACGACACCAATGGTAGTAATATTATTGGGAATATATTTTTCCACGTCCACAAAAGTCTCGAGCAGGTCTTTGGTATGCTGGGTAATAAGGCCCGTACTTTCGATAGCTGTATTCAGCAATGTTTTTCGATCCAAAATAACCGCCTGCAATGAAGGCGGTAAATGATGGGCGAGCGTCAGCCCGGAAAAACTGGCTCCAACAATGAGAATATCGGTTGTTTCCATAGCAATTTTTACACCACAATACTCACCAATTTCCCTTTCACATAAATTACCTTTTTGGGTTCTTTGCCTTCGAGCCATTTCTGTACTTTCTCGCTTTTAAGCGCCTGGGTTTTTGCTTCTTCTTCGGAAACGTCAGCGCCAAGCTCGATACTATCGCGCATTTTGCCATTGACCTGAACCACCAACTGAAACGTTTTATTTTGAATAAGATTTGGATCGTATTTGGGCCAATCGCTAAAAGCAATACTCTGAGTATTTTCTAAAACTTCTTGCCAAATTTCTTCACACAGGTGTGGCGCAAACGGTGAAAGAAGTTTAATCAAAACCGCATAATCGTCTTTGCTGACATTTTCTTCTTTGGTCATTTCATTCGTCAGCTCCATCAGCGCAGAAATGGCCGTATTAAAATGCATCGCTTCAATATCTTCGGAAATTTTTTTAATAGTCTGATGAAGAAGAGTGGTAGTATTTTCATTACTTTTTTTATCAACTATTTTCTCTTGCAAATTCCAAACTCGGTCTAAAAATCGACGCACCCCAACCAGGCCATTGGTATCCCATTCTACTGCCTGGTCAAATGGCCCCATAAACATAATGTAGGCACGCAGTGCGTCCGCTCCAAACTGTTCTACCATGTCGTCCGGATTGACCACATTGCCCCGGCTTTTACTCATTTTTTCACCACCCTTCGCGAGAATCATGCCATGGCTGGTCCGCTTTTTGTACGGTTCCAAAGTGGGCACGAGTCCAATATCAAAGAAGAACTGATTCCAAAACCGTGAATACAATAAGTGTAAAACCGTATGTTCCATGCCGCCATTGTACCAATCCACCTGGTTCCAATATTGCAACTTTTCTTTGGCCGCAAACGCGGAATCATTATGCGGATCCATGTAGCGCAGCCAATACCAACTTGACCCAGCCCAATTCGGCATCGTATCCGTTTCACGACGCGCTTGCCCGGGTTTAAAAAGATTATGAATATCGGTAAAATTTTTGAGAATTTGGTTCTCCGGTAAAACTTCCGCAAGTTTTTCATAACCATGAAATCCCCAAGCGCATCCAATAATACTCCGACGATCCAGGCAATTTTCCAGTTCGTAGACATCAGCTTTGGTGTCGGTGAAGTATATAATATCGCTTAATTCAACTCCCCAATCTTTACAAACACGTTCAATTTTTTCTTGTTTGGAATGATGGTCTTCGAAAGTAAGAACATGTGAAACCGCCAGGCCCGAAGCACCAATTTTTTCCTCAATATATATTTTAGAACCACTGGAAACAATCGCGATGTGTGCGTGATCTATCTTCATGATTTCAGTAATGAATTCAGTGAACAATTCAAAACCTTCTTCCTTAATATGATTACCTAATTTTTCACTAAAACTGTCGCGTTCGGCTTTGTGTTCGGGAGTTATAACATAATCTTTCGTATGCCAAGGTTTTTTGTCAAAATACTCGAATATTTGGCGCCGAGCGTCTTCGTGATCTTTGGCATACCCAATTCCCACCATAGCCTTAAGCGTTGCCTCAAGTGTATTTCCAATTACGCCATCAAAATCAAAAATAAGATATTTTGTTTCGTTAGCCATTTTAGCGCAGCGCGGACAATCGGTATTCACCCAATCAGTCATGGTAGAAAGTGGCGACTCGCCCGTATCGGTTGGCTCATATTTTTCTACTTTGGGAAGAGTGAGCGGCAGTTGATTTTCGAGAACTGGAACCCAACCTGGATTCACCATTCTTCCCATTTCAAATTCTTCTAAAATCTCTGGAAAAGTTGTTGCATTGCCATGATTTTTACTGAAATGAGATTTGTTTTCAAAAATCTTCATCCGTGGTTTTAATTCGGCATAACTTTCAACAGCTTCTAACGGAATAAACGGATCGTCTTTCGATAAAACCACCAGTGTTTCGCTCACTCGATCTTGAATACTCGAAAGTGCCTGCACACCTTCATACCCGAAATGTTCCAAAATTTTTCGATCCTCTTTCGTAAATCCGTGCGTTTCAAGATAATCAAAATTGCTTTTATAAACCGGGGCAACTAAAATGAGTTTCTGTATTAACAAGTTTGTTTCGGCAATAAATTTACAAGCCGCCGGAGCGCCCAAACTATGACCAATTATTGTAATATTGTCCGAACTTGAAAGTGGTAATTTTTTAAGTTCATCCATCCATTCCTGCAAAGCTGGAGATTTGCTATTTGGTAAGTTTGGCACAAATACTTCAAAACCTTTTTTCTCAAGCTCAGTTTTTAACCACAAATACCAATTATCCTGAGCCGAACCATCAAAACAATGCACAATCACCGCTTTTTCTTTTCTCCTAGCACATGTTTCACAGTAAACGAGAGGAATCGGTTCGCCCCAATACCGCTGGCGCGAAAATACCCAGTCGCGAAGTTTATAGGTGATTTTACGCTCAGCCCATCCTTGTTTCTCAAGAAAAGTAATAATGTCTTGCCGCACCTCGTCGATCTGTTGACCGACAAATTCTTTTGGTTCCGTTAGCAATCCAACAATCGAACAACCTGATTCTGTATAAGATTTTCCAGTAAAACAACTTTCGTTATTTACGCGATTCCAAACCATCCTCATGTCAGCATGAGTAATAAACTTTTCTAATTCCTGCGGTGTAAGCCATTTAAATTCGTGTAATGCTTTTTCATTTTCGGCCACTTCCATCATTTCTCCATTTTTAAGCTGAAAAAGAACAGGCTCAAAATGAGCGAAACGATTTTGCTGTTTTACTTGCTGGTAAAACCGACTATGAATTTTTCCCCCTAATATTTTTATAAATTCTATATTTTTATATCCAGTTTCTTCGGTAATCTCACGCAAACCTGCCGTAATTGCATCTTCGTTTGTTTCAATTCCTCCAATAACAAAACCCTTCCAATCATTTTTCTTCCACTCAACACCCAAATATTTATTTTCAGACCAATGTTTTATAACCGCCACCACTGCTTTGCGTTCACTTACGGGTTCGTTTTTTCGAAATGCATCATCACCCACCTCACGCGTAATGAGCGGCTCAACAACTTCTTTAAGTTTTATTCCATACTTTTTAGCAAAAGCATAATCACGCTCATCATGAGCGGAACATTTTACTATCCCAGTTCCATAGTCTGCTAATGCAAAACTCGCCACCCAAATCGGTAAATCACCGTTCCCGATTGGATCAACAATGTACCGCCCGGTAAAAATTCCAGTGGGTTCTTTTTCTAATTTGGAATAATCTTTTGCACGATCTTTAACAATTTTGTCAGCAAAATCAAGCACTTCTTGTTCGGTTGGAAGACCTCTGACTAACTCCCTCAGAAAAGGATGGTCCGGAGCAATGACTACAAACGTATCAGCAGCAAAAGCTTCAAAATGAGCTGAAAACGTTTGGATTTTCATATCCGTTTCTTTAACCGGAGCAGTAAAAATCATACCCTCACTTTTCCCAATCCAATTTTCTTGTTGCGTCCGCGCTTGCGGAATATAATCTACTTCTTTCAAACCTTCAAGCAATTTATCCGCATATTTGGTAATACCCAGCATCCACTGCTCTTTGTTTCGTCTCTCAACCGTTTCCCCGCAGCGCTCGCAGCAGCCATTTACCACTTCCTCATTGGCGAGCCCAATTTTATCTTTTGGGCACCAGTTAATCGGCTGGTTCTTTT
>CAYOFO010000004.1:0-46617 GCA_964403325.1 uncultured Gammaproteobacteria bacterium | reverse complement strand
GATAGCTTCCAAGCAAAAGTAGGCCACCGCGGGGACCTTGCATCTAAAACAAAAGGAAACAAGTAAAAATATTGAAAGTAATGTAATTTTATAACATTTTTAAAAAACAACCTGCAAAAAGGTTGTTTTTTTGTCTCAAAATGATTTATTTTTTACAACTTAATGTTTTATTTTACACATTTTTTCAATTCTGGTTAGTTTAGAGTGAGGGTGCCGCACAATAGAGCGTAATGTTGTTATAGTAGCTCTCTTTCTTAAAGTTTTAATTTTTTGCTTTTGGGTTAGAGTGTATGGTAAAATTTATATCATATGACCGTATCTTCTTTGGTTAAACAAACAGCTGATTTCGTTAAGCCTAAATTGCTGACTGATGCGGGAGGCCAGGATTGGTTGCACACTGAGCGAGTTTGGAAAATGGCCCAACATCTGCAGACTCGGGAAGGTGGTGATAAAGAGATTATTGAGCTTGCGGCTCTCTTGCACGATGTAGGAAATTATAAGCACTATGATTTTGATGAAGCCAAAGGCCGGTTGGTTTTACAGGGTGTGATGGAGACATTAAATATTGATCAAACGAAACAAAAAACTCTTTTACAAATAATTGATGATGCGCGTTTTCGTGCGGAAGCAACACTTGTTGCAACTTCTCTTGAAGGTAAAATTATTCAGGATGCTGATTGGCTGGATAGTTTGGGAGCTGTTGGAATTGCCAGAACCTTTGCCTATGGAGGCAAAATTGGTCGCGTTCTCCACGATCCTAAGCGCCAACCTAGAGAGGATTTTGATGAGCAGATTTATATTTTAAAAAAACACGAAGGGACAAGTTTTAATTTTTTTAAAGAAAAAATTTTAAAACTTCCTAAAATGCTTAACACGAAGACCGCCAAACAAATTGCTATTGGACGAACTAAGTTTGTGGAACAGTTTATTGATCAGTTTAGAGTTGAATGTGACGGAATAATATAAAATTTATTTTTCTAAATTACTATGCCTACCATCATTGCCTTAATAGTTTTTATAGTTATTCTCGCCGCCCTATCTTTTTTGCGACGGCAAGCGTTTTTGGATAGGTTGCGCTGGGAAAATGGAGAAAAGACCTTGTTTGAAGATAGCGGCCGATTTGAGAGTTTTTTTCGTGGTAATAATGCGATTAAATCTATTTATCCTCATGCGCATATTGTGGTAACGAATAAACGAATTATTTTTACGCAAAAAGTGATGTTTTTGAATCGTTTTCAAATTGCTCATGTTATAAATTATGCGGATAAAGGACCTGTGTTGACAGGGCAAGATATTATGGGTGGTGGAATTTTTAAAATGAATGGTAATGGTTTTATGACTTTTTACACCACACCAGATCAAATTCGAGTTATTGAGAAAAGCGGAAAGAGTGAGGTAGAAATTACTGTTCCGATTAGTAATGCCGGGCCGTTGTTAGCTGCACCACGGTTTGTTATTGAAACAATGAAGCCAGAGGAGTATGTAAAATTTTTAGGTTTAAGATAATAATTAAGATGGAAATACGCGAAATAGAGTTGTGTCAGTTGGATCTTTTAACGGATTGCTTTAATTATTTTGAGGATTACTATGCTGCCTTGGGCGAGCATCGACTGAGTCGTTCTCCTCAATTTGGCCATGACTTTGCGAAAGCCTTAGTCCAGAGATTGGGACAGCAAAAAGGGAAAATATACGCAGTATTTCAGCAAGAAAAAATCGTTGGTTTTATAGTTGGTATAATCCAAAATCAGACTGCGGATGAAGAGGTGGCTGAAGGACCAGTAAAATACGGCAAGATTCTCGAGCTTTTTGTAGAACCAAATTTTCGTCGTCGTCAGCTGGGCTTGAAATTATTTCGCGCCCTAGAAGAGTTTTTTGCCGTCCAAAACTGTACGGAGTTGATACTGGAAATGCATCCTGATAATATGGAAGCAGAAAAATTTTATACAGCATTAGGATTTGGTACAAAAAATATTATTTTTTATAAAAAAGCAGTATAGAGCACGTTTTTACGAAATATTTTAATAATACTTTAAATATGGAAGAAAAAAAACACCCAGATGTATCGCCGGCACAACAGCGAGAAAAACAAGTTTTGCAACAAGGGTATAAAAAATTACAACAGTTACAGGAAACGTATCATTCCGAAAGTAGATTTTATTCCCCGGATCAACAGGCACGAATAGAAAATTTACTGGATCAAACCAATCGTGACCTATCTTTTTTGGGTGCATCAGCCAGTCTGGAAAAATTTGCTTTGGTGCAACAACGCTTTGAAAGGAATCTATTTCGGGTGGAAGATCTTGTTTTACAACATCCGGAAATTTTAGAGCGACATGAAAAAGTAAAATCTTTATTCCAACAGCTGGAAATTGTAATTAAAGACGCCAAGAATTTGGAGGAGTTATATGGGCAAATTGTAGGGTTGCGCAACAAACTTTCGGGTGCGCATCTTAATAAGCAAATGCGGGCGGAAATGGATGTTTTTGATAGAGGGATTGAAAACATAAGGGTTCAAATAACAGAAATAGCAAAAGCGGAGCAAGATTTATTGGTGGAAAAAACAGCGGTTCCACCACCTGCTGCCACCCCAGCAAAAACGAACCCTGTTCACCCAGTAACACCCACACCTTCTCCGGCCGCTACAGTTTCAAGGGCAGCCTCTGCTCCGCTAACATCGGAGCCGCGACCAGCTACCAAAATTTCGGTAGATGATGCGTTAAAGCAAAATGCCGTCGTTGCACCAGGATCAGAAACTAGTACTCAAGAAAAGATGGCTGCTTCATCAGCAAAGGGTGAGGCCACTAAAGCGAAAACAACGCCCTCAGGTGAGGGAGAAAGAAAGAAAGTCGCACCAGAACCTGTTGTACCACCGAAATCTGTCTCAGAAGAACCTCGGGATCAAGGCAATGGGAGAAAAACAGCTGCAAAAGAAGCTGATACTGCTTCAAAAGGTGAGGCAAAAGACGGGCAACAAACTGGTAGTACAGCTGACCCGAAAGGTGCGAAAGAGGGAGGACAAAAGCCGCCTGCCCAAGAAAAATCAGGACAGAAGCGAACCTATTATGAAATTTTGGGTGTAGATAAAAAAGCGTCTGCACCGGACATAAAAAAAGCATACCGAAGATTGGCGAGAGAAAAACACCCGGATTATAATCCAGGAAATAAAGCTGCCGAAGAAGAGTTTAAAGAGATCTCTGCGGCGTATGAAGTGCTGTCTGATGAAGAAAAAAGAGCAAAGTACGATAGAGGCCCTGTGTCCACAGGAGGTTTTGGAGGGCAGGCAGGCCACGGTCCTTTTGATGTTGGCGACATCTTTGGAAGTTGGAATATGGGAAGTGGAGGATTTCCTTTTGGTAGAGGTGGGATGCCTTTTGAGGATATGTTTCGGGTAAGAGAGGAAAAGACGGAGACAAGCAAGGATTGGACAGAAAAGCGTGGGGTTTGTTTTGTGCGTATACATGAGGTGACTACCACTACCACCCGCCAGTTTATGCCGCTTGGGCCGGATATAAAACGGCAAAGAACCGAATGTTTGGCCGATGCTTCGGGTAATAAATTGCCTGAAGCCAAAGAATACACATTTACTTGTCATGACAAAAAAGATAAGGCAATATTTGAATCCGACGGGGTAGTATTAGTAAAAGACCGTGAACATGATCAGATAGCCATTCTCGACCCAAAAACCGGAAAAGAATTGAAGGTTTTTGACGGTAAAAGAGTTAGAATTGATCGAAACGGGTTGCTTGTTGAACATAAATATGAAAAACCTCAATCAATCCAAAGTGGTTACTTTATTATTTCCCGCGACCCAAAACGACTTTTGAATCCTAGAAATGGAGAGCCGATTATTTCTCCTAAATCAGATGCGGATGGTTATCAGGAACTCTATTTTAAAGCCGATGGGGAAAGAGTGTATGTGGAGGAACAACAAAGTGGTGGAATGTTTGGAATTTCTAGGATAGAACATAATGTTGTTTTGCCATCAGATTTCGTATTCTTTGAAGAGGCGGGTGGTTGGGTTTAAGTAGAATGGGAACAGTTAAAGTAGGTATGTTCTGTTTGGTAAAAACGATGTTTCTCAAGTCAAAAAGAGATGGGCGTTGTGTTAAAACGGGAAAAGAGATTTGGACGAGCAGCTACGGGTTTGTTACGAGGGGGCTAACTTAGGATGAATGGTGGTTGAAAAACAAGCTGTCAGAAAAAATTTGACAGCTTTTTTATTTGTGATATGCTTAAAATAAGCAAAAATTATGCAAATAGAAATACTTACAAAATTAGGATTTTCTGACAAGGATACACTGGTTTACACAACACTTTTGAGACTTGGTTCGTCGTCGGTGCGCAAACTGGCCGAAGCCACCAATTTAAATCGTGGGAGCGTGTATGAGACGTTAAAGTGGCTGCAAGAGCGCGAATTGGTGAATTTATACGACAAAGATGGTAAACAGCATTTTGTGGCTGAAGATCCGGAACAATTGGCGTCTTTGGTACAAAGTCAAAAAACTGAACTTGAAGCAGTGGCTCAAAATTTAAACAGTTTTATTCCCGAACTTAAAGCGCTCCATAGCCGCGGAGGCGATCGTCCAGTGAGTCGCTACTTTGAGCATAAAGATTTGCGGAAAATTTTGGAAGATGTTCTCATTTCTTGCGAACGTCGACAAGAACACCTCTATCGTATTTATTCGCCCATAGCACTGCGCGAATATCTTTATGACAGCTTTCCTGAATTTAGCAACTATCGCATAGCAAAGCATATAGCGGTAAAAGTAGTCGCCATTGGCGATGGCGGCGAACTGCGGGGACTCGATGAACGCAAATGGCTTAAAAGTAAAACTGAAACCCCAACGTATATTATTATTTATCCCGGCAAAACGGCTTATATTTCTCTTTTAGCAAATGGTGAACCCATGGGCGTGGTAATTGAGAACGAAGGGGTGTTTCAAACGCAAAAGGCTATTTTTGACGAACTCTGGAAAACATTATGACGAATACTAAAATTCATACGGTTTTTTTTGATTTGGATAATACGCTTATTGATTCTACGTTTATTAAAGAGCGTCTATTTCGTTGGGCGCAGTCTTTCGGATTTTCTGGGGGTGATGCCGTGACCATTTATAATGCCGCTAAAGGAAAAGTCGGTTTTTCTGAGTTTAGTATAGAAAATTTTGCTAAAGAGATTAATATTCGATTGGCTGCTTTGGGTAAACAGCCGATAACGGGCGAAGCAGTCGGAGATCTATACAAAGACTTGGTTTCGCATGGTTCGCAGCTTATTTTACCAGGAGCGATGGATCTTATATTTTTTTGTAAAAGGCAAGAAATTGCTCATTGTATTCTAACCTTGGGAGATTCCGTTTGGCAAAGACAAAAAATTCATTTTTCGGGTTTGAATAATTTTTTTTCTGACGAAAGAATTATTGTTACTTCGCAAAAAGATGTTTCAATTGGTAAATGCGCTAAGATAAAAGATTATATTAATACACGTGATCATGGCCATCAGGGAGAAGGAATTGCGGTGTTCAATGATAGCGCAAGCGAAGTGTTAGGTATGTTGAAAGAATTTTTACGCCTTAATGCTTTTTTACGCAATAGTTTGACCGATGAGCAAAAAAAAGAGTTTTTTCCGTACGAAAATCGTTTCTTCGTCTCTGAATCTTTAGAAGGATTGCGTCAATCTTATGAGAAAATTTTATAAAATTATATGAATACAAAATTTCAAACTATCATTCTCGCCGCTGGCGAAGGTAAGCGCATGCAAACCGGTGTCCCGAAAGTTATGAACCTGTTGCACGGTAAACCGCTTATAGATTATGTGGTAACGGCAGTAGAAAAAGCTTTTGGTGCTAAACCGGTGGTGGTGGTAAATAACAAACATACTTTGGTGCAGGACTATCTGCAGGACCGGGCGCAGTTTGCTATTCAAGCGCAGCAGCTTGGCACCGGGCACGCGGTTATGTCGGCCGAGGCACTGTTAAAAGACCGAGCAGAAAATATCATTGTGCTCTATGGCGATATGCCGTGCATTACCAGTGAGTCGCTTAAACGCCTTGTTGAGGAACATGCGGAGCAAAATAATATTCTGACGGTAATGACCCTTACCACAGCCAATTTTGACGACTGGCGTTCGCAGTTTGCGGATTTTGGCCGGATTATTCGTGATAAAAATGGCAACTTGCTTAAAGTTGTAGAAAAAAAAGATTGTACGCCGGCAGAATTAAATATTCGCGAAGTAAATACTTCATATTTTTGTTTTGCAGCTCCTTGGCTTTGGGAAAATCTCAAAAAATTACAAAATAATAATCAGCAAAAAGAATATTATTTGGTAGATCTGGTAAAGATTGCTTTGGACCAAGGTAAACAGGTGGCTACCTTGGCTGTGCCGGCAGAGGAAGCGGTGGGAATAAATACCAGAGAGCATTTGGACTTAGCGGAAAAAATTATTAATCATGATTTAGTGTAAAATATATGGTTGGCAGCAGAAGAGAATTGGAAAGAAAGCAGGGGGTGGGAAGCCAAAGGTTGGTGTGGAAATTATTGGATGAAAAATTTTCCATGCAGGAATTTTCTGTAGGTGCGCTTGAGGGCGACCAGGATCAGCAAATTGCGGTAGCCCAAGAATCCATAGCTCCATCACAAGATGTGAACAGGCTGGTGCGTGCGTATGCTAGTGACCCTCGTTCTTTGGCGCGCATGGAAGGACTGTCAGAGCATGTGCGGGCACGTTTGCCTTTTATTTTTCTCGGTCATTCGGCACGCTCAGCAGGCCGTATTTTTGGTGATTTTTATAATACAGAAGGTATAGAGTGTTTGCTCGATGCTGAGGTAAATATTACTACAGCGCCTCGTGTGGTACCCCCAGCTCTAGCAGAAATCAGTGAGATAATGCGTGGGTTAAGGGCAAGGAAGTTTGCTTGCGATGAACGAGTGGCTTGTCTGCGCGGTTTGGAGTACAAGGAAAACCGCTGGGTGTTAACAGTGGCTCCCGGAAATTATAGTGATTTTTATTTGACTAACGGTGCTTGCAATACGCGTCTCACTGTTCAAGATCATTGCGATAACCCCAATACAGATATGTTGCAGAGGCTTCAAGAATGGCGCCAGGCCAATGGTGGAGTAGATGCTCCATCAACTTTTGGCGAAGCGGTAATTCGGCTGCATGGTGAGTTGCCGGATTTTTCGGCCGGTGTTTATAGTAATACGATTGGGGTCGCCACGGTTTTGATTTCCGGGGATGGTCATTTTATTTTTGCTGATCGCAACCCTAAGTTTGTCGGAGTAAATCCAGGTATTAATTGTCCGGCTTCGGGTGGAGTGTCGTGGAATCAGAATCAACTGCAAAAGATGGGAGTGGTTGGAGCCACTCTTTCGACTTTGGGCGAAGAAAGCCGAGCAGAATTGGGATTAAAATTGCGCGATGTGGTAGGTTCCGCCATTCATCATCAACTGGGTCGTTTGTTGGGAACAGAGTTGGGCGATTATGATGCTTCGTTTGTGGGAGCGGCGCGTGAGTTAAAGCGTGGCGGATCTCCAGAGTTTTTCTTTGCAGCCTATACGCATTTATCGGTAGTAGACATTATAAAAAGAATCCAAGCCAACACCAATCGAGAAAAGTTAGAAGCAGCCAGCATTCTAAGCCAACCGGTGGGCGAAGCTTATCGTATGATTAAAGCCGGTGGCGCGGATGTTTTTCACGATAAACTACTGATGAATTTAATGTTCGCGCAAAAATATTTGCTCGAGCAGGGAGTGCGTTTTTAGAGATTGGAACAGCTTTGGCCTTTTTTTCATTTAAATAATAACTCTATGTGCGGAATCATCGGCTATATTGGACAAAAACAAGTCTTGCCAATTTTGGTAAATGGTTTGCGCCGTTTGGAATACCGCGGTTATGATAGTGCCGGAGTAGTTGTTATGGCGGACGGAAAAATGGAACGAGTGCGGACGCTTGGCAAAATTGATAATCTGGCCGAAGCGCTCAAAGATAAAAATATTGTAGGGAGTATGGGCATGGCCCATACCCGCTGGGCTACGCATGGCGGCGTAACTAGCGAAAATGCCCATCCACACAGTGATTGCCGTGGAAAAATTATGGTGGTGCACAATGGTATTATTGAAAATTATCGGGAACTGCGCGCTGAGCTTGCGGACCACACATTCACTTCTGAGACCGATACGGAAGTTCTGGCACATCTCATTGAAAAAAATTATACGAATGATTTGCGTGTGGCAGTCGAAAAAACTTTATCAAAAGTGCGTGGTACTTATGGGATTGTGGTCATGTCGATTGATGAGCCGACTAAAATGATTGTAGCTCGTTTAGGCAGCCCGATCGCCATTGGAGTTGGTGAGAAAGAGTATTATGTAGCATCCGACACCTCACCGCTTCTTCCGTATACACAAGAAATTATTTTTCTTGAAGATTATGATCTCGCCGAAATCACTACCGATAATCTGCAAATTTTTCATGAAACCCAGACGATAAAACGCAGTCCCGAACATATTGACTGGAATGAAACCGAAGCACAGAAAAATGGCTTCGCTCATTTTATGCTCAAAGAAATTTTTGACCAGCCAAACGTTATCCAAGATGCGATGCGTGGACGAACTGATGTGGAAAATGGCACAGCTCGTTTAGGTGGGCTCAATATGACTGAAATGGAAATGAAAAGTATAAAAAAAGTTGTACTCCTAGCGTGCGGTACTTCAAGTTACGCGGCGCAGATTGGGAAATACGCGTTTGAATCGTTGGCGCGTTTGCCGTGTGAAGTGGAGATTGCCAGCGAATTTCGTTATCGCAGTCCGATTGTTGATAAAGAAACACTGGTTTTTGCCTTATCGCAATCTGGCGAAACAGCGGATACACTCGCGGCTCTGCGCGAAGCGAAAAGTCGTGGCGCGTATGTGCGTGGCATTGTGAACGTGATTGGCTCAACCATTGCTCGTGAGGCTGGAGCAGGCACATACATCCATGCTGGGCCAGAACTCGCGGTTGCGTCTACCAAAGCATATAGTAATATGGTGATGGTATTGATTTTATATGCGCTGCAGTTTGGTCGACTGCATGGATTATCTCTTGATGAAGGGAAGAAGATTGTGCAGGAATTAAGTATGTTGCCGGAAAAAATGAAAGCAGTTTTGGAAAAAAGCGAGCAGATAAAAAATATTGCTGAAAAATATAAACACGTGAAAAATTTTCTGTTTTTAGGCCGGGGAGTAAATGTGCCGGTCGCGTTTGAAGGCGCGCTCAAGCTCAAAGAAATTTCGTATATCCACAGCGAAGGTTTGCCGGGTGGCGAAATGAAACATGGACCGATAGCGCTTTTATCGTCCGAATTTCCGGTGTTTGGAATTCTTACCAAAAACGCTTTATATGATAAAATGCGCAGTAATATCGAAGAAGTAAAAGCCCGGCTCGCGCCCATTATCTTGGTGGCGACGGAAGGTGATGAGCAAGTCTCCCAATTATCACCAGATATTATTTTTGTGCCCAAAATTTACGAACTTCTTGAGCCATTGGTGACTACATTGGTATTTCAGTTATTTGCGTATTATATGGCGGTAACACTTGGGAAAGATGTAGATCGACCTAGAAATTTGGCGAAGAGTGTAACTGTTGAATAATTTATGAAAAAGAATAGTTTGATATGTCAGAAGAAACTACTTCTCTAGCTGAAAGCGCTATTCAGTTAGACGCTTTACCTCCAATAGAGGATAAACATTATGGTAGTCTGGAAGCATTAGAAGCTCTAGTTCTTTTTATTTGGAAAGATAAAAAAAATGCGACGTTAGAGGTACTTGAAGAATTACAAAAACGATTAGCTGCTATAAAAAATGTTAATAGGAATGCAGTGATTCATTCACTTTACGATTTGCAGTCGATATTAGTTGAGACTACGGTTGGCCGAGCGATGATCAAGGAAAATATGGAATGGTGGTCGCAAGAACTAAAAAATTTTACAAAAGAAGATATTAAAAGCCAGTTTGAAGGAGAACAAAAATGTGTAGCTTTTTTGGTCAACAATCTGCCACGAGTAGGGCTGGCGCCACGGCGAGTAGCTGATATTTTTTTGTATTTTTTTCAGAGTAGAATAGTTTCTTTACCTGCTTTATTGGTATTTTTTAAGCGTATCGTGTTTTTGGTCGGAGAAAACAGTGGGGTTTTGGAGAGTTTTATGAAAAGCAAAGCTGGAGAAGTGCTAAAAGATACATTTTCTTCTTATGAAAAGCAAAGCCGGACAGATCCGGAATTCAAGTCCAAAAGAGCAAAAACAGAATTTGGTCATCCGCCGGTGGAGGCAGCAGGTTTTATGCCCAGCGTTTTTTTTCATGACATGGTGCCAAAAATTGAGCATTCTTCAGGGTGGGGCGAGGCCAGTGCCATGAATGTTTTATGCTCTCAATTTTCTTGTTTTGATAAACTGCCCAAGTTTTTTTCGCACGATGGGTCCCCTTCGATTGAGAGGGATTTTTATCCAGTGTGGAATGGAAATTTAACTTCTCCGGAAGAAGCTGAAAACGAAGTTGGTAGTTTGCGGCGTAAGATTATTTGCGAACAGCAGCGTCATTACGTCGTCAAAAATATGGAAAGAATGATGGATTTGGAGTATTTACGTCCCGGTATCTGTGTTGAATTATATGAAAAGTTTGGTATTCGTAACTTTGCCAGACACCCAATTGACGTATGGGTAGAGCAGTTTGACTATAGAAATACTCCTGGAAAATTTGTGGTTGTTTGGAGTTCTTTGGTGGATCATAATGGAGGTCTTCGGGATGAAGAAGGAATGTTGTACCGGGCTCTGGAGAAACATTTTTTATTTAGAATATGTGAAGGAAGTACTCCGGAAGAGGATTATTTGAGAATGTATGATCGATATGTCAAGAGATTTTCTGGCTCAACTATAGTTTTGGGGGTGGTTGAAGATCACTCTGATGGTGAAAATTTGTGCGGATCCGGCGTGGGCAAAGCAGATATACAAAAATGGTGGTATCGGCATGGGCAAACAATATCAGATCTTTTTGAAGAGGGGGCAACTCTGGTTTTGAATTCTTGTTCGACGGGTAAAGAAAGTGGTTTGGCCCAGGAAATTTCACAACATCATCCATTGATATGCGTTGGTCCGGCGGAGCCGGCGGGTATTGCTAGTTGGAAACTGGGTTTTTCAGCAGATAGCAAGCCGCCATCCGTAGAAGTAGAATATCTAAATAAAAATGGAAAAAGTGTTTCCGCGGGTGTTTACCGGCAAGGTGTTAAAAAATAGTTGGTTATATGGAGTGACTACGTTGGTATTTCAACTATATGGCGGTAACACTTGGGAAAGATGTAGATCGACCTAGAAATTTGGCGAAGAGTGTAACTGTTGAATAAAAAAAGATAATTTATGATTTTTATATGAATGAAGCAGCTCGTAATCAGTTGCCGAAGTTTGTTCAAGAGCGTTGGGATGGGACTCCTTCGCAAAGAACGCAAAAGATACCTGAAAATATCGTAGCTGATTTGACTGGTATAGAAAGCTCTGAAGCTTTGGTATTTAGCGCTAGTGACGATGACCATCTTTCAGTGAATGATTTTCAGCAAGCGATGAATGTTGTGCAAAGCATTGAGGAGGAAGAAAGGGTTATGGAATGGTTTTTGAACCATGTGGGTAAAAAATTTTTGCAACATGTTTTTTTATCATTTTTTTACGGTAATCATCCAAGAACACAAAAAGTAAGGCGGCAGATCGAACATGCCTTTCGAGTTCATTATCGAATTTTTACAGCCAAAATTTCGTCCGAAGAGCTGGTAAATTTTGTGGTAACAGATATGATTGATAGTGCGCATGCTTTAACACCTGAATTAAGACAAGCGCTGAAAAATGCGGTTTTGAACTATGAAAAAGAGCTGGAAAGTGATCGAAAAGATGTCGGAAATAAATTGCTGCCGGAATTTAAGAGTTCTTTTTTAAGAGACATGAATTTTTGGTTACAGAAAGGAATTGTTCATGGCATTGATCCGCTTTGGTTAAAAGAAAAAATTGACAGATTGCGCGGTGGAGTTTTTTCCCCAAATGAAGCATTGGCAGAAATAAGGGGTGTGGGTTTTTTTCACGCAATTCATAATGAGGTTTTTTTTAATAAAGTTCGTACAAAAAAGGATAGAGAGCGAAACTTTCGGCATGAAGTATTTCATTATTTATCATATGATGGAGAGCAAATCGGGATTGGTTCTGGTAATAAGTATTTTTGGCTTAGAGAAGCAATCACAGAATCTTTGGCGTGTGCTCAATTTTTTGGCATCAATGATCGTGCTGTCACTTCAAGCACCGTACTTTCCTATGGAGCAGGAAGTGAAGAAGGTGCCTACTCCGAATATAGGGCAATTTTAAATGGGCTGCTCGCTACATTGAAACGAAAACAAGTAATGTTGCCTGAGGTGAGAGAAGATGTACCTTTAGAACAGTTGTTTTTAAACGCATACTTTGCTGATGGTAGAGAAAAAAAGGCTGTACATTGGGCAAAGTGTGTGCAGTATGTTAATAGATTGGTAGGGCGTAAAGATTTTTTACGCAGTTTTGATCGGTTGGTACAATGGTGTGATCCCCTGACAAAAGGAAGTGGGGTGATTGATTTAGCGCTATTACCAGGGTCTATAGGAAAAATACAGCTTCGCCCCGATGCATTGAGGATTGTTATGGCAGAAGAACCAATGGATAGATTGTTTTGGTTATGTGAAGTGGCATCAGTTTGTAAGAGAATGACGGCTGAAGACAAGGTTAGTATTATGTTAAGAAATAGAAAATTAAAAAAACTTTTTGATGAGCAGGGTTTAAGAAATTCAGCAGATTTTTTTCAAGAAAGTAGTTTGTTTTTATTGCAAGAAACTGTCTAAAAATAGATTTTTATATGAATAAGAAAAAAATCGTCGTCATCGGTGGCGGCACAGGGACTATTCCGGTTTTGAATGGCCTTAAAAAATTTAATAATCTTGACTTAAAAGTCGTGGTCAGCATGACCGATGATGGCGGCAGTAACGCGGTAGTGCGTGACGAGTTTGGTATTTTACCACTCAGTGATCTGCGAAAATCAATTATTACTTTGTCGTCTGGCGGCAATGCGCTTTTGCGCAAACTCTTTAATTATCGTTTTGATAAGGGGAATGGTCTTAGTGGACATACGCTTGGAAACCTTATGATGATGGCTGTGACTGATATTGAAGGATCTGAACTCGGAGCGATTTCGGCGATCAGCAAATTGTTTAACTTAAAAGGCGAGGTTATCCCCGTTACGCTTGACGATACGCGTCTGGTAGCTCATTATGATAACGGTGAGATCTTGACCGGTGAGCATATTATTGATGAACCTGAACAAAAATTTGCTTCTGCGCGTATTCAGAAGCTTTCTCTTAGCTCTCACGCCAGCGCTTTTAGTGGTGCGGTGGAGGCAATTCAAAATGCTGATTTTATCGTTATCGGTCCGGGGGATCTTTATACCAGCACACTCGCCAATATTATTGTGCCTGGGGTTTCAGAAGCTCTTGCCACCAGTTCGGCTAAGATTATTTTTATTAATAATCTCATGTCCAAATCTGGACAAACCATGGGTTTTACGGCCATTGATATGGTTCAAGAGCTGGAAAAATATATGAAACGCACTCCACATGTTGTGGTACAACACAGCGGAAAGTTCCAGGCTTCTGTCACCGATAAATATCGCGAGCGAGGCGAAGCGCCGATTGAGGATAATCTCACTGATACGGATAAATATATAATTGTTCGGGCTGATGTTGCTAATAATGCCGAAGTTGAGGAGCAAAAAGGAGATACGTTGGTGCGCAGTCTCATTCGTCATGACAGTGAAAAACTGGCTCAGGTTCTCTACAAAATTTTTCAATCGTAAATATGCAGATTATTCAAGAAATTGTTCAAAAATCTTCTGGTATAAAATTTATGGCTCATGTTGACGGACAAATAGCCGGACGCGCTTATCTTTATCTTCTGTATAATGATTTGCATGCTGCGCCGTTTGGGTTTTTGGAAGATCTGTTTGTGGAGGAAAATTTTCGTAAATTCGGAGTTGGTTCGGCGCTGGTAAAAGCAGCTGTTGCCGAGGCAAAAAATCAGGGTTGTCATAAGCTTATCGGCACCAGCCGTCACGCCAAAAAAGAATTACACGAGTGGTACAAACGCCTTGGATTTACAGATCATGGTATTGAGCTTAGAATGAATTTTTAAATATGTTGCAAGAAGCAAAATCTTCATTTATAAAAATGTTTCAGGGGATAGCAGATTTCATGGTTCCGCCAGAAAATGTGCAAGTCATCGAAATGAGAGAAGTTCTAAGAAAATCGAAGGAAGAGATGGATGATGTGTTTCAATCTGTTTGTAGAATGTATGAAGAAATAAAGGGTTTATCTCGTAAACATGAATCATTTTTGCCATTATTTCTTGCGTCTGGTGATATTCAAAGTGGCGTAAAAATTACTACAGAAAAGAGGGTTGAAAATTCTCGTCAATCTTATGGGGATTTTTTAAAAGAATTCTCAGAAATTGAGAATGATTACAATAACGCATGTTTCAGTTTTGCTGATCGGGTTGGTCGGCATATAGAAGATGTAAATAATCAAAGTATTAAAAATTTTTTACTCAAAATGCGTAAATTAACGGCAAGGATGGAAAAATTGTGTACCACAGGCAAAGAAATGCTTAAAATTGCTTAGTTATAGTTTATATGAGCTGGTTAAAACTTAGGGCAAAAAGATTAGAAGCGTCTACCCCTGAAACATTCTCTCTTGAAGCTTACCAAAGTTCTCGTTTGGATGAATTTTTGTTTAAAATAGACGAGGCTTTGGGTCTCTTTCGGGATAACGAGGGAGTGGTTTTTGATGAAAAAGGAAACTTGTTTCTCCGAGAGAGTATTCATTATGAGTCGTTGAGTCAAAAGATAGATGAGTTAAGTGAAGAAAAAAATCAGGAGTTATTTGTTTATCTTTGGCGGATTCCAGAAATAATTAGAGGGCTTAAAATACCACCCACGGCTACATCGTCAGATATACAAAATGGTTATCTGATTGTATTTAAACATGATGATGCTGTAGGATATAGTGCAAAATCTGAGAGGGGTAGTATCCCTGAAGCAAAAGGAAAATTAGTTTTGGAAAAAATAAATAACGAATAAAAATAATCTTCGATTCCAATCAATAAAAATATATTTAAATATGAATCTTTACGAATACGAAGGCAAACAGTTATTTGAGAAATACGGAATAAAAGTTCCGCGCAGTGTTTTGGTGCGCGCTAATGATAATTTTTTAGAAAAATATCAGTCTTTGCAGATTACTGATGTGGTTGTAAAAGCTCAAGTTTTATCGGGCAAGCGTGGCAAAAACAACGGTATAAAATTTTGTACCAGTGCCGGGGCGGTGGTCGCAGCCTGTACCGAACTGTTTGCCACGACTATTCGTGGGCAATATGTGGCCGCAGTGCTTATAGAAGAGAGGTTGGATATTGCCGAGGAGCATTATCTGTCGCTTACGTACGATACCAACCAAAAACAACCTCTACTGATTTATAGTAGTTCCGGCGGTATGGATATTGAGGATGTAGCCGAAACGAGTATACACAAAGAATGGCTGAATATCGCTCAAGAAAAAATTACCAGTTCCAAACCTTTGGCGAGTGAATTGTGGGATTGTTTTTTGCAGGAAGATGCGCGCATGCTGGAGATTAATCCGCTCGTAAAAACCGTCAGTGGGGAATGGTATGCGGCCGATGCCAAAGTGGCGCTCGATGATGACGCGTTTTATCGCCACCCAGAATGGGAGAAATTAGAACCACGCACGATGATGGGCAGATCACCCACAGAGCGAGAACTGAATGTAAAAAAGATTGACGAGGGTGAGGCATACTACCGGGGTACTGCCGGTAAATATATTGAAATGGATGGTGATATTGCGCTCATTCTCAACGGTGGTGGTGCGAGTATCGCCAACATGGACGCGCTTCTGGCGACCGGTTTACAACCTGCCAACTATACGGAATATTCCGGTAATCCGCCGCGCGAAAAAGTCTACCAGCTGGCTAAAATTGTTTTAGCTAAACCCGGTTTGCGCGGATTGTGGATGTGTGGAGTGGTGGCTAATTTTACCAATATCAAAGAAACTTTTTTGGGAATTATCGATGCGCTTGATGAGCTCAAGCCTCTGTATCCGATTGTGGTGCGCCGGGATGGCCCAGAGGGAGAAGAAGCCCGAGCGCTTATGAAGGTATGTGCCGAGCGCAATGGTCTAAACATGAAAATTTTTGGCAAAGAAACCAGTATGAGCGAAACAGCCCATATTTTAGCCACTATGATTAACATATAATGTTTATGACTACAGAAACAAGTCGGGCGGTAGATCCATTTTCGCTCTCGGTTCAGAGTGGCGAGCAACCACGACGAGAAAAGCTCGATCCGGCATTGGAAGAACGTGGCAATGCTTTAGTTGAGCGTCTGCAAATATTAGCAGCGGAATCAGAATTTTCCGATCAGACCAGTGCATTAAGTGTCGTGTTGCGTGAGTCAGATGTGATACCGGCATTAACTAAATTGGTGGAAGAAGAGGAAAATGGGTTGGCTCAAGTTATGTTGGCGAATATTAATCTGTTTGCACGGATCATTAAGGATGACACGCGTCGACGTTTACAGTGCAAGGAACGGAAAATTTTGGAAGAACCGGTGGGTTATCTTCGTGATTCAGGTTCATCTGAACTTTCAGAATCTGAATCATCACCTGTTGCGCCTGATTTATCTCTGAACCCAGACGAACAAGATCTGCGCAAGGCACGCGATTATTTTATGCAACAGATAGAAAAAATTATCAGGTATGAAGAGGAGTTTAAGAGTTTGGAACCGAGTGAGTTGTTAAAGAGACAAGAGAGTGGTTTTAAAGCATTATGCCAATCGGCAATGATGAAAAAATTGGGTGATATTACGTTGCAGCAAGACAAGCTAGGGGCGACAGCAAGTGGCATTATGCGAGAAATTGACGCAAAAATTGATGTGGTCACCGGTTATCTAAAAAATAGGCAGCGTGCTTTAGAGCATACCCCTAAAGATGCAGAGTTTGTTAAAAAGCATAAACTACTTTTAAAAGAGGCGATAATGAAACTGCGGAAGTTGATGACTTATTCAATAAATCAAGGTACTGAAAAAGAGCTTACCTATATAGTTGGGAATTGTTTTGAATGGGTGGTGTACGATGAGCAGATTCAAAGAAAAAAAATGGAAATGCGGTTGCACCCCGATTTAATCCGGCTGGTAGAGCAGTTTGAATACTGGGAAGGAAAACTAACAGCGGCAATAAAAGCGTGGCAGATGGTAGAGCAGCAACGGTGGTCACAACAGTATGGTATCAATGAGCCTATTTCTCTTTTACCTTCACAAAGGACGCTTGGAAAGATGGAGCAGGCTGATGGTCCGGTCACGTCTCGTGCGCCACGCTCTCGTGCGCGTCAAGCCGTAGATTTTTTGGATATATCATCACAAGCTCCAGCCGGCGGTTTTCACATAGGTCCATCTATGGATGCAGAATTTATGCCAGGTGTCACGCTAGACCCTCCTGAATCAAACCGGTCAGAGCAGCTGGGGCAAGAATAAGAGCTATCTTTATCGCGAGAAACATATGTATCAAAAAATCAAATCATATTATCAAAATTCCCCACTGCGGATTGCGCTTACCTGGGTGTTAATTCATTGTATTTTTTTGTGCGCTGGGATGGTAGTTTGCTGGCTAAAAGGTGGAATTGCCAGTGGATTGACTTGGGTGGTTAACGACAGTGCTGTCGTGTTAAAAGGCGGAATTATTGGCGGATTTTTGACCTTGGCGCCGATCGTAGTTTGGTTGTTTCCATTATCGGTGTTTCTGAATGTAAATATCGGAAATTTTCCCAGTATGCTGGTCTCGGTAGGTATTCCGATTTTTTATTATGGCCTATTTTTCATTATGTTGCGGAGCGCCAAACAGACTGAGTCGCAGTTATTTAAGGTGCTATTGGGTATTTTTGGCAGTTACTTCGTGGTGAATTTGGTAAGCAGTTTTTATTTTTTGAGTACGTTTTTGCCCACCAATCCATTCTGACGATTATTTTTTGAGCATGTCTTTTGGAAGCAAAAGGTGAAAATGAATTGAAGATTTTGACACGATAGTTAAACTTATTAAATAGAGGATTTTTTATGGGAATATTTTTACACAAAAACACTAAAGTGCTGGTTCAGGGTATTACCGGTAAAGAAGGTCAGAAAGCCGCGCGCGCGATGCTTGATTATCATACCAATGTAATTGGCGGAGTCACTCCAAAAAAGGGTGGGCAGGAAATGGAAGGCAGGCCGGTTTTTAATTCTGTAAAAGAAGCGATAGACCAACTCGGCCAAGTAGATGTGAGCACGATTTATGTGCCACCGTTTGCCGCCAAAGCGGCCATGCTTGAAGCTATAGAGAATGATATTGCTCTCATTAGTGTCATTGTTGAGCGCATTCCTATTCAGGATGCAGCATATTGTTTGGCAGCCGCCAAAGAAAAAAATATTCGGATTGTGGGACCCAGTTCGCTCGGGTTTATTGTGCCTGGCGTCGGGCGCGTGGGAGTGGTTGGAGGGCCGCTTGTCAACGAAATTTTTTCTCCGGGGAGTATTGGAGTTATTTCCCGCTCGGGCGGCATGACGAATGAATTATCGTGGCAAGTTCGCCAGGCGGGGTTTGGCCAAAGCGCGGCTGTGCATGTGGGTGGCGATTTGCTCATGGGTACCACGTACGCCGACCTCTTGCGAATGTTCGAAAAAGACGAGGCAACTAAAGCGGTAATTATTTTTGGTGAGCATGGTGGCAGCTATGAATTTGAAATAGTCGAGGCGCTACAAAACAAAGCATTTACCAAACCGCTCGCGATCTATATTGGCGGCAAATTTGCTACTACCCTTCCCGAAGGAATGAATATTGGGCATGCGGGGGCAATTGTAGGTCGGGGTCAAAGTGCAGCCGAAAAAGAGAAAGCTTTGCAAGCCGTGGGTGTGATGGTTGCCAAGCGATACGAGGATTTGGTGGAGTTGATAAAGCCTTTTATTTAATTGATTCAGTTTTTATGGGATTAAGCGAATTAAATCAGCTATTGGTTCGTTGTGAGATACCCGGCGTTTCAGAACTTTCGCCAGAGCAAAGCGCTGGCGAACAATTGCTTAGGTCTAAATATGGCCTTAGTATCGGTGAGGTGGGAAAAATTGAGGGGGCGATAATGAACCTTTCAAGAGCTCAGTGGGATAATTTTGAAGGTCATACGGGGCTTTGGAAAATTTCTCGAGCAGCTTATGCTCACGAAATATTATTTGTTATATTAATTCCTGTGGGTGCTTCTGAAGAAAAACCGCATGATAGTTTTCCGTTTCATCCGCAAAATGCCGTTACGTTAACTCGTTTTTGTGATATAAATGGAAACAATACTCAACGCACTTCACAGTTTGATGATATCGCATGTTTTAAGAGTATTCCTCGGTAAGAGTTAATTACAAATTCTTATCGAGGATTTAGGGTACAAAAGTGTGGCGGCTGAAAATCCACTTTTATTTTTTTGTTACAAAACGTTAGATGAAAGATAGAATATTAAAAATCCAGGTTGATAGCCTGGATTTTTAATTGGTTAAATTGGTAGAGTTTTAATGGAGTTTGGAGTGTTTATTTACTGTCAGTGTTATACCAAGCGTTCGCGATATTTTCTTGGCTAAAGATCGTATCTCCGGTTTTAAGTTTAAACTCCCCAGCTGCGCTAGCCCCTTGAATAACCAGTTCAATAAATCGTTTGTCTTCATAGCCGGAGCTGCCCGTAATGAGCGCCGCGGTTTTGTTGGGGACATCTTTCAGGCGGGCATAGTGAGTAAAATCTCCCACGGTAGCCGTAATTTGTTCGCCGTGTTTTTCGTTTATTTCATTGGCAAAAATTGTGGTTTTGCAATTGCCAAAGTTATCGATCCACCACACTGCTGCCGGGCAATCCGGGATATTTTCAAGCGGGTAAGGTTCGGACGGGAGTTCGATACCATCGTAGAGCCATTTCGCCACGCGCGGTGTAAATTCAAAGCTGCGAAACTGTGTGGTGTAGAGTCGGTCGGCTGTTTCTTTGGGGAAAAGATTGTTGTTTACCATGTAGTCGAGGGTAGTCGGCAGATCAAGCACGCGTAGGTCTTTGATAAGTCCAAGTTTTTTGGCCAGCGACAACGTATAGCCATCAACCGAGGCCACCACCAGTGTCCGTTTTACTTTAAAATAAGCAAAAGGTGTGCCATTTGGCCATTTTTTCGCTGTACCATGGCGTGGTGCTACGTTTACCAAAACTACACCGTGTTCGCCTTCGGTGGCGTCCAAGATATCTATGAGGTTGCCCGCCGCTTCAATATCGTTGGCGACTCCAAGGGGTGTTGCGGCTGCCCGAAATAGATTTTCGAGGCGTGAGAGCTGGCGTCCCATGGCATTGGCATCGCGGCAATCGTTAATAACGGTTATAAACATATAGGTAGTTTTAAAAACAACCAGCCTAGCATAGCTAAAAATTGACGCCGGGTCAATTATTGTGCGTTAATCTTGTATAAAACGATTTTTTTCTATAGAGTATAGCTATCTTATCTTAATGTCTATGCAATGGAAAACCGCTATTAGTCAGGTAAATCAAAATCATGAAATTATTCGAGGGTATGATTTGCAGGAACTGGTCATGAAGAAAAGTTTTGTCGAAATCATTTTTTTGATTTTGTCGGGTGAATTGCCTACAGCAGCGCAGACACGGATGCTCAACGCTATGCTCGGTATGATGATTGATCATGGGGTGAGGATTGGTTCAACGGTAGCGGCTCGTATGGTCAATTCTCTGGGTAACAAAATGCACACCTCGGTTGTCGCCGGTTTATTGGGTTTGGGTGGGGATCGCCATGGCGGAGCACTTGAAAGTGCAGGACAATTTTTTCAAGAACATATCGAGTTGGACCAGCCTGGGCTTAAACAACTGGTTGAAAGATTGAAGATGGAAAAGATTCGGGTTCCGGGTTTTGGTCATAGAATTTTTACACATGATAAGCGTGCAGATACATTGCTCGCGATTGCAAAAGAGACTGGGTTATTTGGTAAGTATTGCCATTTTGCTCTCGCGGTTGGTGAAGAACTTAATAAAATATCCAGTAAGGTTCTACCGCTTAATATGGATGGAGTCAACGCAGCTATCTTATCGGACATGGGGTTTAATTGGCGTATGATGACAGGCTTTTTTATGATTGGCCGAACGCCAGGCTTGGTGGCTCAGGTTTATGAAGAGATGATGAGTGGTGAAGGGTTGCGTCGGCTTGAAGAAACTGAAGAAGAGTATATTGGCCCAGCCCAAAGAAATATTTCATTATAATTTTAAATTTAATATATGAAAAAATTCGGTCTCGTTATTTTGGGTATCTTAACCATTGGGGTTATTTATAGTTTTGTGGTTTATAATAATTTTGTTACTTTGGAAGAACCTATAAACAATCAATGGGCACAGGTGCAAACACAATATCAGCGTCGTTTTGATCTTATCCCAAATTTAGTGGAATCTGTAAAAGGGGTGATGAAGCAGGAGCAGGCCGTATTTAATAAGCTGGCCGAAGCGAGATCGCACTATGCCGGCGCAGCTACTCCGGATGATAAGGCTAGTGCAGCTAGCGAGGTGGATGGTGCTTTGGCGCGCTTATTGGTGATAACTGAAAATTATCCTCAGCTCAAATCCAATGAAAATGTACAAACTTTAATGGCACAAATGGAAGGTACGGAAAATCGCATAAGCGTTGAACGGAAACGTTATAATGACGTGGTGCAAAATTATAATATCAAAATAAAGCGTTTTCCAAGCAGTGTGATAGCCAAGATAAGCGGATTTAAAGAGCATAATTATTTTCAAGCCGCGACCGGAACCGAAACTGCACCGAAAATTGTTTTTTAAAATATGAAGTGGAAAGCAGTAATAGCATTTTTAGCAGTGCTCATAGTGGTTCCAGTTTCGGTTCAGGCATACATTGCTCCCGAGAGCGCTATTTCCAAAAATCTTTATAATGATTTTGCGAACATCTTTTTTCCCGAGCAGGATAAAGTGTTAGCGAAAAAACTGGATGATTTTAAAGCTCAAACCGGCAATGAATTCTCTGTGGTAGTGGTGAATAGTTTGGATGGGCTTACGGTTGAGGAATATGCGCTACGCGTTTTTAACGGCTGGGGAATTGAAAAAAAAAGTCAGGATAATGGAATTTTACTCCTCGTGGCCAATGATGACCGCAAGGTACGGATTGAGGTAGGGTATGGGCTTGAGCCAGTGGTGACAGATGCTTTTAGTAACCAGGTAATTCAAAAACTTATTATCCCGGCTTTTAAAAAAGGTGATTTTTATGGCGGGGTGGAAGCTGGGATAACCGCGGTGATAGAGCAGGTGCAAACCGGTAACTCTTCTGCCAATGATACTCCACCTATCCACAATCTGAGTGGGTTAGAAAAATTCTTGACTTTTTTTAAGGACAACCTTATTTCTACCTGGTTTGCTGGCATGGTGATTTTTGTGGTTCTGGTACGAAAAAACATTCGTTGGTTACAAGGACTGATTGTCGGCATATTAGGTGGTTTAACCATGGCGGCCATATCCGGGTCATTCTGGCTAGGTTTTGCGGTGTTGGTAGTTTTTTCGATTTTTTTCTATTTCACTCGAAATGTACGATCTCGTGCCGGTTCAAGCCGAGATGATGATTCGTGGGGAAGTGGACCCCGCAGTTCGAGTGGCTCCGGCTCAAGCAGTAGTTTTGGTGGGGGAAGGTCGGGTGGGGGTGGGGCGAGTGGAAGTTGGTAGACGAGAATAATGTATTTTTCTACCTGTACCTTGAAGCTTGTTTGTATGAAAGATGAAAAAAATGTAGTCGAAGTAAGTATTGAGACGGCAACTGAGGCAGATGCACTGGGTATCTTGCGCGTTCAACGTGCGGTTTGGCTAACGACGTATCCAAGTGAGGAATATAGCATTTCTGTCGAAGACATTGTGCAGAGAGATTTTATGAGTCTGGATAAAATAGAAAGACTCAAAAAAAGATTAACCGAAGATCGGGAAGAGTATCGGTTTTGGGTGGCAAAAGATACGGCTGGGGAAGTGGTGGGGTATTGTCTCGCAAACAAAGACGTCAAAAATTATAAAATAAATGCTTTAGGTGTTTTGCAAAATTATCAAGGTAAAGGTTTGGGAAAAAAGTTAATGGGTGAGGCCCTTAATTGGCTAGGTTCGAAAAAACAAGTGATACTGGATGTGGCGAAATATAATGAAAATGCCATTTGTTTTTATAAGTCATTAGGGTTCCAGTTTACTAGGGAGTCAACCCCGATCGAAGAACTCGTCAAATTACCATCAGGCAAAACTATACCTGAACTACGCATGGTAAGATTTTCTTAAAAAACATATTTGTAGTATGTATACTTCAGACAACCTAACAATCACTTTCGCAACATTAGAGGATATTTTACCCATTGCTAACGTACATCGCGCGGTCTGGCTTAGCACCTATCCAAACGAAGAATTGGGAATTACTGCGGCAGATATTTTGGAAAAAGATTTTTTTAGCACCAAAAGAACAGATTGGCTAAAAAAGAAATTAACAGAAGAGTCTGACGGATACCATGTTTGGGTCGTTAAAAATGAATTGGAGAAAGTGGTAGGTTTTTGCCAAGCTGAAAAAAATTTAAAAAACCACAAAATAAATGCTCTGTACGTTTTATCGGAGTATCAAGGTCGAGGTTTAGGGAAAAAATTGATGCATTGTGCTCTTGATTGGCTGGGAAATGAAAAAGAAATCGTGCTCGATGTGGTAACTTATAACCAAAATGCTATTCGTTTTTATACATCACTCGGTTTTCACTTTACTGGCGATTCAACCCCGGCTGAAGAACTCGCTAAATTACCATCGGGTAAAACTATGCCTGAGTTGCGTATGATAAAACTTTTTTAGTAAAAAATAATATGAATGCTGTTAAAGTCATCGCCGTCGATTATGGGGGAGTGTTATTTTCCAATGGTCGGTCAGTTTATGAGGTTTTGGAAAAAGAATATGGTTATAACCCGAAGCTTATCCAAAGCCTTTTGACTCGAAACGAAATGAAGAAATCAGCGCACACCGGAAAAATTTCCGACGAAGTATTTTGGGAATGGGTGAAAAGCCAGCTACCCACTGAATATGATGTGCAAATTGTCCGTAAAAAATACTATGAAGATTTTCGCCTGGATAAAGATATTTTTGAACTCATACAACGTCTGAAGACAAATTATCAAATTATTGCTTTTTCCGGCAATATGAGAACTCGAGTTGATTATCTTGATCAAAAATATGATATTCGGAGAATTTTTGATAAAGAAGTTTTTAGTTTTGACTGTGGGTATACGAAGCCGGAAAAAGAATTTGTGCAAAAAATGATTACCGTGGCCGGTTGTTTGCCGGAAGAAATTGTGTATATTGACGATAATGAAGAGGCTGCTCGAGTGGCTGAAGATTTGGGGGTTAAGGCGGTAATCTATGAAAGAGGGAAGATAGATCGGCTGGTGAAAGATTTAGTGGTTTTAGGTATGAGTATTTAATGTATGCAATATTCAATTGTAACTACCCAAGCTGGTAAGGGGTATGAACTTTTCGACAGTGGGGATGGCGAAAAGCTCGAGCGTTATGGCCAAGTTATAGTTTCACGACCCGATCCGCAGGCATTGTGGGCGAAACTAAAACCGGAAGCATGGAAAAATGCCGATGCTGTTTTCACCCGTGAAACCAAAAATGCCGGTTGGAAATTCAAAAAAAATATTCCCGAAAAATGGCCGACAGAACTCTCTGGTCTTAAATTTTGGATTAAGCCGACATCTTTTAAACACACTGGACTTTTTCCGGAGCAAGCCAGCAATTGGACATGGCTCCAAGAAAAAATTTCTCAGGCCAAGCGGCCAATTTCCGTTCTTAATCTTTTTGGCTATACTGGTGGCGCTACGCTCGCCGCGGCCCAAGCTGGCGCTGAAGTGGTGCATGTTGATGGTTCAAAAACCGCAATTACCTGGGCGCGCGAAAATGCTGAACTCTCGGGTTTAAAAGATAAGCCGGTCCGTTGGATTCTTGACGATGCTGCGCTTTTTGTAAAACGTGAAGTGAAACGCGGCAAAAAATACGATGGTATTATTATGGATCCGCCCGCCTTTGGCCACGGGCCTAATGGCGAGATGTGGAAAATAGAGGAGCATTTTCTCCCGTTTTTAGAAATGTGCCAAAGTATACTGAGTGATAATCCGTTATTTTTTCTTATCAATGGGTATGCCTCGGGTTACTCGGCCATTGCTTACCAAAATAATCTCCGGGAAATTACCAAAAAATATGGTGGCAGTGTAGAAATTGGCGAATTAACAATTGAAGAATCCGAGAGCGGGCGACTGCTCCCAGCCGGAATTTTTGCCCGGTGGTTAGCTTATTCTACCAATTTAATATGAGGTTGGCTGAATTAAAGAGTTATTACCAAAGGATGATGGCAATCGGTAATGATCGTGCGCAGGAGAATGCCGGGGTTTTTATGCAGCAATATACGACAGATCGAGGGTTGGACCAATATGCTCGCGCGCTCCATTTTCCACCGGTGTTTAATGAGCGGTGTCAACGAGAAAATAAAGGTTTATTTCAAACAATCGAAGAAGGCCTGGCAGAAGTTGTGGCTAAAAACGATGGAAGTAAATATCGCTTGCTGGATGTAGGATGTGGTCGTGCCCATTTTTTGTTGGATGTTTTTTATAAACTTTCCGAAAAATATGACAAAGAAACATTGTCCGGCCACTTGGATTTAGTAGGGTTAACCATAGGCGATGCTCGAGGATTGCCGGATGAGGATGGTCAGTATTTTGAGAAATATGCAAACATATGTGAAGAATTAGAGCGGGCTGGTATAGATTATATAATAGGTGATGCCAGAACTCTTAAGCGGGTACTTCGTAGGCACGGTGATAGGAAGTTTGATTGTATAGTGGCCAACCAATCCCTCTTTCATATCCATCCGCAGAGAATACGGTTAAAAGTAATAAAAGAAATTTACGATTTGTTGAATTTAGGAGGTTTAGCTGCTTTACAGAGAACAAGTTTGCTTCCGGACAATGGTTTGCCCAAAGATAGGTCGGGTTTAATCAAACAGATCAATGATCTTGTAGACAACAAAGGTGTGCAAATGTATCTATCAGAAGACGCATCTTTGTTTGTGAAAAAAAATGATCAGCCGTTTTATTTTCCTGCTTTGTTTGATGATATGGGGCAAATGGTGGCTGTGGGTGAGGAATAAAATTGTATGTCAAATCAGTTGTATCTGGCGTATCTTGGCGGAAAAATGAATAAAAATCGTATTGGCAGGACTGGTCGCGAACTGCTTTACCAAGCTGCAGATTATTGATGGGAATGAAATTGTGCTGAAAAGGGTAGTTGAGAATGAAAAAATAAGGTATAGTAATAATTGGGAGGATTTAAATCAGTAAAGTACGTATATATGCTTAAAATTTATGGTTCCATGCGCAGCAGTGCTGGTCGTAATATCTGGCTTCTTGAAGAGTTGGGTGTTCCTTACGAAATGGTAGATTTAAACATGAAGGAAAAAGAACACAAATCTGAAAGTTACCTCAAACTCAATCCAAATGGTAAAGTGCCAACATTGGTTGATGATGATTTTGTTTTGTTTGAGTCGTATGCCATTAACCAATATCTAGCCGAAAAACACCAGCCAGAATTGTTGGGAAAAACTCTTGAAGAACGTGCTTTGGTAAACCAATGGACTTTTTGGGGTTTAAACCATGTGCAAAAGTATTTTGAAACCATTATGTACTTTGCGATGTTTAATAGCGGCACAGCTGAAGGTGTGGAAAAAGCCAAAACCGATGTTATGCCTTTTCTTGCTATATTAAACAATCATTTGGCCGGCAAAGACTATATGGTAGGAAATGCCTTTACGCTCGCAGATATCAGCTTGGGAACGATCATAAATTTGGCGATGAGCATGCAGTACGACTTCTCTAGTTTTGCCAATATTCTCACATGGGCTGAGAAAATAAAAGCTCGCCCAGCCGTTAAAAAAATAATGGCGTTATAGGTTGTAGCTTTCTTTTGTGGTCGAGCTAAAAGTATTCCTTGGGCGCAAAGTGTTAAACCACCGAAATCTGCAGGATAAAAGAAAAAACGTGGTAATGATGAAAAATTGATGAATGAATTATGATAAAGAACGCCTGGTACTCGCTGGGCGTTGCTTTTTTAGGTTTTCCTGTTAGAATAGCTTAATATTGTTATATATGCTCAAAACTATTTTTATTACCGGCGCTTCTTCCGGCATAGGTAAAGCGGCCGCTCTATTGTTTCAAAAGCGTGGCTGGCAGGTTGTTGCGACCATGCGCACACCGGAAAAAGAAATTGAACTCGCTAAACTTCCCAATGTAACGTGTTTAGCGCTTGACGTGACGAGCTTGGAAAGTATCGCTTCAGTCACAGAGCAAGTTATTAAAAAATTTAAAACTATTGATGTACTCTTAAATAATGCGGGCTATGGCGCGGTGGGGGCATTTGAACTCTCGAATAGCGAACAGGTTCAAAAGCAGTTTGATGTGAACGTGTTTGGTCTTATGAACGTAACTCGGAGTTTTTTACCCCATTTTCGTGATCAGAAATCCGGTACGGTTATTAACATTTCCTCAGTTGGGGGGCGACTCACATTTCCGCTCTACAGTATTTACCATGCTACCAAATGGGCGGTTGAAGGTTTTTCTGAATCCCTCCAGTTTGAGCTCAGACAATTTGGTATTCGCGTAAAACTCATTGAACCTGGCGCAATAAAAACCGATTTTTACAGTCGTTCCCAAGAAGTTTTTGGCAAAGAGAATGTTGGTGTTTACGATTCTTACCAAAATCGCATCCTCAACACCCTGCACAGCTTTGGCGCCAATGGTAGTGGTCCAGAAGTCGTAGCACAAACCATTTATCGAGCTGCGACTGATAATAGGAGTAAGCTGCGCTACAGCGTCGGGGGCAATGCACCAGCACTTCTTGTGCTTCGCAAAATTTTACCGGATAGTATTTTTATTCCACTTATAAGAAAAATTTTAGAAAAATAGATCATATGATAATGTTATTGCTTATTGTAGTAGTTCTCGTCTTTGTTATTGGGGCAGGGTATGTTTTTGATAGTAAAATATTGATGGGTTTAGGCGCCGCGTTGCTGGTATTGGTAGTTCTTGCTTTCTTTGGGCTTGGTTTATTCGCAACTCATAGTATGAGCACAAGTCCTTCGGTTTCCATCTCCCCTTCAGTCATGCCTGTTCGTTGAGCTTTTTACCCAAACGGGGATTGTGCTCATTTTTGTATTGTATGTTAAAAGTTCTCTACGAAGATAACCATCTTATTGCCGTATACAAACCGGCTGGAATTTTAGTACAGGGCGATGAAACCGGCGACACTTCCCTCATGGACGAAATAAAAGTGTATCTGAAAGAAAAATACGAAAAAACCGGCAATGTTTTTTTGGGACTCTTGCATCGTCTCGATCGGCCGGTATCGGGTATAGTCTTGTTTGCCAAAACCAGCAAAGGTGCCAGTCGGCTCTCGGAACAATTTCGTGTTCATAGTATTAAAAAGATATACCAAGCCGTAGTAGAAGGTAGTCCTAAAATTCCTGCTCAAACCTTAGTTCATTATCTCAAAAAAGACGAAGAAAGAAATTTTGTCACGGTTTTTGACCAAGAAGTGCGCGATTCCAAACGCGCTGAGCTGGTGTATAAAGTTATTCAGTCAAACGATAAAAGTTCACTTCTTGAAATAGAACTTAAAACCGGTCGACCGCACCAAATTCGAACGCAGCTTGCGCATATCGGCCACCCTATTGTGGGGGATGTAAAATACGGCGCGAAGAAACCGCTCTGCGATAAATCCATTGCGCTTCGAGCCATACAATTAGAATTTTTGTTACCAACGAAAGAAGAGAAAAAAAAGCTGGTTACTGATGGCTTTATTTTGGAAGATTATTTAAATGAGTATTTCTTATGAAAGAAAGACCGGCTGCTGGCCTGGAGGAAGAAAATTTTGATATTAAAGGGTATTTTCTTTCCATGGCTGAATCCCATCCTGAACAGGATGATTATAATCCTTTTGTAGCCCAAGTGTGCAGATATTTTTCTCGACTTCCCCAAGAAGAACAGGAGTTTATTTTTGATAATCTGGGGGATTATTTAGAGAGTGAACTTTTTGAACAACAATTGGTAAGGATATTTCAAAGTCGAGAAAAAGTGTATGTCCTAGATGGGGAAAAACATCCGTTAGGCATCATTGAACTTACCAACCTTGAAATTGCTGGTATGGTCGAAGAATTTATTAGGAGTATCGGGGAACAGGCAATGAGTGGGGTGCTCACGAGTCGTTTGGCGCAACTTCGTGAGGAAGAAGCTGTGAAGGCACAAGAAGCGGCACAGAGACTAGGAATTCCGGTTGTCTTGAAAAATTAGTCTGGAGTTATTTTTATCCACAGAGTGTATAAATATGTGGATAAATATTAAATTATCAACTCATCTTTTAAAAATCGTTCGCGTTAAAATCGAACCATTAGCAAATTGATTAATTTTTATTGTATTATATGGATCCTATCGAATATCACAAAAAATTAGGAGGGAAAATTGAAGTCATTTCGCGCGCTAAAATTACTTCCAAGGAAGAGTTGGGTTTAGCCTACACGCCCGGCGTCGCTAAAGCCTGTGAAGAAATTGTGCGAAATCCTGAAAGTGTTTATGAACTTACACGCAAGCATAATTTAGTAGCCGTTGTTACCGATGGTAGCGCGGTACTTGGTCTTGGCAATATTGGTCCGGAAGCGAGTTTGCCGGTGATGGAAGGGAAATGCGTGCTCTACAAAGAACTTGCTGATATCGACGCAGTGCCGATCGCCATAAAAACTCAGGATACCGAAGAAATAATTAAAATCGTGCAAAATATTTCTCCCATGTTTGGCGGTATTCACTTGGAAGATATTTCCGCGCCACGTTGTTTTGAAATTGAAGACCGGTTGGCTGAACTTTTAGATATCCCCGTCTTCCATGATGATCAGCATGGAACTGCAGTCGTGATACTCGCCGGGCTCTACAACGCTCTTAAAGTTGTCGACAAAAAACTGGAAGAAATTATGGTTGTTATTAATGGTGTAGGCTCAGCTGGAGCTGCTACAGCCAAACTTCTTTTGGCAGCTGGGGTAAAAAATATGCGCCTGGTTGATTCTAAAGGTCTAATTTATGCTGGTCGGGATAATCTCGGTGGTGTAAAAGACGAATTTGCTAAAATAACGAACTGCGAAAAAATAACCGGTGGACTCAAAGAAGCTATGAAAAATGCCGATGTCTTCATTGGGGTAAGTAAGCCCAATATTGTGACCGGTGAAATGATCCAAAGTATGAATACCCAAGCTATTATTTTTGCGCTGGCAAATCCAACCCCCGAAGTTATGCCGGGTATTGCCAAAGCCGCTGGAGCCGCCGTTGTTGCCACCGGTCGCAGTGATTTTGCGAATCAGGTGAATAATGCCCTTGCTTTCCCGGGGATCTTTCGCGGCCTTCTCGATAAACGTATAAAGAAGTTTACTGTAGCTATGAAACTAAGCGTGGCTCGAGCGCTTGCTGATGCTGTTACAAATCTGAATTCAGAAAATATTTTGCCGGATGTTTTGGATAAGAATGTAAGCAAATTAGTCGCTCAAGCAATCAAATAATTGTAGGGGGTATAAAAATGTCCCCTCCTTACCAAAGAGGGGTTTAGGCGCGGGCAACTCATTGTTTGTTATTTTTTTATTATGCTTAAGCAAATTATTGATCTTCATATCCATTCCAAATACTCTCGCGCTTGTTCTAAAAGTTTGGAACTCCCCAATATTGCCAAAGCCTGTGAGAAAAAGGGGATACAGATCGTTAGCACGGGTGATTTTACTCATCCTAAGTGGTTTGAGCACTTAGAAAATTATTTAGTAGAAGAAAATCCGGGGTTGTATAAACTCAAAGATCACAACAGCTCTACCCGGTTCATTTTGGGCACAGAAGTGGCTTGTATTTATAAACATGCAGGTAAAGTGCGGCGCATTCATTTGCTTTTGTTTGCACCGAGTTTAGAGTGCGTGAAGAAGTTTAATGCCGAGCTTGAAAAACGCGGGGTCAATATTCGCTCTGATGGTCGTCCTATCATGGGTTTGTCGCCACAAGAAATTCTGAGGATCATGCTAAGTATCGACGAGCGTTTTTATATGATTCCGGCACACGCCTGGACGCCATGGTTTGGCATCTTGGGGTCCAAATCCGGCTATGATTCAATAAGCGAATGTTTTGAAGACATGACCAAATATATTTTTGCCATCGAAACTGGACTTTCGAGCGATCCACCCATGAATCATCGTCTCACTCAGCTTGATACCATTGCCCTTATCTCTAATTCTGATGCACATAGCCTGGAAAAGCTCGGCCGAGAAGCAAATATTTTGCAGTTTACCGGTGAAGAGGAAATTACTTACGATAAAATTTTTTCTATTATTAAAAATAAAAATCCCCAGGAGTTTGTATCGACCATTGAATTTTATCCCGAAGAGGGCAAATATCATCTGGATGGGCATGCGGTTTGCGGAGTAGTGGTGGAGCCACTGGCATCCAAAAAAAATAATGATTTCTGTCCTAAGTGCAGAAAAAAATTAACCATTGGTGTTATGAGCCGAGTGGAAGCATTGGCCGACAGGACCGAAAATGAAATAGGGAAAAGTTTTGTGCCGCATCAGTATATTGTCCCTCTCAAAGAAATTATCGCCGAAGTGCTTAAAGTCAAACCGACTTCTAAGAAAGTTCAAATGGAATACGAGCATATGATTGAAGCCATCGGCAGCGAATTTTTTATTTTACTCGAAGCCAGTGCGGAAAAAATAACAACCGCCGTACATTACGCGGATATTTGGCTGGGTATAAGCAATATGCGGCAGGGGAAAGTGGAAGCGAGTGGTGGATACGATGGTGTTTTCGGGACTATTTATACTTTGCCAGAAAATATTCGAGACAAGCGTCAACAGTTTGGGTTTGGTATCTGATTTTAATGCATGTCAGGGGTAATCAATAAAAAAATCCTCTTAATATTAAGAGGATTTTTTAAAAGAAATTTATTTCTTTTTCGCTGGAGATTTTTTCGCTGGTTTTTTAGCAGCTACTTTTTTTGGAGCGGCTTTTTTAGCAGCCACCTTTTTTTTCGCAACAGGTTTTTTAGCAGCTACTTTTTTAGTAGAAGATTTTTTGCTTTCCATATTGTGCACCTCCTCTCGTATTAAAATGTAAGAAGTTGTTTGAGAAATATTTTTTATATGACAAGTATTGATATAAAAAATATTTCGACCTAAGGACATTATAGTTTATTTCAAAAAATAAAAGAAGGGATTTTTTTAATACTTATACACAGTTGAATGAAAAAATATTTTTTCATTCAATTAAAATGTTGAAAAATTTTTTAAAAAAATAAAGATAAAATTTTATAATCAGCTGTTTAAATCTTTTTTTATATTGGAATCAAATATCAGGCAAGAGTTTTCAAAATATGTTTTCAGACCCATCATTTTTCGTGTGTTTGAGATGGCTTTTAATGTTGAAATAATAATATTACCCTGATTGATTTTTCAGAACCAATTTTTTGTACCGTTTTTACCAATATGACACTGGCCAAGACATTTCGAGTTTTATGTGGTGTGCTCAGAGAAAAATTATATTAAACACTCTAATTCTTGAGTTATCTCTCTTTCGAGTTCAAAAAATTCCTGGTTAAACTTGAGTTCGTGTCGGCGAGGACGAGCGAAAGGCACGGTGAAAACTTTTTTTATCTGGGCTGGACGAGGCGAAAATAAGTAGATGGTGTCGGCTAAAAACAACGCCTCTTTTACATCATGAGTTACAAACACAATCGTTTTTTTCTCTACCTACCAGATATCCGCTAAAAAATCTTGTAATTTTGACCGCGTCTGACTATCGAGTGCTCCAAATGGTTCATCCATTAAAACAAGCTCTGGATTATTCGCCAGGGTTCGTGCTACCGCGACTCGCTGCCGCATGCCACCAGAAATGGTTTGAGCAAAATTATTTTTAAATTCTTGCAAACCCGTCGACTTTAGATATCGCGTCACGATTTCTTCAATTTTTTCTTCAGAAAAACCCCGCAGGCGCGGTCCAAAAGCAATATTTTCCGCTATGGTTAACCATGGATACAGGGCAGAATCTTGAAATACCATTCCCGAGTGAGTTGAAGGAGCGGTTACTTCTTGCTTGTTAAAGACAATGCTACCTGCTGTAGGTTGTTCCAATCCTGCGATGAGCCGCAGCAGTGTTGTTTTACCGCACCCACTCGGACCAACAAACGCGATAAATTTTTGCGGAGGAATCTGTAAAGAAGTATCACGTACCACTTCAAGCGAGCTGCCAGATGGAGAAGGGTAAATTTTGTAGATATGAGATAAGGAAAGCATAGTTAGGTTCTGAATGGGAAACGGGTTTTGTGCAAGTGTGATGAAACAATTAATGAATCAGTCCCTGGTCGGGAATACGCGCAGTAGAGATTATTGGTTCCACGGAAACCATTTTTTATGCCCATACTTCAAAAGATAATCACTTAAAAGTCCAAGAGCACCTACTACTAAGATGGCGGCTATCACATTGGCGGTTTGCAAAAGGCGTTGTGATTGAATAATCACATGCCCAATTCCGAGAGTGGAACCAACCATCTCGGCGATCATGAGGCCGGCCCAGGCCCACCCGAGAGAAATCCGAAGGTCGTCTACAATGCGCGGCTGCGCCAACGGAAACACCACTCGGCGGAGTATTTGCCGGCGTGTTGCTCCCAAAGTTTGGGCTGACTCAATGAGCGGTCGTGGCGTAGCCAGGGCAGTGTTGGCTACCAGCAAGACCAGTTGAAAGAAAACTCCGTTAAAAATGACGAATATTTTTTCAAATTCGCCGATGCCAAACCAGAGGATAAAGAGTGGAATGTAAGCTGGAATTGGGGTATAACGAACAGCATCAATGAATGGTTCAAACAAAGCTTCTAAGCGACGATGAGTACCTATAAGGAGACCGAGTGGAATGGCGCATGCTGCCGCTGCCACGAAACCCAGGCCAATTCGAAGCAGGCTGGCCACCACATCTTGTAAGAAGCCTCCTTCTTGAACTAAGAAAACGAGTGCTTTTAGTACCTGTTGTGGTGGCGGTAAAAAAAATTCTTTTATGAATCCCAAGCTCGTTACGAGCCACCACAGCACCAAAACCATTACAAAAGAACTACCGGCTAGTGCTACGTATTCAATCTTACTTTTTACCATATAATGTTATGAGAAACGCACCATTCAGTGCTGCGGTCATATTTGGCTTGGCTTTAATCTGACCGGTTTTTAGAAACACATCAGCAAATGTATCAGCCACTTCATACACGCGCGCCTGGCCATTTACGGCATTAAAATAACCAACGTTGTCTTGATAGGTTGGCCATGATAGCCCGCTCACGAGTTCAGCAAATTCTTCGGTTTTCATATTATAATGAGCAGCCATAAGCTGGTTGGCTTCGGTAGGATTCGTTTGCCAAAATGTTAGAGCTTTAAACCAGGCACGCATTACTTTTTGTACTACCTCCGGGTGATCGTGCAGGTAGGATTCGTTTACGGTTAAAATATCTACTATTACTCCCGGAGCATCTTTGCTGCTAACTAATAAATGTCCTCCGGATCGTTCTTTGGCCTTGGATAACCAGGGTTCATATGTTACCGCCACCTTCACTTGCCCCGCCACAAACGCGGCTCCGGCTGCCCCGGCTTCGGTATCAACTGTTTCGACATCGTTTGGCGCCAAACCGTTTTTTTGTAACAAATAGTTAAGAAGTGACTCGCTCACAAAGTTCTTTTGAACAGCAATTTTTTTGCCTTTTAAATCAGCCACCGTCTTAATATCATCCGTGGCCAAAATTCCATCCGCTCCATTAGAAACATCGAGCTGTAACACACCGACTCCTGGCACTTTTTCGTCTCGGGCTAATACCAGTGAATCCACCGTATCACCCAATGCTTGCAAATCACCTTTTTGCAATGCAACTTTGCGCTGGGCTACGTCTTCAACGGGGGTTAATTCCACTTTTACTCCTTCTTCGGCAAAGTACCCTTTATCTTGGGCCAGGTATAATGGTGCATAGCCGGGCCAGGTAACAAAGGCAATTTTAAATTTTGGCAGCACGGTTGTGCTGATTGGCTGGTGACGATAAAAAAACATTGTTCCCACTCCGACAAATGCCAAGATGACAGCTGCTCCTAAAATAGTTTGATAATTTTTTTTCATAAGACATTATTTTTAAAAAATTTAACTTAAATAACTTATTGGTTGGGCATTGGATAAAGTGGAAATAAAGAACTTTATGTTAATATCCCAGCGAGAATCCCTTTTGCAATTTCACAGTGTGATTTTTTGAGTTGTGGATTTGTTGGGTCTTCTTTTCTTAAGATTTGCAGTTTATAAATTGCTATCCAGTGAGCCACCTCCTTTACAGTAGAGTTTTCTGAAAGCGGTTCGGACGATGGTAAAAATTCTTGACATTTTTTGGCAAAGGGGAAAGCTACTTGATGCATAATGGCTGGACCAATTTCTTCTGCCATTAATCTGGCTGGCCAGCGTAGACACTGATCAAAAATTGTTTTACTTGCAAGTAATAATACCCAGGTTCTGACTGGACAGTCGTTAATAAGGTAATCATAAGCCGTTGTCTCTTTGTATCTCTCTTTTACCCATGCTAGGTTTGGGTTAGAAAGAAGTTTATTGATTGAATCTGGGGTTATTTGGGTTAAAGAAGAAGTAAAACTTTTTATACCGATCGCAAGGAGAGATTTTAAAATTTTTTCTTTTAAAATGGTTGTTCGTGATGGTGTTTCAACTTTGCGCGGAGCAATAAAGTGATCAAGTTTATTAAACAAGATCAAGTATTCTTCTGCGGATAAAATTCTTGTCCCGGACAAGGCATGAGCAATTTCTTGTTGTTCTTGCGGCGACAGTGTTTCTATCGGGATTATTCCAGAGATGGCTTCGCATGCTTCGGTATAGCTTAGCGGCCAGGTTAAATGGTCATTGTTTTTTGGAACCTCAAGGTTTATTTTTGCATTACTATTAGGGTTAAATCCTGACTCTGTCATATATTTTGTTTAATAATAAATTTGTTTATGGGCGTTTCAAACAGTTAAGTATAAGGGAAAACTGCTCAAAAGTCAATAATAGACATATCTTATTTAGATATTTTAATTTATAAATATTTACAAATAAACAAAATAATGATATATTTATTTTTGACATAATATAGTATTCTATGAACTTATCCACTCAATTGAGATCTTTAGGGTTAAACCAATCGGAAATTGCTGTGTATTTGTATCTTCTCGAAAATGGGGTGTGTACGCCGCCACAAATTGCCCGGGGTACGAAAATAGCTCGGACCAATTGTTATAATGTCTTGTCAGAGCTCAAAAATAAGGAGCTTATCAAAGAGCAAGCTATGGGTAAGAGAAAAGGGTATATGCCGCGGGATCCGTCGGCCCTTTTGCAGTCGCTCGAACGCAAAAAAGACCTGGTACAAGAAATTTTACCGGATTTACGTTCGCTCTATACGGTGCAAAAAAACAAGCCAAAAATTAAGTTTTATGAAGGGGTGGAAGAAATAAAAGAGATTTATTGGGAATCGCTTCGATCAAAACAGATTTTAGCTATCGGTTCAACCAATCAAATCGAATTATTGGTGCCGGGATTTTTAGAGAAATATTTTTTAGAAATAAAAAAACGCGGAATCATCTTTCATGATATTGTAAGCACTTCTTCAAAACTTGTTGCCAAAGATTCACAAGCTTTTTTAAAAGTATTTTATGATGTTCGGTTTTTACCAAAAAATTTTCAGGATATGCCGACTGATATACTCTTGTGGGACAATAATATCGCACTCATTACTTTGCAAGAGCCGGTATTCGGTACAGTCCTTACGAATAGCTTGTTATCACGAACTTTTGAGAATTTATTTTTTCTCATTAAAAATAATTGTTCTCTCTCCGGATAATCCTGCCCAATGATTTTTAAAAATTACGGTAAATTTTTTATTTGCGCAATATATTTTTGGGTGTCGAATTTTTTACTTATCCCGTTGGCGTTCATGTAGCGCACCATGCCAAATATTGGCTTGTTAAACCAGGGTCGGTCATGCACTCCGCCAATACTCCAAGCGATTCCTGTGTAGCCATTCGGGTCGCGACCATCAAGTTCGTAGGTATCATTGAGGTAAATTGCCATTTTCATAGCCTCTTCCGGATTTTTTGTCCATTCGAGAATTTTTTTGGCCCAGTACATGCGCATGTAGCCATGCATTTTTCCTTTCTTGACCATTTCCATTTGCGCGGCGTTCCAGATTTCATCATGCGTTAGGCCAGTTTCGAGTTCTTCCGATGAATAGATAAATTCACGACGGTCGCTGCGATGCGTGTTAAGAGTTTCTTTGGCCCATTCCGGAAAACCGGTAAACGTATCGTAGTTTTTATTGTAAAAACAAAAATTATCGCTCAGCTCCCGACGGACAATTAGTTCTTCGAGAAAATTTTTGGCATCTTCTTCTTTTATTTCTGCATTTTTAATTTCAAGTGCAATTCTTTGGGCGCTGAACTGGCCAAAATGCAGATAGGGTGAAAAATTTGATTGACCGTCTAAAGTGGGGTTGTTTCGGTTGTTGGTGTAATCTGTAAGTTTGTTTTCTAAAAATTCTTTCAATTTACCGCGAGCGGCATTTTCTCCCGGCTGAGTCCAGTCGATTGGTTTTACCGAAAAATCAATAGTGAGTTTTTTGGGAAGCTTTTCCCAGTCGATCGGTGTGGTAGCTTTGTCGGGCCAAGGTGCAGTTTGTTTTTTTACTTCGGGAAAATCAGTGAGAAAAGAGGGAAGTGATTGATTAATTTTTGGACGAAATGTTCGGGCGGCAAATTCTTGTTTGGGCGAAGCAATCCAGCACGGTACAATATTATGTGTGTCGACTTCGTAGAAGGGGATGGTTAAAGATTTAGCAATGATTTCTTTCCAATCTCGGTTTATTCGTAAAGGTGAGAAATCGGTAACGAGCGAACCAATTGAGTGATTCTGTATAAATTTAGGAATAGTTTGGCAGGGATCGCCAAGCAATAGGTAGAAGGGTATGTTTTTGGCTTTTAGTTCCTCCTCAACTTCACGCAAACCTTCCAGCATAAAATTATACTGTCGCCACGTAGCTCCCAGAAATTCCGGGACAAGATTAAAAATAACGGCCAGTGACGCGTGGGTTTGGTTAGCGAGCTCTTGCGCATACAAAAGCGCCCAGTTATCGCTCACGCGCTGGTCACGGCTCATCCAGTAAACGACTGGCCCAGGCGGGAGAGTGGAAGTGGTGCTTAAGAGTTGAATGCGTCTAGGATCAACCAAATTTTTCTGCATAGCATCTAAATATTTAGAAATTTTTTAAGCTTAAACTATTAAAGATGTTTGAGCAGAAAATGTCAATAAAAAATTCCTGGTTGAGCCAGGAATTTTTGTGCCCCCAGAGAGAATCGAACTCCCATCCTCAGGTTCGAAGCCTGATATTCTATCCATTAAACTATAGGGGCTAAACAAATGTTCGCTACTAGCGAACTCTATATTTATAGCATAAAGTACTCTTTTGTTCAAGGTGGGCAAGATAAAGTGTGCTACAATACCGGTCTACTAAGTAGGTATTTTACCGCACAAAGGTTTTATGAGCATTGAACAAAAAATTCTTGAGCATCTCCAGCAAAAATATCATCCAGTGGCCATTATTTTGCATGGTTCGAGGGCTACGCAAAAAAATAGAGAAAACAGCGATTGGGATTTGTATGTTTTTACCAAAATGACCATTGAAGGCGTTGCCGAACAGTTTGAAGGGCAAAGTTTAGATGTGCATGTTATCTATCTGCCCTTAGACGGTTATGATTTTATCGATCTGTTCGGTTCTACTTTGGTAAACGCAAAAATACTTTTTGACAGCAATGATTTTGCTAAAAAACTTATTGTGGAAGCGAGGGATATTTATGTGCAGGGGAGAATGCTCACTGGAATGGAATTTTCCAATCGAAAAAATTATATGTTTCGCCTGCTACAAAGATTGCAAGGAACGACCGATAAACCCTTGGAATTTTTTTATCGCCTGGGTAGTTTTTATGAAATAGCAGTTCGATACTGGTTTGAAATTCAGGGAAGATGGTCGCAACCTATTTACGAAGCCCTGCCAACTATCCAAAGAGAAGATAATGAGTATTTTGCCTGGCTTATCATGCTTACAGAAAATATTCCTGAGGTAGCTAAAACAATAGTGGCCGAAAAGATGTTTTTGCGTCTTTGTGATCTTTATAACAAGAATAAAAACATAAAAAGCGTTTAGTAACAACGCTTTTTATGTTTTGTGGATGGCGCTATAAAATATCAGAGTGGAAGTTCGTTAGAATTTGTACGACGCAAGGAAAATTTTTGTTTAAAGAGTTTTAGCCTTGGGTGCAAGTAGTTTTTGGTTTGTTCTTCCTGTTAATTCCGCCTGTGCGGGTCTATTGCCTGCTAACTGGGCTTGAATACTTGCTTCTAGTGCCGCACCGATTAAGGTGGCTGTATGTTTTAAACTTTCAACCTTTTTTTCCACTTTTGTTTCCAATTTTTTGCCAGCTTGTTTTAAGAGTGGTCCGCTAATGGCTGCTACTAGGAAACCTGCTATCATGGCAGTAAGTCCGATGTGGTTATTATGTTCGGTCGCAAAAGCAATAGCCGCACCCGCCACGATTCCCGATATAGACACACCGCTGGCAATATTTCTCACGCGGTTATTTTGCCTAACGTGTCTTGTGTATGCCAGATCTATGTTAGAGAGATCCTCAGAAATAATAGCGAGGGATTGGCTGTCAAGATCGTAGTCCAAAATTACCCGCGCTATGGCGTTGCGTAAATTTTGTTTTAAGCTAGTTAATTCTGTCTTTAATGTCTCGAGCGGGAATGCGGTTGTTTCTACTTCGCTGTTGGCTAAGGCCTTTAAGCGAGTCAGTTCTGCGTGGAGTTGTAAAGTATCAGTTTCGTTCACCCCTACGCCCAAACTATGAAGTTCTCTCAGAGCTGCTTTGTTTATTTTTTCAATAGCATCCTCATTTTCAGCTTTGGCCGCGGCAATGGCCCGGTTGAGGTGGGCTAAAAGAGCATGTTCCTGGTCTTGGCCGATCAGTTTTTCGACAGCAGGGATTAATGTGTCTATCGCCTGTTCTAATTCATCTGAAATGGCTGTGTCGGAAGATTCGACTGGTGGTAAACCCAGGGTTTGAATAGCCCATTCGCTAAAGGTTGATGCATCAAGAGGTAGGTTTTGCAATTCTGCCTGTAATGTTCGCAGACCTTCCACCAGTGCATGTTGTTGGGATAAGTTAAGAGTTAACTCTAAGTTATTAACAACAAATCGAGGGACTATTTTCTCAACCACTCTATTAATACGGTCGGGCAATGCGAACTGGTCGCCGGCAAGATGTTTTAACTCATCAAAATTGGAAGGCATAAAAATTTATTTCCGAGAAAGGTTTTTGGCACGAGCAACGAGCTGGTTTACCTTGGTTTGATGGTTGGCGGTAATGGTCTGAAGTTTTGTTTTGTATTCTTTGAGTAAATGCTCGCTTATTTGACTAAAGAGTGCGGGGCCAATTTTTTGCAGCAGTGCAGTGGTATTATTTTGGGACACGCCTGCACCATCGTCTTTCAACAGATCCACTAATAACGTTGCTATCAAAGCTTGTTTTTTCGCGTTAGCGTCGGTGACGCTGGGGGATTGTTGTGGCATAAACAAAAGCTAGATAAGATTGTGTGGATCGGCCGGGGATCGAACCCGGGACCTTGGGATTAAGAGTCCCCTGCTCTACCAGCTGAGCTACCGATCCGTGATGTTTATATAAATTACAATATTCACATAACTCCTAGTAGTTGATACCAGATACTATATACAAAATACAAAATACTCTCAATACTAAAACCTAACCACTAACACCTAAAAACTGAATCCTGGATACCCGGTATTTAATCTAGATTGGGTCTTCGGGGCTACGTTTGAGTATGTTTATTTTTGGTCCTTTCCAGGCTTTTATTTTGAGCGCTTCTTCAGCCGCTTCAGTTTGCGCTTCTTGCTTACTCATGCCATTGCCGGCGGCAATGAGTTCTTTGCCGAGGTAAGCTCCAACGCGAAAATTTTTGGCATGGTCTGGGCCTATTTCGTGTAAAACTTTGTATACCGGGGTAATGCCAAGGAGTTCTTGTGCAGATTCTTGAAAACGACTTTTGGCATCCATATACAAACCATTTTCGAGGACATGAGGCAGTTTAACAATAACCCAGCGAGTAATAAATTGTTGCGCTACATCATAGCCTTGGTCGAGGTAGATGGCGCCGATGAGAGCCTCAATAGTATTGGCCATAATATAATCGCGCGCTTTGGTGCCCGCATCTTTGGCTTCGCCGTGACTGAGGAACAAAAAAGGCTCCATGCCTATCTCGTAGGCAATGGTAGAGAGTATTTTGGCGTTTACCAGGGCAGCGCGCCAGTTGGTAAGTTCGCCTTCAGGATTATGGTATTGGGAAAATAAAAATTGCGTAACCACGAGCTCGAGCACAGCATCGCCCAAGAATTCTAATCGTTCGTTATGACCGAGTGGAAAAGTGTGGTGTTCGTTGAGGTACGAACGATGAACAAAAGCCTGCACCAGGTATTGCGGATGCTTGAAGGTAATGCCAATTTTTTTTTCAAGTTCGGGAAAATTTTTTTCAATAATTTCGGGTAACATGTCCATAAGGGTAAAATTTAGACACTCGGTGTTGGTGTGGCTGGGGCAATTTCGGGCTGCGAACTGGGAGAAGTGGTGGTTTCAACTTTTCGTTCGGCTGGGAGAGCGTTGTAAAGCGAGCCAAGAACTCCGTTGACAAATTTTCCAGATGAGGGTCCGCCAAAGCTTTTGGCTAGTTCAATGGCTTCGTTAATGATGACTTTGGGCGGAGTAGTTGGAGAAAATTGGAGCTCAAAAACTGCAATTCGTAAAATATTGCGATCGATAAGAGTAATTTGGTTGATGGGCCAGGCTGGAGCAAAATGAGCGATGGTCTCATCGATTGCGCTGAGATGTTCTGTTACACCGTCAACCAGACTTTGGGTAAATTCTTGGTTAACGAGACCGGGGCCGAATTCTTGCAGGTTATGTTCGACAATGGCCGGCAGAGCTGCTGTTGGTTTGCCACGAAAATCCCATTCAAAAAGAGATTGCATAGCAATACTGCGACCAACATGGCGATTGGACATACGACGCGAGAATGCTTAAGTAAGTTTAACTTTTGGCAGCAGTTTTTTTGGCTTTGGCAGGAGAAGCGGTTTTGGCTTTTTTAGGAGCAGTTTTTTTGATGGTAGTAGGTTTGACCGGAGTTTTTTCGTGAGAATGAGTGGTAGTTTTGGATACCTGTTTGCCTTTATAAGAACCACAAAAAACGCAAGCATGGTGCGGTTTTACAGGTTTGGCGCAGGTAGGGCATGTTTGCAAAGTTGTCTGAGGTAAAGCAAAATGCGCAGCGCGGCGGCGTTTATCGGAAGAAGTACGACGATGTCCAGGAAGACCCATATGATGAGTAGTTTAAGAGGGATTATTAAAAGTACTACGAATTATACTATAGGTTGGGAAATTTGGCAAGAAGAAAGGTTGAATTGGGTAATACGGTATATTTTACTCTCTTAACAAAGGCGATTCTACCAAAGCGTCTTCGGAGGTACATTCAGGAATGGGAGTTTTACTATTTGAAGAAACTTCCAAACGAGCGGCATTAAGGGCTGTTTTGTAAGCAGCTGTGCGCTTGAGTTCGTCCATGACTTGTTCGGCCACTTTAACGCCGGCCTGAACAGCGCTAAGGCTGTGTGAGCCACAGATTACACGACTTTCTCCGTAGGTGATGCCACGCCGATAGATGGCGTTGGTTTGGGCGGGAAATAAATCAGCGAGTATGAGGGCGTACAGCCGGCCAATGGCTGCGTGTCCGGAGGGAAAATCAGGGCTTTTTTCTAAGTGATCGGTACGATTTTCGCAGATTTCTCCCGGGTTAGTGAGAAAAGGTCGCTTGGTTTTATACTTTTTTTTCGCTTCTGTGATTGTTTCCCATAAATCAATATTGGCTGACGCCAGGAGGGAAGCAACTTTGGGATGGGTGTTCGGGTTAAGAGGAAGGTGGATGGTACGACTAAAGGTCGCCATAACCGAAGCGGTATCAAAAGGAACATCAAGGCGCGCCTGCTCCCAACGGGGCGGTTTTGGCGTATTTGCTGCCGGGCGGGTTGCGATAAAAATTTCTTGATTGCGCTGATCGGCAGAACTCCATGCAAGTGGTGGTTGAGAAATTTTGGGTAGGACATTAAGGTGGCGAGTGAGAAAAGGGGTGTGGGTAGGTTTTGACGGCGACGTGCATGCGGTTGTGTCCAAATCAGTTGGGGGGAATTCAGCGCCACAACCTATTCCCATGGTTAAGCCGAGTGCCAACCAATGTGATGATTTTTCCATATTTTATATTTAGCTTTTAGATCTTTTGATTTAAAGATTTTAATTATTTGGCCGGGTTATCGTTTTTTGGTGGAGCTTTTGTTCTGCTGCTGCTTGTATTATCTGCGCCTCCCTTTGTAGGTTCTTGGGTTGGGGGTACATAAGGTGTTTTTTCGGGCGGTTGATAAGGTTCGGGTTTTTTTTCCGGTTTTGGTTTGGTTGCGCTGCTCGAGTCAGCAGCGCAATGGTTGGGAGGTTCAATTTCGGGGTTAAATTCCTGGGCTTGTGTTTTGTTTGCGCCTAAAAAAATACCAGCTGCCACCAACCAAGCGTGTGGTCTTTCCATACGATGTGGAAAATTTAAGTATAAAAATAAAATTTGTATTGCTTGCTAAACCCTAATGGGCGGTTTCCTGTTTGGGATGATAGAAGTTGCGCTCGCAAACTCACATTTAAAGACGAACTGCGAACGACAACGCTATTACCCTAGAGGATGTTTTAAAATCTGTCAATAATTATTTACGCGGCTATTGAGAGAGGGGAAATGATGGTGTGTGGCGAATGCGGTGGGATTGACAGATTAACAGCAAAGTGCTATTATTTAGAGTTATTTTTAAAATTATGAGTATGAAATTAAGAGAAACAGTACAAGCTTTCGTTCTTGGCACAGCTTTATTGCACCAACCCGGTTGTGCAACTAGGCCTGACATGAGGGGTATGCACGCAAAATTTGATTGTATTGAAGAAAACCGGCGTGTTCAGTTGCTTGCCGACTTACCAGGAGAATTTTCTGTTAATAGTGCTGAGCAGGAAAGAAGTCGCCAACAGCTGATTGAGGCGCTTAATATGGCTGCATTTATGGATCTTGAAAGTTTAGATTTAGTTGAATCTCAATATACAATTTTTGGTCAAAAGCAGGCTTGTCTTAATCCACTTCCAACAACGAGAATGTCTATTCATGGAAAAAAAATTGAATGTGGCGATGGTTTGTTAAATGATAGCGATAAGAATTTATCTGAAATGTGTTTAGAGTATGTTTTCGGATTGAAATCGGATTTGAAAAAAGAAAAAATTTCTTTCGCGGTTTTTCAAAGTGAAGTTTTAAAGTTGGATTTGGTGCTAAAAGCAACGATTGAAACTTATCATGTTAAGCAAGCAGCACCTCAAACAAAGTAGTCATACCAAAAAATAGCACTCGTCGATATTGGTTAAAAGTAAAAAAAGAATCCAAAAGGTTCTTTTTTTACTTGTTTTAGACCTGGCAAAATAAACGAGTTGGTTTTTGAACTTGTTCACAAAGCCAAATGCGGTTTGGGGGATTTGTTTTTGTTTGATGGCTTGTATTTTTAGAGTACTATAGGGATGTTTCTTCTGATCTTCAAGCCAAACTTGGTTGTAGCTGTGTACTGTTGGTTATTTTATAATCAGCATTGACCCTTGGGTAGCCACCAGGTACACTTAGGAAACACATAATTATGGAAATTTTTCATATTTCATCTGCCCAAGATTGGGAAAATAGTATTCCAAGCGAATCTTCTTTTTTGCAATCGTGGAGCTGGGGAGAGATACAGAGGAGTGAAGGTAAGACAGTTGAGCGTTTCGTGGTGAAAGACCGGGAAAATATTTTAGCGTATGCGCAGGTAGTGTATACTAGTATAAAAGGCATAAAATATGCCTTTTCTCCACAAGGACCTATTTTGACGCCAGGTCTTGAATCGCAACAAATTACGGCAATCTATCAAAATTTTTTAGAATATTTGAGAAAACAAAAATGTATTTTTTGGCGTATTGAGCCTGCCAGTGATTTACCACCATCGTTACATCTTCAGAAAATAAAAGATGTAAATCCAGCCACAACTTGTGTTTTAGATCTTACCAAAACCGAAGAGCAAATACTCTCTGTAATGCACAAAAAAACTCGTTACAGCCTGCGTGTAAGTAGCGAAAACGCATTCATTTTAAAACAAGAAAAAAATTTAGAAATCCTCCTTCAGCTCATGGCGCAAACCGGTAAGCGTGATGGTTTTCGTTTGCATAGCGCCGAACATTATAAAAATATTGTAGCGAGTTTAGAAAGTTTGCAACTCTCGGCCGAGTACCAGGGCCAAATTGTCGCTACTGCAGTCTTTTTTGGTTCTGGTAAAACCCTCTCTTATCTGTATGCTGCCTCAGATTACGCACACCACCAACTCTTGGCACCGTATTTTATCCAGTGGGAAGCCATTAAGCTAGCCAAAAAACTTGGTTTTGAAAGGTATGATTTTTTTGGCATTGCGCCTCGTTTGGCTAAGATGGGTGATGAATACCAGTATGATGAAGAGCATCCGTATGCCGGTATTACCCGCTTTAAAATCCGCTTTGGCGGCCGGGTAGTCGAGCACCCCGGCACCTATGATTTGATTTTGCGGCCATTCCAGTATAGTATGTACCAGTGGATCAGGCGGGTGCGGAGGTTTTTGAAAGTTTGAGTGTTAGAAAAAGGTATGAGCTAAGAGCTTTGAGGTATTGAATTTGAATTATGTATTAAGTATTGAGCTGTGAGCTATGAGGAAACTTTACTGTCAATTGTTTTTATGGTTTTATGCCTGCTAGCAGGTATGCCACTTGGTTCCACACCATAACAAAGAACAAAAAGTTTAAACCTAACAGCTAAAAGCTCACGCCTCAAAGCTTAAAAATGTATAGTTTAGTTCTTTGCTGGAAACTTTGTTTTACACAAAAGAAAGTATTGTCCTCATAGTTTAATGGATAGAATGCCAGCCTCCGAAGTTGGCGATGCAGGTTCGATTCCTGCTGAGGGCACAAATAGCAAGCAAGGGGGAAGGAGGTTTTAACTATTCTGATACGATAAACGATATGGAAAGCAGTCATTTGTTGCGGGCCGTAGAAACAAAGTATGGTAGAACCCCTCCTGGGTTAGGAATGGTAGAGATTGCAGTTGCCAGAGCGCAGGCTTTCCT
>CAYOFO010000003.1:0-47207 GCA_964403325.1 uncultured Gammaproteobacteria bacterium | reverse complement strand
CCGGGGGCTGGGATCGAACCAGCGAAATCCACGTTAATAGTTTTTACAACGCTCAATGTGTAGAGTTTAGCATAACTGAGCCATTACCGATATGGAAAGGCAGAGGGTATTCATACTCTAATTCAAAGTAACTTGCTTATATCCACCCTTCTTTTTCGAGCTTGCCTACCTCTTCCTTCCCCCACCCAGTACTGATAATGCTTGAAGAAATATTGTTACCACCTAATATTGTTGTAAAACTGGAAGTGTGTTCTTCGCCACAAATAAATATAATTGATTGATCAATTTTTTCAATAATTCTTTCTAACCAGAATTTTTCACGAATGTGAAAGCTTTTTTTCTTTTCTTCTCCTACTCTAGCCACATCCTCTGGTGTCCATTCTGCTACATCTCTCCTAATTCCCAGTCTGCTTGCAATTATATCTCTGTCATACATATCTATTGTCAGACCCAAGCTCTTTCTTTGTTCTCTATCTGGATCGCAGAATCTGTGCTCTATTTTTAGCTTAGTAGCTACACTTCTAGCTACCGAGTCTCTGGCACCATAGGCTCTTAGAGCTGCCAGCGACATTTCTTCAGCGATTAAAGATATGTTTAATCGCTTCGCTTCGGTTAGTATATGATTTTTAAATTCTTGAATTTTTATTTTTATTTCTTTATACTCTGGTTTTTCGTGAAGATCCGCTACATACTGGACAGTATGGTTAACTCCGATTAGATAAATCATAATTGAAAATTACCCTTTGTCAGTTTGCCAAACTAGATCTATCATCGTCTTAATTTCATTATTTAGTCTCTCTATACTAAGCTTGGGCTGTTTATCAACACGGTTGACAAGTGACAAGTCCTGAGTCGTAAGTGGAGAATGCCAATTCTTTAGCTCTTTTTTAAGAGATTCGTAAGCACTATCTATTTTTGAATTACCCTTGAAATAGATTCTAAGCTTAGCTTCTATTTTTTTATCTACGTAAGGTATATCTTCATTTATTGCGTCTGATAACCGAGGAATTTCATGCTCTAAAATTGACTGTAAAAAACCAGACCCAGATTTATCCGTTCTTGAATAACTATTAGCAATCCTATCAATTATTAATAAAACGTAACTTGCTTTTTCGTTAAGCAGAATAAGGTCGCCAATAATATCCTTTTTTGTTTCTTGGGCACGATCAATATCTTTCTGTTTTCGATATTGCCAAGAACCGACGGCACCAGCAACAACTACTGCGACTAGAGCTCCAACGGTGGCGTTGTTAAAAAAATTGTAAATGCAATTAATCATGGTAAATGAATTATTTTATGCGAGCATTTATAGCGTTTTTGAGGATTTCCGGTATATCAGTAGCATTTTTATAACTATAACACTGATAATGTTTAACATAAAAATCTAAAGGCGTTTTTTCTTTTACCTCATCTTTCTTAAAGAGATAAATTATTTCTATCCCTAAACCATACGCTAAACCAATTTCAAAAAATACACTTGTCCTATTACCCGTTAAGTCAGCTATCATAAATTTACTTTGTTTTATTTCTCCAATTGCCTTATCCATTATTTTTTCTGAAAAATGCTCATTTTTTATACACATCGCTTCATACCCACATTCTTTAATTGAAGTGCAAATAGTATTTATGGTTCCTTCTGTTGAAGGATCAAACCAAACTGCAACAAATACTTGATTGCTATTTTTGGTACTCGAATCTTTGGCCAATCCCCAACCACGTGCGGAAAGTTCTACAATAAACTTGGCTGTATCGCACGCTCTTATTTTTAGCAGATTAGAATCTTCCAAAAGTTTAACTTGTGCAGAGAACTCTTGAGGATTTTGAGCATAACCTAGAGGATAGTCCTTGTCATGCAAAATACTAACATGAGACCCATAATATGCAGATCTTTCTTTTATCCGTTGAAGCAGTTTTTTTACCTTTGTCTCAACGTTTTCCAAATCCGGCACTAAATAATGTTCCCAAAGCGTTCTGTAATTTTTAGTATTTAATCGAGGAATCTCTTGTTTTGTCTCGTTTAATTCTCTGATAACAGCAGAAGTTATATAACCTTTCTTTACTAGTTCTTCTTTAATATCTACATCTGCGAATGTTCTGTATAACGTGTCGGTAACAAAATAGTCTCCGCAACGACCACAATTTATTCTATAGTTTTCACTTGAATTGAAAAATTCAATATTCGGGTAACCACAAATTAGACAGTCCGTATGTTCCATAAAAAATATTTTAATTTCTTAGTGAGATTAATGATTCCTTATTTTTTCAGCTTCAATTTCGTCTAAAATACTTGCTACGTTATGTACTGTATGTTCTTGTCTATCTACTAATTTACCCTTTAGCTTATAATATAGTTCTACACTACCTTTTTTAGTCTTTAAATCTTCATGCTGATTTATCAGAAATAAATGCTGCTTTTCAACGTTAGAATGGTTAAACCCTCTTTCTTCGTTAAGTTCGTTTATTATGTTCAATGAACATACGCAAATAATCGTTATATTAATTTTTAGAATAGTTAACTTTTGTTAACCTTGTTTAATCACTCCTACAGAATACTACCATGTTTCATTTTCTGAAAATAATACTAAGGACTCTCTCAAAAATAGAATCATCCGTAATAAGTGTTTTAAGTTCCTTAGTTAAAGAAAGTTTTATCTCATCCGATTCAGGTCTGCCATCTTTACCTTCTGTTTCTTCGTAAGGAACTTTATAAAGTGTAGAAAAAACAGTTAAAATAAATTCCGAAAAATTTTTGTAGGAGCCAGAAGTTTCTACAAGAAACTTTATATGATTACGGATAACGGTAGCAGTTGTGGCTTTAAAGACATACTTCTCATGCAGGTCCCTTTCTTTAGCATATTGCCTCATAGAAAAGCCTATCAAGAATAACAAGGGTGAAGTGAGAGATAGTCTGTAGATCACGACTCTTAGCTCAGGAATATCGCCATTTATATTCTTGAAAAGACTATAAAGAAAAATTGCTAGAACAATAACTGCAACAAGAAAAACTATGCCCCAAATAATATATCCCCAGAAAAGAGCCTTAGATCTTTTCTGAAAAGCATTGGCAAACCCAGTATCAGTAATTAGGTCAGCGATATTACTTATTTCTTCTCTGCTATCTTGGGCAACTTTGAGGTTTTCAGAAATAATATTTTTTATTTTGTCCGTTTCATCCTTGTTTTTGTTAATATCTGACAATAAATCCTTTGCCTGATCTCTGAAGGACTGTATCTCTTTAAAAAGGCTCTGAGATTTTTGCTGCAAATCTTGAACTATACTAAAGACTGCTTTAAGGCCGGTGTTTTCGTCGTCAATTTTTCCTTTGATTTGTAAAAACTCGTTGTAGGCGTTTTGTATCTCTTGGATTTTTTGCTCTACAGCTGCAAAGGTATTTTTAATATTCTCTAAAGTTTGTTGTGCTTCTGTTTTTATTCTCTCAACATCATCCTTTAAACTCTTAGTTGTATTTAACAATCCATCAATTTCATCATTTCTGCCCGTAATTTTTCCCTTTATTTCGGAAAATACATTATAGGCAGCTTGCATGCTTTCGATATTTGTCTTAACTTTTTCGAGATTATTACCAATTTCATTTAAAGTATTTTGCGACAACTCCTTAATGTTATTGATTTCGTCTCTCCTTAATTTTAAGATATTAAAATTTGTATTTACCCCGTCATTCTCGTCTCTTAGTTGGATTTTTAACCTTTCAAAATCATCAGAAAAATCCTTGATATTGTCGAGTATTTTTTTAGCCTGATTATACTCCGATTTTATCTTTTCAAGATTATTTTTTAAATCCTCATATCCATTTGGGTTTTCACCGTCCATATCTACATTTAAATTTTAATATCTTTTGTCTCTTGAACTCCTAGGGTCGTTGCCTGGAGCAACGGTATCACTATCTCTTATAGGCCCATCTGGCCTGTGAATCCTAACCTCACCTCCACCACTATTAGCCGACATTTGTTTTGCGGCTTTTTCTGCTTCAGCTTGCGTCCCGTAGTAACCTGCAACTCGTTCAGCCTTTTCGCGTTTGGCCGCCCACATGGCGACACTTTTGCTTTTCATTACATGGTAATTTGCCATATATTTAGCATATTTATAATCCAAAATTAGGTATTACTTTTTTAACAATACCTTGAATTTGAAAATTGTTAGTTAATATAATTGGTTTATGTTTTTTGTTAGTTGATTTTGGTTTTAATACAACAGCCTCGGATGTTTTATGAAATTCTTTGACAGTTGCCTCATCATCAATAAGCGCTACTACCCTATCACCATTATTCGCAGTGAATTGTTGTCGGATTAGGAGTAAATCGCCACTATTAATTCCGGCTTCATTCATGGAGTCGCCATTGGCTTTGAGTAAAAAATATTTCGCTCCGGGATTAATAAGTGCGGTAGATACAGAAATCATAGCCTCTACATTTTCTTCGGCCAAAATCGGAGTTCCACAGCTTACGGAACCTATTAAAGGAACTGCCACTGTTTTAGAATCATCTTTATTGCTTTGTGCGTTATTCAAAATTTTAATATTTCCAGCTTCTTTTTTTGCCAAAAAACCTTTTTCAACCAGCCTATCAATAAGAAAAGCGGATGAACGTGGTGAGGCATGACTCATTTCTTTCATTAGGTCTCTTACTGAGGGGGTGTGCCCATGCTGTAGAGAAAAATTACGAATTTTTATCAGCGCCTCAGATTCTTTTGGAGTCAATTTCATAAAGGAAATATATACATACACATATCATACACTTAGTAATACGATGCGTCAAGTTAGGTTCGAATTTGTTTGAATATATAATTTTTATTGACAAAGGATTTCCCTCATGATATTCTTATTTGCATGACAAACTCATCCCTCAATAATAATCTGAATAATAATCCTTCTGCCTAAGGAGAGTTTCTTTTTTACCAAAAATAAGCTCTCCTAAAACGGAGAGTTTTTAAATTCCGGGGTAGTTGAGTGGTACAACGCCACGCTGTTAACGTGGATTTCGCTGGTTCGATCCCAGCCCCCGGAGCATTTTTTAATATAAACTATGAAAAAACTTTAGCAATCTCACTGTTAATTCTTGGTGGAATATTATTTTCACATCTGCCTCAGGCAGAGGCCAGAGTGTCCTATCGCAGTGCTGTAACAGGGCGATATATCACCAAATCTTATTCCAACCATCATCCGGCTACAACCTACGCAAGCCATCGATAATTTTTTCTCAAATAGTTTTAATAAAACCCTTGTAAATCAAGGGTTTTTTAATTTTTTTGAAAAAGTGTATACTAACAATACTGTTAAAAGTATTGCAAAATATGGAAATTTCTAGACCGCTACTAAACTCTTCGCTTACGCCAGAGGGCTTTAAAAAATACTATTGGCTTAAACACGAGCTGGTACAATTTTGCAAACAAGTTGGACTGCCTCTTTCCGGCGGAAAAATAGAATTGGCTCGCAGAATCGAGGTATACCTGCTTACCAAAAAAATACCGGCAATCGCCGCTAGCAAAAAAACACTATCAAATTTCGACTGGAATACTGAAACACTTACCGCTGATACTGTTATTACCGACAATTATAAAAATACCGAAAACGTGAGGGCTTTTTTCAAAAAAATACTGGGTGCAAAATTTCATTTTACCGTTGATTTTATGCGCTGGATAAAAGCGAATTGCGGTAAAAATCTCGCTCAGGCCGCGGCGGAATGGCAAAAAATTCAGCAGCAAAAAAAGCGTCCTGACGTAAAAAAGACTATCGCTCCCCAATTTGAGTACAATCGTTATGTTCGAGATTTTTTGGAGGACAATCCTAACACAACCATTAAAGACGCAATAAAGGTTTGGCAAAAAAAGAAGCAGCTCCCGAATGGCACGCGCTACGATAAAAAAGACATTGAGTTATTAGAGGATTAAATCATACATAGGTTTTCTTTATGAAACACGAATGGAAAAAACATGAAAAAGCGTTGTATATTCCTAAAACTAAGCCGGAATTTATAAAAGTACCCGCTTTTAATTTTTTTAGCATTGAGGGCCAGGGCAACCCCAATGATCCATTTTTTGCCGACTATATCGGTGTTTTATATTCTTTAGCTTATGGGGTAAAAATGTCACCCAAAGCCGGCATTGCTCCAGCAAACTATTTTGACTACACCGTCTATCCCCTAGAAGGGGTGTGGGATATAACGCCAGAAGCAAAAAAGAAGTATGATGGCGCACTCGATAAAAATACCCTCGTTTTTAACCTAATGATTCGTCAACCTGATTTCGTGACCCCGCAATTTGCTACAGAAGTTATTGAGTGCACCAAAAAGAAAAAACCACATCCGCTGCTCGAACGAATAAAATTTGGTTCACTAGAAGACGCAGACTGTGTGCAAATGCTGCACGTAGGAAAATATGATGATGAACCCGCTAGTTTTAAACAAATGGAAGATTTTTGTACCCAAAATAATCTAGCCCGAGAATCAAAAATACACCGTGAAATTTACTTGTCAGACGCCAGAAAAGTGTCTCCGGAGAAATTAAAGACGGTTTTAAGGTTTAAAGTAAAAAGAGGGCCTACAAACAATCCAGTACAATAGTTAAATCCCGGTCTTGTATGGTAAGATAAATTAGCTACCAGCATAAAAAATACTACCGGAACATTTTACTCTTCAAACGGTAGCGCCACACAAAACTAAGATACCCGAAAAAACAGGAACAATAAAAAATTTTAATGTAAAAACAATACTATGAATACCTACAACTGGTACTCCCAACTCATCAAACCTTTCTGGGCTCCACCCAGCTGGCTGTTTGGTCCGGTGTGGACAGTGCTGTATGCAATTATTGCTGTCTCATTTGGTACAGTATTTTACAAAGCGTTCACCAAGCAAATTCCATGGATAGTAGCCTTGCCTTTTGCCCTTAACCTCATTTTTAATTTTGCTTTTACGCCGATTCAGTTTGGACTTAAAAATAATCTCCTGGCCTCAATTGATATTTTACTCGTACTCACTACGCTCATCTGGGCGCTTGTTGCCATCTATACTTTTCCCCTCAAACTCCACATCGAAACTGGCACTCCTACGTACGCCTGGATCATCTATGCCAACATCCCATATCTTTTATGGGGTACTTTTGCCACTTGTTTACAATTAACCATAACTTATCTCAATAAATAATATGTTTATCAAACTCTACACCATCGCTCTTCCTGTATTTTTTGCCATTGACATGGTTTGGCTGGGGCTGGTGGCCAAAAACTTTTATCGTGCCCAGGTTGGCGCTCTCATGAAGCCTGATGTTAACTGGGTAGCCGCCATCATTTTTTACCTCATCTTTATTGCCGGACTGGTGGTGTTTGTTATTGCGCCAGCGGCGGAAAAAAAATCATGGATGCACGCGCTTCTCTTTGGCGCTTTGTTTGGCCTGGTGTGCTACGCGACCTACGACCTCACCAACTTGGCAGTCGCCAAAGATTGGCCATTTTTGGTAACACTTGTGGATTTGGCTTGGGGCGCAATTCTAGCCGCCTCAGTTTCTACTATCACGTATTTTATCGCCAGTAAAATTGGTGTATGAACTACTTTATAACCCTGGCTGCCGGCTTGTTTGTTTACATGAGTATCTGGTTTGCATTTTCTTTGGTTAAAAAAAGAAATGACGTGGCCGATATAGCGTGGGGGCTTGGCTTTGTGCTTATGGCTTGGTTCTCATTTTTTCTTTCCAATAATTCTGGTACGCGCGGCTTGCTTACGTGTTTCTTGGTAAGTATTTGGGGGTTGCGTTTGGCCTCACATATTCACGCCCGCAACCAGGGAAAACCCGAAGATTATCGCTATCTGGCATGGCGAAACGAGTGGGGTAAGTGGTTTTATATCCGTTCATATTTCCAAGTTTATCTTTTGCAAGGTCTATTCCTTGCCCTTATCGTAATGCCCGTGCTTTTTATTAATAAAAATATGGGAGGCGCACTTGGTCTGTACGACGTTTTTGGCGTGGCGGTTTGGCTTCTTGGTTTTTATTTTGAAGCGGTTGGTGACGCACAGTTGGCTCAATTCATCAAAAACCCCGCCAACAAAGGCAAACTGATGCAAAGTGGACTTTGGGCATATACTCGCCATCCAAATTATTTTGGCGAGGTGGCGCAGTGGTGGGGAATTTGGCTGATTGCATTGGCGGTACCACAGGGTTGGTTCGGCATTATTGGGCCACTTACCATTACTTTTTTAATTCTGAAAGTGTCTGGCATTCCCATGCTCGAAAAGAAAATGGCCGAGAAACCCGAATTTGCCGAGTATAAAAGAAAAGTGAGTATGTTTATTCCATTACCGAGAAAAATATGATCGATTTAGATTTTATTGGTACACGGTTTAAATATTTTAATACATGCGCATATGGAACGCAGCAGCAGATCCTTATACTAGATAATCCCTTACTCTAAACAAAACAACATTCGCACCAACCATATATCTGAGCCTAAGCCAACAAAAAACACTATGTCCCCTTTACAATTATCCAAAATTTTGAAGAACATTGGACCGACCATGGCACAAAAATTGGTTAATGCCGGACTAGATACACCGGAAAAACTTAAAAAAATGGGTGCGAAAAAAGCCTATCTTCGCATTCATCAAAGCGGTGGATTTTGTGGTAAATTTCATGCCGCCTACTTATACGCACTGGAAGGCGCGATCATGGATTGTGATTGGTTAAAAATTCCAGAAAACAAAAAACGAGAATACAAAGAATTTACCGAAGAGTTAAGACAAAAACAGAAAAATAATGCTAAAAAATTTTAACTTTATATTTTTATAGTTTTACACGCATCTCGAATCCTGTATTAGTATTTTAGTAATTTAAACTAACTTATACAGCTTCACCGATTAGTACTATGCCGAAAAAAGCATTCTTCCTTTTGATTACACCGGCTGTTTTATTTCTCGGAATTGGCCTGGGTTGGGTTTTGCGCGGGTTTCCCCAAAAACCACCACCCCCTCTGAGCGCAGCACAATGTGACATCGGCCCCCTATTCTACCAAGTCCAAAATTCTGTTTCCGATGAACACGCTGAAATGCAAGCATACCCATCGAATGATAGATACTATGGCAAACCTGCCTTGGTTGATTTTTCCACAGCTCCTGACGCCAAGAAATTTTATACCCGCTTAACAGAAGGAGCTCGACAGGGACCAAATGCCGCCGGACACTATACTATTATCCAGATTGGGTCGACAGGCAACGGATATTTTACCTATATTGTCGACGCTCGAACGGGAAAAATCATAGTTGACGGACAGCTGGAAAATTCCCAATGGAAGTATGCGATTGAATCTGATTTAATTGTGGCGGACGGCATTGCCAATCCAGCTTACTTTTATGGGCCGCCCAATGAGCCAACTCCAGAGTTTGCAATTAAATCCAGACTATTGCTTCTGCGTGATGGAAAATTAAAAAAGTTTAAAAATTTACCTTGGATATTCGGAACTCACAACTATAGACAAATCACTCGCTAAACGCTAGTATTTCTTCAAAGGTTTTAATAACATAATATTAATATGGAAGAAAGATCAGATGGAGTTGGTGAAAATTACAGCAAACAAAAAATCATTCTGGATGCAGGATTGGAAGGACTGGGTAAAGCGAATGTTGAAATTCAAAAATGGGACCCAGACCCGGCTAAAATTGAATACTGTATAAATGCAGGCGGGGCAATGAATACAATTTTTAAAGCTTCCGAATTGCCGCCAGATTTGCACGAAGTAGTTTTCACGAGAACCGCCTTAAGCAGAGAAACAAAAATGAATGAATGGGCAGAAAAACTTGCTCAGGAACGCCTTGTGGCTATCTCATCTTTGCAAGGCGCGGGAGAGGAATCCGGGTTTCGACTTATAACCAAAGAACAAATTGCTACCAAGATAGCCCTCTTGCAATCTTTAACTTTTCAGGATAGAAGTACTGCTGATCAGTTTGAAATAATAAAAAAACAAATCATTCGATTGTCTCGGAACGCAAAACAAGTAGCAGGAGCATTAGAATTATGCCATACCTTAGAACAAACCGGGCTAACTACTCCGTTAATTTTAAAATTACGAACTGAACTTGGAGATTCTTGCCCCAAACAACCTCTGCAAGGAGATTCCTGGGAACAGGCCTACACAGAACTCCAAAAATTTTATGATGAAATTAGTGTGTGGAATGATTTGTTGAAAATTTTTGAAAATTTTTCGAACCCAATAACCGATTTGGAACACGTTAGGTCTATGGTAAAAACTTTAGCCGGTGAAATGCTTGATGAAGCAGCAAACCTTGGCATTACTTCTGTAAAGATACCTAACGAACGCGGACAAAAAACTATAGAAACAATCAAGGCGGATTTGATGAGTGCAAAAAATACAGATTTTACTTTAAAGAAAAAAATTGAAGCTGTATACACTCAGGTTCAAGAAAGGAGAAAAGAAATTCATGAACTCGTAGCAAAAGCCTTTGCCGACGGCTTCATTACAGATAAGCAGAAAGATGACATTCTTTTATTACCAATTCATCAACAAGAAGAAAATCTGGATAATTACATCCGTAACGTACTCATAAATCGTCTTGAAGAAAAAGGTTTTGCTTTAAACGCAGAGCAGCTAAGCAAAATGTCAACCTTTCACTTAAAGCCCCTGCTGGATCAAGCTGTGGCATTCGAAAAAAAACTACTAGATTTTCAACGCGCCACCCCTTTGCCTCCCGATCAACTCCAATTTGTTATGACGCCCACAGATCCAACCGACCGTATAATTCGTTTAAAAAGAATTAACGAGCTACATACCAGCTTGAAGGTAATTAAGGAAAACAGATACGTTAAAACTCTCCAAGGAGTACAGGATATACCAGATGTTCAAGAAAGATGTCGCATAGCAGCCGAGTGTCAATCGGCAATTATATCGATTAATGGATACGTTCAGGAGCTGGAGACAAAAATCAACATAACAGAGGATTCTCCATTTTCGCCGGAGGACCAACAAGCCATAAAATTGGTTTTACAAGCAATTTTTGCTCAGGAATTAATTTTTGATCGACTAAAAATTATAAATAAATTTAAGATAGATTTTCCTCGTTTACTCGGTTCTCAAACCACAATCGATGAAAATAAATTTAAAAATATATAATTTCTTTTGATTTCTCCCCATTATCTTCTGGAAAACACCGAACAAAAATCCATTTCTATTTTTTAAAAGAAACACAGAGTAATACCGGAGAGTAAATCAACAATCCAGAAACACACCAATACTCCCCCACTTCCCGAAACCCGGTTCTAATACTGTCCACGATACGGAGCATCGAACACTCATGCTAAAACAATGCTTAACCTAAGCCATTTTTTGGTTCTAATTTTCTCTAGCATATTTAATTTAAAAATGCTAGGCTATCTTAGCCTGTCCATAAAATATTAAAGTATTTAAACTATGGCCTCAGAAAGTTTACGCCCTAATCAGAGGGATGCAGTAAATATCAGAAAACTTCTTTGCTTTGATGCAGATCTCTCTATACGAGACGACAGAGAATTAGGGGATCTTTGGGGGGTAGATGGAATACACGATTCTGATGACACTCATCCATACGAAAAAACTTTTGCTCCATTTCTTGGAAACCAAACTTTTGAAACTCTAATAAAACAAGAAAAAGAACAGGGCAAACCAACAAATGTTCTCGATTTATTTGGAGGAGGATATTTTATTAAAGATACCAGCTCAACAGATAATGTTGTTGGGTTTAGGTTGGTTGATATGGATAACTGGCTGTTAACTCAAGTTAAGAGAGTTATTACAAAAGAGCAAGATCCCTTAAAGAGGCAAAAGCTAGTGAAAAAAGAACGGTACTACACTTCTTTAAATGAAGATAAAAAAAGAGAAGTGGTTGAAGCTAATATTTACGACGGAAAATCTTGGAAAAAACTACGCGAATGCATGGGTCGCAGGCAAATAATGAGTTTTAATTTGATTGTTTGCAGACCAAAAGGTGCTTTCGAAGAAAGAAACACAACTGTTTCAAGATACTCCAAAGACTCACACAAAACAGTTTTTGTGCAGATGCTAAAAAATGCCTATGATTTATTGGCTTCGGGAGGTATGCTTTTTTCGGAGATACCGGAAATGTTTTCAGATCTTTCAGTTCAAAATATAGAAGAACAGTTAAAAAATTTAGGATTTTTTGGAACTAACATACACACTAGCACAGACACTCACGAAAAAAGATCAATAAACGTATTAAAAATTATCAAATAAAACTTTTGAATAGCACACTTCTTTTTTTAAAATAGCTGATTTACGCCAAAAAATTTAACCAACATTTGGAAATATAAATCAAATCCAAAAACGACTTAACCATATAACGCTATGGCCATAACCTACACCGATTCATTAGAAAAAATCACTCCTCAGCAGCTCAAAGGTTTTTTTGTGAATTGGAAACAAAAACCTTCACCACAAAAACACCTACAACTTTTACAAAAAAGTAATTTTTGTTTTTTGGCGATTAATAGAGAGAAGCAGGTTGTTGGGTTTATTACCGCCATTTCTGATGGGGTGCTGGCGGCATACATCCCCTTCCTTGAAGTTTTACCCGCCTACCAGGGCCAAGGTATTGGTACAATGCTCCTCAAAAAAATGCTGCGCAGACTTAAGAGGATGTATATGATAGACTTGGTTTGCGACCAAACCAAGTCAGCCTTTTATACAAAACAGGGTTTGCAAACCTGGTCGGCCATGACCAAACGCAATTACACGCATCAAAAAGGGATATAAAACAATTCCTTTACGATAAAACCCGCTGCAACAATACTCATGCCGTACATAAAAACGTCTTATGCTCCTCAAAGAACTCAAAACCACCTATTTTGATCCGAATAAAAAATATACGTTCGTAGTACCTATGGGTGCTACCGAGCAGCACGGCCCTTTTTTGCCGCTGGGTACAGATACGTATTGCCAAGATGCTATCCTGGCACGAGCCATAGCTGAATGCCCGGCAGCCATCTTCCTGCCCACCCTAGAAATCACCTGCTCCAAAGAGCATCATGGTTTTCCGGGGACAATATGGATTGAAAAAGATACCCTCAAGTTGATGTTGCGAGATATTTGCCTGTCGCTCACCGACTACGCGGATCATATTATTTTTACTTCCTGGCACGGCGGTAATATTGGCACCATCGATCGATTTATCAAAGAATTCCAATCACAATTTAAAAATACATCTTTTCACCATGTGAATTTAGACCCAGAACCAATCCTGCAAAAAACCAGAGAAATAATTGGCGGCCCCGTAGATGAACATGCCGGAAATACCGAGACTTCCATGACATTAGCGGCCCAAGAAAAATTAGTTACCACCCCACCCCCAGATTATCCCAAACATCCGATTGTGGTCGACTGGGATGATGCTGAGCCCCTTAAGAAGCAAAGCATCGATGGCATTGCCGACAACCATCCACAATGGGTGGTCAACAGGGTACAAGGCCAAAGCTTTATTGATTTTTCCGGCGAACACTTAAAAGCTGAAATCCAAAAAATTGTAAATATGCCTCCCAGAATCTCCTTTTAACCCCCACCCCCCACACCCAAGCCTAGACAAAAACCAACATAAACAAAAATCTATGACCAAAAAAATCGCCTTCCTCCTCAGCCTCGCCATCCTGTTTTTAGCCATTCACCCGGCGGCGGCTCGTAGTGGCTGCTGCTCCCACCATGGTGGCGTGTGTGGCTGCGGCTGTTGTGACGGCAGTGCCCTATCAGTCACCTGCGCTCCATATTACCCAACCTGCAGCAGTGCCTCTACCCCAGCTTCCCTGGTCATCCCCACCACCCCACCCACCCCCGCTTCCAACACCACCAAAATCAAAAAACCAATTAGAAGCAAAAATAAAGCTCTTGCCAAAATTATCGGCTCGACTATTCCCAACCAAAAATATACCATCCTCCACCAAGATAAAACTTGGATACAAATAAAGATCAACCAAAGCACCCGCGGCTGGATCCCCATCAAAAGCGTCACAAAAATTAAGCCCTAAAATAAACTTCTTTAAGAATCACCACCTTTCTTTTTCTTTCTCACGGCAATATATTTTGCTTAAAAAAATAATTTTTACACCACTTATCCACTTTTATACTCATTTGTCCCCATATTTTCCACAATGTAAATATATTTTGACAAAAAATATGGTATAATGTGGCAACTCTTGCATTACTTTATCCCTTATGTCATTTTTCGTCTCCCTGCCGCATGGTTGGAAAGAAGTGGACAATTATATCGTCAAAAAAGTCAAAAGCAATCACATTACTATAGAATCCTACTTTAACCGCTTTATCGTGAGCGTCCTTGATAGCAAATTCATCCCCCTTGAACCCAAAGTAGCCTGTCACTCCCTCATGGAAGCCTGGAAAGTGGTTGAAAAACTGGAAGAGACTTATAACTAAAAAATCTGCCATATGGGCAGACTTTTTATGTAGCGACAAGTTAGCGCTGGCGCAAAATTTTCTTAACCAGAGTCACAATGGCTTTTTCGGAAATATCTTCATAATTAATCAGCTCTTGCGGCTTTCCACTTTGCGGCATTTTGGTAACGCATAGCGAATAAATATTTGATGTAACGCCTGAAAGAGCCGTCCGTACTGCCTCGGCCATTCCGCCCGCCGCATAATGATCCTCTACTATCACAATCCCCTGGGTCTGTTTGGCAGCCAGTGCCAAAGTTTTTGAGTCGATTGGTTTAATACTATAGAGATCAATCACTCGTATAAAAATACCTTGCTGGCGCAAAATCTCATAAGCTTTGAGAGCTTCGTGGAGGGTAATACCAGCCCCCACCACAGTAACAACGTCTTTAGCACTCTTACACAAGGTCTTGCTGCCGCCAATAACAAATTTTTCCGTATCTTTATAGAGCACGGGCAGCGCCATCCGAGTGGTCCGCAAATAGCCCAAACCCTGGTACCGCATCAACTCCTTCACCAACTCACGCGTCGCCACTGCATCACTGGGATAGAGCACGATGCTGCCAAAAATCGATCGAAAGAGAGCGATGTCTTCGAGCCCCATCTGTGAAGTACCATCTTCTCCAATTGAGACGCCACAATGCGAACCAACGCATTTAATATTGGCTGCGCTATAGGCGGCCATGCGCAACTGATCAAAAGCTCGTGTAAAAAAGGCAGCAAACGTAGATACAAAGGGTATTTTTCCCCGAGCTGCCAACCCCACCGCCGCACCAACCATGTTTTGCTCAGCAATAAACATTTCGAAAAAACGTTCTGGGAAATCTTTTTTAAACTTATCGGAAAAAGTCGAATTACTCACTTCCGCATCCAGTGCCACGACATTCTCGGATGTTTTGCCCAGTTCTGTAAGAGCTACGCCATACGCCTCCCGAGTGGCCATCATTTGACCAATTTTATACGAAGCATGCAATTCTCCTGAATTTACAGCACTCGATTTTTGTATTTTTTTACCTGTCTTTTGTAAATTTTTCGGCAAAACTATTTTTCCCACAAGCTTCTCGTTGACTGGTCCAATTTCTTTCAACGCCAACCCCAATTGTTCTTCATTCATCGCCTTGCCGTGCCAACCTTCTTTATTTTCCATAAACGATACCCCTTTGCCCTTTATAGTCTTCGCGATAATCATAACCGGCTTCGCGCTTTTTTTTGCTTTTGTAAAAGCGTTTTTTATGTCTTCCAAATTGTGCCCATCGATAACTATAGCTTCCCAACCAAATGCCTCGGCTTTTTTTTGGTAAACATTCGTATCGTATCCGACCATGGTTTCACCACGCTCACCAAGTCTATTTACATCAACTATTGCAACCAAATTATTCAGTTTATAATAAATCGCCAGTTCCATAGCTTCATAAATCGACCCTTCAGCCATTTCACTATCCCCCATCAAAACATAAGTTTTATAATCCAGCTTATCCAGATACTTGGCGTTTATGGCCATGCCCACTCCAATCGACAATCCCTGGCCCAACGAACCGGTGGCAGCTTCGGTAAAGGGAAAGCGCATGGTCGGGTGTCCCTCGAGACGTGCACCAAACTTACGCAATTGCTGCATTTCTTCTGACGTCACCATTCCGGCTGCCGCGTATAAAGCATAAAAAAGCGGGGCAGCATGACCTTTAGAAAAAATTAAACGATCATTGTTGTTATACTCCGGATGTTTGAGGTCAGCGCGAAAAAAACCTCCGAACATCAATGTTGTCATAATGTCTGTGGCTGAAAGCGATGAGCTGGGGTGTCCGCTCCCAGCCGCCGTGGTGGAAATGAGAATGTTATAACGAACTAACCGAGCGATTTCCGACAATTTTTTTTGCGAAGAAGAAAAAAACATAAATATGATATATGCATTGATTATAACACTTAAAGACTAACTGAACTATATTGAAAAAATAGGGAAGTGAGCGAGGTAAGGCGCACGGCAATTAACAAATTAAAGGAGGGTTACGAAAGAGCTGTCCAAAAAGAAAAAACTGCTGCAAAAAAGCTGGGTTTTTTAATACTTATTGTTCCCATTTTTTAAGTTCTAGGGCAACATTGTAAAAATGTAAACTATGCATTACTGTCAATTTTTATTGACAAATTTACAAAAATGTGATAGAATATATTTAAGTGCCTCGTAGTAAAAATACTGGCATTTTTTTATTGTTTTTAAGTACAAAATAGCTTTATTTTAGCGAATCTAAAGGCTTTTTATTTGTAAAAAGACCATATATTTGTTAAGCTAGCGTTTCACAAAGCTTATTTACCTCATCTTACACCTATGGGAATTCTGATTGACGGCCGAGCCATTGCTCATAAAATTCAAATGCAAACCGCGCAAAAAGTACAGGCTTTAAAAACTAAAGGCATTACACCTAAACTGGGCATTGTTTTGGTTGGCAACGACCCGGCTTCTGCCATGTACGACCGAATGAAAGGCGAAGTTGCCAAAAAAGTTGGGGTTGATTTTATACTCGAACAAACCAACGAAGACATTACCGAACAAGAGCTCATCCAAAAAATACACCGCCTGCAAACCCAAGAACATTTATCCGGCCTCATGATCCAGTTACCTTTACCCGAGCATCTCTATACGCGTCCTGTTCTTAACGCTATTGATCCAAAAATTGATGTTGATTTTTTAACAGACGAAAATCTGGGCCATCTTATGACCAACAGCCATTATCTTATGCCACCAACAGCTGGTGCGATCATGACTATTTTAAGCGAACTTAATATTGCTCTGGCCGGAAAAAATGCCGCCATTATCGGCATGGGCATTCTCGTTGGCAAACCACTTTCCATGCTCTTAGTAAACGCCGGAGCAAGCATCACAACCTGCAACAGCCGTACGAAAGATACAAAAAACAAATGTCTGCAAGCGGATATTATTATTTCCGGCGTCGGTAAAAAAAATCTTATTTCCGCAGACATGATAAAAAAAGACGCCGTTGTTATTGATGCTGGCGTAAGTTTTGAGGATGGGAAAATGTCTGGCGATGTTAACGTGGAAGAAGTTCTCCCGCACGCTAGCTACGTCACCCCTACTCCCGGTGGAGTTGGTCCCATTACGGTAGCCCGCCTCATTCTTAACACAGTTCTCTCTGCCGAAAAAAATAACATCTAAGATTTTATCCGCAACACCCTTGGACAAAGGAGAAACCGTTGAGACAACGACACTCTACCGACAGATACATTTACCCCCCGCAAAATTTATAATAACCGACGCTTTGCTTAAGGCAAAGCGTCGGTTATTTTATTCCATTGGTAAATCTGTTGGCACTTCTTCCTCTGTTTCTGAAACAGAGAAAAGTCCGGTATGTTTATGATGTGGCTGCGCTGAATGCGGCATACCTTTTTTGGTTGGCCAACCCTCCGGCATATCAAAAGGAAGTCCGGCCGGAGGCTCAGCCCGTTTGGCACCTGCTTTTTGCAAGAGCGGTGTTTTTACGAAAGGCAGCGGAAAATGCCACAAAGTAGCCAGCTCTTCAATATTAAGTATGTACGGCGTTCCACCAGTTTTTAACTTACGTTTTTGAAAAGCATGTACAAAATGAGATTTAAGGTGATTTTCCTTGCGATTTTTGAAGGCATAATGCGCCTCAGTCACTTCGTGCGGCACCAAGGCATTGCGGCCAATAATGTGAAATTGATTAATGGCCCCAATAAAACCGCTGATGCACCGAGCTGGATTATATACAGATTTCTTAGCCGCATACAAGACTCTTAGTTTGGATTTAAAACCAATTTTGAGTATCTTTTCTTCTACCGCCTCCATGGTATTTTTGGCGCCCGGGGTTAAATCACTGATCTTTTTTTCAATTTTAACGTCATGCCCATCATGACCTTTTTTAGCATGCTTATCGGCTTCCACCCCATTAAACACATTACTAAAATCACTGAGCAAAGAAGTGGAGGCCCCCATAATTTTTGATATCCCGGAAGCAGCCCCACCCCCATGGTGACCGTCATCGTTGCCTGTAAGAAGTTTTTTTACTAATTTTATACCTTTTTCTTTCCAATGATTATCAGTCGGTTCTACAATAAGTTGAAGCCAAAAATTTTCTCCATAGCTTATGCGGCTAAAATTTTCGAGGAGCGCTGCCATCGGATCACTGAAAACAGCGTCCTTGCTGATATTATATTCAAAACTGGGATAGGTACGAATTGGATAGGCATCATCCTCCTCAAGACCAAATTCAACCCCAAACACGTCATTCTCACTATCCGGAAAATGAGCGGGAATATTTCCCACATAATCCTCTACTTCTGTAATCTCAGCTTCGGTATATTGTGCATAAATAGCCGCTTCCACCAAATCACGGAAGCCCTCTTCGGTGCGAATTAAAAATTGAATATAACCATCAATGCTCACTATTTCAAAACTAAAACTTTTTTGCTTTTTACCTTGCCAATATTTTTCTCCGATATTGGGCTGAATTCTGGCGCCGCTTAAATGAGCAAAAATTTGCTCAACCGCTTTGGGTGTCTGAATAAACATGGGAGGAATATCCACGGCCAACAATACCCATTTCCAGTGACGACTATGTTTTTCACGCCGATAACTGAGCCAGAGATGCGCAGCCATGTACACCAAAAACAAAGCCAAAAATGGCCAACCAATAATAGCAAAACAAATTTTAATAAAGTTGGTCGTCGGCAGCAAAAAAATATTTTGCCACAACGACAAATCAAAACTAAAACCAAAGGGTGTGGCAATTATCCAAGGCTCCATAATTATTTATCAATAATACGATATATCCCTCCGTAAATAACCAGTACGCCAAATACAGTCCACCAGCCGTTAAACGAAGCTGAAACATAACCGCTAAAATACGCCAATGCGCAAATGATAGTGGCTAAGAGCGCCACCATGTGGCGAATAATATTATCACTCATAGAAAAATTAGATGATGTTATCATAACACAAAAATATGAAAAAGGACACCGCTCACACCATGTTTTAACAAATACTCATAACAAAAAACTTCGCTGTCAGGCGAAGTTTTTTACAGGGTTCTGTTTAAGATTTTTTACCCTGCATTTTTTCTGCAATCACAAGGAGTGGACTCGCTATAAATACCGACGAATAAGCTCCGCTCGCCATACCAATTAAAAGTGCTAAAGCAAAATACCGAATGGTCGTGCCACCAAAAAAATAGAGTGCAAACAAAGGCAAGAGAACCGTTAAGGTAGTATTAATCGAGCGCATCAAGGTTTGGTTTAAACCATTATTCACCACCTCAGCAAAACTGCTCCCGGTTTTGCGGAGCAAATTTTCCCGAATACGATCGTATACAACGATAGTGTCATTTACTGAGAAGCCCAGTACGGTGAGGAGAGCTACCACAAAGGCGAGATCAACTTCCACCCCGGCAAAATGCCCCAAGAGCGCAAAAACACCCAATACCAAACAAATATCATGCACCAAAGCGACTATGGCCAGTAAACCATATTTCCAACTGGCTACCGGTTTAGAAACTTTACGAAAAGCATAAGCCAAGAACAAGATAATACTGACATTCACCAACACAACTGCAATTATAGCTTTTTGACGTAATTGACTGCTAATAGCAGGCCCAATCGTCTCAAAACGGATTTCCGTAAAATTACTCTCCTTACTCGTAAAAGCAGCTCGTAATTGTTGAGATAATTTTACATGTGCATCTTCGGTAAGGAAGGCTGTGCGAATAATAAAACCCTGCTCACCAGCTCGTTGCACCACCACATCTTTTAAGCCGCTACTCTTAAAAACATTGGCTACTGTCTCAGACTGCGGTCTGACTTTACTAAAACTCACTTCCATGAGAGACCCACCGGTAAAATCGATTCCCGGTTTTAAACCCCATACCAAAACTGCCGCCAAACTCACCACTACCACCAAGGCGCTGATGCTGAGCCAAATTTTCGAGTACTTGATAAAAGGAATATTCATAAAATAAGTATATTACTGTTTGCTTGCACCCAAAAATAGAACTCTACTTTTTCTATTTTTTAGAAAACGCAACACCAAACGCATAATGGTACGCGTAATAATATAGGCCGTAAACAAATTAATAAGTGTGCCTAAGGCTAAAATAACGGCAAAGCCTTGAATAAATCCACTGCCAAACCATACCAAAAATACACAACTAATGAGGGCTGTAACATGACTATCTCGAATCGATGGCCACGAGCGAATAAATGATTCTTCGAGTCCAGACTGAAGATCTTTACCTAATTGTAATTCTTCCTTGAGGCGCTCAAACACCAACACATTGGCATCTACCGCCATACCAATCGACAGAATAAAGCCAGCAATACCCGACAAGGTAAGGGTGACGCCGATTAATTTGAAAGCCGCCAAACTTAAAGCTGTATAGAGCAAAAGCGAAAATACTGACAAAACACCGGGTAAACGATAGTACAACACCATGAAAACAATAACTGCCAATAAGCCCAAAATACCGGCTTTAAAACTCTGATCAAGGGAATTGGCACCTAAGGTTGCATCTACTTTTTCTTGACTGATCAACTCGACCGGTACGGGTAATGAACCGGCATTGAGACGCTGAGCCATGAGACGAGCTTGTTCAAAATTAAACTGACCCGAAATAACGGCCTGTCCACTGGGAATCGGCTCCGAAACAGTAGGTGGATTTCCGACTAACTGATTATCAAGGAAAATAGCCAGCGGCTTGTGCACATTGCGCGTGGTGATTTGCTCAAACAGCTTAGCCCCTTCATCATTAAATTGTAAGCTGACCTGGACCTGGCCAGTACGCGGATCCTGGACTACTTCTGCTTTTTTGAGTTGTTTGCCTGATAAACCAGTAAACTTCCAACTTTCTGCCGGCGGCACTATATCAGTTTTTTGTTTGGTTGGGATAAAAATACGCGCCACTTCGTAACTGAGAGTTGTCTGGTCACCTTTTCTATAAATAATATGAAAGCCAAATTGAGTTTCCACAACCCCAGAAAGAGAATTGCTTGGTAAGGCAAACAAAGCTTTTTCAAACACAGGCACCATATCACCTTTTTTTACCAACCCCAAGCTGCCTTCTCGTTCGGCAGCTCCTGGCTCAGTTGAATATTTTTTTACCAACTCGCCAAAATTTTGCACGGTAATTTGTCGACGAATTTCTTCAGCCTTGGCTTTGGCCTGCTCTTTCGTATACTGCCCATTGTCGCAACCAGTCGCACCTTTATAACAAACTAATAAATGGGAAGCGTTAACGGCCACCTCACCTGGTTTTTCTGCAGTTTTTTTGAGAATATTGAGACCGCTTGCACTCGTAATGATTTCTTTGGAAACTTCTCCTACTTTGTGCGTCTTTGCCCAAGCAAAAATTTCTGGATACTGCACTTCACTAATAATACCCAAATTTCCACCCTTATTCTTGGTTTGCAAATCTTCAGAATACTGTTTGGCCAACTCGGAAAAATCTTTTTTCTGAGAAAGTTGTTTTAAAATATCTTTGGCCTTGTCGGTAGCTTTCTTATTAAAATCTGCCAGCTGTTTTTGTTCGTCTGCGGTTAAATCGCGCGGTGGAGTAACGTTTACTTCTTTAAACTCCAAAATAGGGGTTTCCCCGATTTGTTTGATGGCTTCGTTGACATTGGCGACACCCGGGAGCTCGACGATGACGCGATAAACATTACCGACTTTGGTCGTTTGCACGAGCGGCTCACTGACACCTAGCCCGCCTCGTACCCGACGCTCAATCACATCACGCAAACCTTCTACGGCTACGTTTTGGTCGGCGGTAGGGATTTCGTGCGTATCAGCTTCGTAGACCAAATGAGCACCACCACGCAAATCAAGGCCCAAATTATAACCTCGATCTGGAATTTCCGGAATTCCTAAGCCGCTTTTACCATTAATAGCACGGATGGCCTGATTAAAAGGTTTAGGCACCGCAATAATAAGGCAGAGCACAAAAAGTAAACCAATACCAATTATTCTTGAACGTAATTGTTCGGCAGTAATACTGCGTTGTGGAGTCTTAATAACAGGAGGCATAAAAGCTAATTAATATTTCACGATATTACTCTGTTTTGTCGGCTTTGGCAAGTACCCATGGTACCGAAAGATCTCTACCGATATTCTCATTTAACGAATAACTTTACCCGTATCCACTGCCTCAAACGCACTACCCGGCACTTTTTTTAATTCGGACAAAATACTGTCTTGCCATCTACGATCTGAAACACCTGATACAAACCAACTGCTTCCATTATCCGCCAAAATAAGGCCATACTTTTTCATGGTAGTAAGGAGTACTTGGGCCGTGGGAGAAAATCCAGAGATATCAAACTCGGGTTTTAATCTTACTCTTAGCCCCATAGGCGGCAAGGCGGCATTATCACTGCCGGCCGCATGAGTAGCTGGGTGAATATACGCATTTTGCGTATTGGGGGCGGTAAAGCGCAAGGCGTGATTTATTTGCCCGCTCATCACCTCTTCGTATCGTACTAATCCAGGGAAAATGGGTAGTCCGGCGGCATCAGCCGATGTCCACCCATCTGGACGCAAAACATTACTCTTCAGGTCAAAAATCGCTCCAGCCGCAGCGTTCCATACTCCCTTAACCAAACGGGCCTTATATAGTTCATACAACAGACAAGCTTTCGTATCCAAAACAATCAGGTGTTTGTCATCCCCGTATTCGATAAGCGGTGTCGGCGGTAATGGATAAGGACCAACATCACTCTCTGCCGCATACAAAAAACGCACCGGTACTTTTTTAACGGTTTCGCTTACCTGGTTATATGGTATGCCATAGGTAATATTTTCACCAAAATCCGGATGAATATATCCGTTAAAACCAATACTTCTTATATAAATCTGGGAATTTTGGTGCACGGGAAGCCCGGAAATATCTTTATTCCAATCATTATCAGCCGGAAAAATAGGGCAACCAGATATCTGAGGCGACTGACGCAGCACTGGTTTTCCTGTCACCGAAGTAGAGCTCGGTGACGGTGGCGTAACACCATCCTTTGTAAGGATACCAACCAAACCAGGTGTCTGCACGACTCCCTCTGACACTGCCGAAGTACTCGGGGTGGAAGTTGCTGCAAGCGAAGTGCCAGCGACTGGGTTAGCACTGACCGAGGACGTTGTTACCGGTACCGTCGTTACCGGGGGCAAATCCGGCGAAGATGTCGGGTGTAAAATATAATTTGGATCGGCAGTGGTAACTGGCAGGCTGTTTTTGCCACAACCTGCTACTATCAACCAGGCTAAAATAAACCCACCACTGCGACATAGACGCCAAAGTACCGGCGAAGAAAGGGAACGATGCTGCATAACCATAAAATATTAAGTAAACAACTAAACATTATTGTTTTTAGACCACAGTCCATCTCTTTCTATTGTGCGACCAAAAATTTACCCTCAGCATATAATCGCATCATATCATCATACCCACCGATACAACGATCTTCGACCACAATGATTGGCACTGTGTACCAATTAAATTTTTGCGCCACACTCTCACGCAACACTTCGTCATCTTCTACATTTATTTCTGTAAAATTAATACACTTGGATTGCAAAAACTGCTTGGCTTTTAGGCAATATGAGCAATAACTCGTGGTATAGAGAATGACTTGTGACATAAAACTCAAACTTTGTCATTAATGTAATGGCGTTTATTATTGCGGTGGCAACTTTCTCACCTCTTTGACATGAAGCCTCATTTCTTGCTCACTGCCTAAAATCTTCTGTACTAAACCTTGCATCTCCCGATCCCAATCATACGATCAACCAATAATTCTTTCGGTACAACTTGCAACTCCTGCTGTGCGCGTTCTTTTTCTGATTCATCACAAACATAATCAATCAACCAATGAGCAAATTCTTTGCTATACACCAGTACAGACTCCCAGCGCGGATAGTTCAAACCAGACTTGTCCACCATCTTTTTGGTTAAAACTAAACATATTAAAGACGTATTAATATAAATTAAATGTTTTCCACAGGTTAACTATTGACAAAGTTTAAGTATCATGATAGTATTATTAGTTCGAAAGGAAGAGAAACAAGTCTGGACATAGATGGTTGCCCGCTAGAAGACATCTAGTATGTAACCACCCGTATCCACGACAAGCATGGGGATGGGTTGCTGGAAAGCGCAGGCTTACGCTCGCCTTCTCCAATAACCCATCTTCTTGGGTGCGGTTTCTGGGGGATAACCCCGCTTGCTTTCAACCTCCACTTAGGGAAACTCTTAGGTGGAGTTTTTATTTTAACTCTACTCAGAGTCTGAGTTTATACCATTACACCTCTCTACTTACCTCTAGTTAGGGCACATCCGTACTGGCGGCCGGGGCTTTAACACTCGTGCCATCCGGCTGAGGTTCGATAATCGTACAGACCTCCCCTGGCCGGCAAGGACCATTGGTGACAGGGGCAGCTGTTGGCACCTGACCAACCAAACATATTTGCGGCAAGGAACGATAATAACTATCAAAAATCTGATCAATTTTCTCTCCCTGCGAGGTAATACGACTATAGGTAAAGGTTGTCTGTGCACCCATATAAGCATGCTGACATTTTTGTTGCCCGGGCTTGAGCGTATCGGTAAACGTATTTTGAGTTTTACCAACCGGGAGCCATTTTTTTACAATCGGGTGAGTAAAAGAGCCGCTGCGCCCATCAGCTTTGCCCCACAAAGTAAATGTCAAAATTTGAGTTTTTGTATTTATTGCCGTCTCAAGCAAAAGATAATTACCGGTATCATTTTTAAATTTAAAATCCAGTAAGGGGTCATACAGTGTGGCATCAGTACCAGGATTTCCATTTACCGGATCGCTGTAATAACCAACTACTAAAGAATGGTTGTGACGCTCAGTAATGGGCATACCTGAATTCATAGCCATACGAAATAAGGTTGTGCCGATCTGACACATTCCCCCACCTACTTCGGCCTTAATCTCATTGCCTTTGATAACCAATTCCGGCAAAAAACCATTTTCCGGCGTATAAGGACCGGCAAATTTATTGGTGGAAAACTCTTCACCTGGGGCAATCAAGACTCCGTTGAGTCGATTGACGGCACGAGTAATATTTTTGATACGATTCACCGGACTCCCTTTAAAACTTGAGCTCCCGACCCCTACCACATCGCTAATACCTAAATTATTGATCTCCCCGGTTTTTACAGCCGGCTCAGTGATGATCAGCGCCACTGGCACTGAGGTCGAAGACGAGGACACGGTTATAGTTTGGAAGAGAGTATTCAGGCGTTCGTAGGTTTGTTCACCATCCAAAATCTGGCCAGGATGCCCGGACCTAAATTCCTGTGCTCGATTATTTTCTATGCTAAATACCGGGTTTTGCGCAATAATTTCCACGAGCGGAGCAACACTCGCCTGTAAATACGCTAAAACCTTTTCTCGATTAAGCCCCAATGACGCGCCACTATCTTTTTTTTGTATTTCTATCCAATCACCGTAGACGAGTGGAGAAATGAACCACGATGAAGCTGTCTCAGCACCAACATGACCCGGTAATTCGAGCGCTACATCTCCACGTTCAACTATTTTTGGCAGATCTGCCTCCACCGAAGCCAAATCAGCCTGTGTGACCGTCGGCAAAAAACGATGCGCAACCACCTTTATCGGCCTCATCTCAAGATTGCTTAGCGTTTTTTTGATAGATTCAACCACTTCGCGGGCGTCAAAAATAATTCCAGCTTGCTCGGAGCGCAAAACATACTCGAGTGGAGTAATTTTTTCTATATGAAAAGATGCATTATGACCAGGATCCGTAAATTCTTGAAGTCGATTTTTTATAATATTGCTGAGAGCTTCATCATCCATAAGGAGTGAAGCCGGCAAATGAACCGGTCGCCACAAAAAACCCCAGGCCTGAAAAGAATTTTGTAAAAAAGAACCTTCTTTTCCAAAATTCAACGCAACTTGGGCAGTTTGGGCCGCATCTACTGACACTATAAAATTATCATTAACAACCAGCTCGGAACGCAAGGAAAGACTGATATTTTTTCCTGCCTGGTCAGTTAATTGTAAAGCAACCCCTTCTTGGGCTAACCGATTATTGTAGCTCTCCATAGCCTGCCGCGCTCCATCCAGGCTTAACCCACCCAGCGGCAATGAGCCAACATACACGCCTGGCAAAATCTTGCCGGTGAAAAAAAGTGGATACGTCAAAAAACCAGCCACTCCAACCAGCAGGACCAACACTAAGAATACTTGAAAAATTCGCCTGACTATTTTTTTTTGAGAAAAAGATGATTTTTCTGTTGATACCGCAGTTTGAGGCATATGCTCAGAGCTCTGGCTCAATATTAATTTAAATAATGAAAGACAATTATTCTTCAACAAAAATCAAGGGAATACTGGTGTCGATTTTCGCTTTGTCAAAAGTAATAACCAGGACACCGTGACGATACTCGGCGCGCGCTGATTCGGTTTTTACGTCTACCGGCAAAACAATGGTGCGAGAAAATTCTCCCCAAAAACATTCGTTATAAAAATAAACATCATCCTCAACCGCGCCTGGCAAAAAACGCTGCCCACGAATGGTAAGCAAATCATTATGCAAATGAAGAGAGATATTTTCCGGATCAGTACCAGCCATGCTGGCAATGACGACAATGGTTTGCTGGCGCTCAAGCACCGCAACTGGAATTTTTCCTTCTTCAGTAGCAATAGAACGCTCCGGAACAGTGTCTCGCCCTGACGAAGCGAGCTGGGACACTCGGATGGCTGCCGGGTAAGAATTCGAGGAAGAAATCATAAATTAAGGCAAAGGAGGAAAAACCAATACTTGTTTAGACCAGTGAATCAGGCTTTTTTTTAAGCGCAATGGTAATATCACACCACAAAGCTATGATAACGGCCAAAAAAACAAAAAACGGGAGAATGATTGTAATAACCAAAGCTATAAGAGCAGATAGGCTCGCCAGCACTTCACCATTTGATTTTTTAAAAACAATCTGATAAACCGTAATCCAATGAAAAAGATCTTTCATTTTTTCGCTGACTTTCTCTTTATTGAGAAAAAATTTTTCTTGAGGAGGAAACTCTTCGGGCATATTGTAAAATTGAATAACCGAGGAAAATGTCCAAGGTTTTTGCTCTTTCATGCAAAAACGAATATAAGTATATATACCAGCAAAGCCTGGTTTTAGCAAGAGTTTTTATGACCAAATAAAATCTGCTTTTAAACGCCGTCGACACTCTTTGTAATCGGGAACAGTCCGACTCACTAGCTGCCAAAAACGTGGTGAATGGTTCATTTCTTGCAAATGACAAAGTTCGTGGACCAGTACATACTGACGCAATTCTGGCGGTAAAAAAATAAGCCGGTAATTAAAATTAAGATTTCCTTTTTTGGAACAACTCCCCCACCGGCTGTTTTGATCCCGGATAGCAATGCGATGATACAAAAAACCATACACAGTATTTACTTCCAGTATTTCTTTGGCTATCAGGGAACGGGCAGATTCACGAAACTGCAGATAACTCGCTCGACCTTTGGGCAAAAGCACTCCGACTTGCTTTTGTCGCTGTAAAAATCGAATTTTTTTCTCTATCCAGGCCATTTTACTAGCCACAAATGCTTGAGCACTCTCAAGATTGACTCGGCGCGGTACCCGCACCATTACCCGCAAATCGCGACCCAAGGTAATACTGATTCGACGCGAATGTTTATTTTTAGCCCAAGAATAATCAACCCGCATCATGGCAAAGACAATGTATCAAAATCAATAAACCGATAACCCAACTGCTTAATTGTTTCCGCATTGAGTGCGTAGGTCACCGGGGCAAAATTCGTAAATATTTTTTCGGTTTTTATTTTTTGCCCACGCTCGTAAGTTTCTTGAAAAATTTCATTAAAACGAAAAAAATGATTATTCTTTTGGAGAAAACAATGATTTTTTTCAACCACACGAAACTTTTTAGATTCTAGACCAGGTGTTAAAATCTGACCTTTAAGATGGGTGGCCGTCAGCCATAATTTTATTTGTAACGGCTGAGAAGTAATATTTTTTATTTTTAAATCGCGATAATTATACAAAATTGTAGCCCCACTGCCAAAAGGTAATGTACGGCCAGAATCTGGAAAAGCGTCGACCGAGTGATGGTGGCGCTCCACCAGTTGAGCACCAGTATGCAAAAAAATCCAGGTTAAAAAATTCGACAATTGACACAAACCGCCACCCACCCCTTCAGAAACCTGACCTTGAGACAACAGCATGCCTGGCAAATAGCCTTGTCGGACCGTCGGCAAACCAATTTCCCGCCACAAAGAAAAGGTTTTTCCACAAGGAATTACCAAACCATTTAAACGACCAATAGCTACCGACAAATTACGCACTTTGTTGTGCTGTAAATACATGTCACTCTCTCCCAATTTACGCAGCAATAATGATGAATGGCGCGCGGCTACCTGCGCAAAAAAAGGTTGCACACGCAAGCGCTGTCCCAATGTAAACATGTTATACACCCGTCGTACCCCACGCCGAAAAAAAACTATTGGCTTTTGCAAACACGGGTAACGTCGAGAGAGTGAAGGTGGTATTGGTTTTTCAGAATTGATAATACGATTATACAAATCTTGTTGAAAATCATCCATAGTAAAATTACGATCAAAGCTAAAACATACTCTTTATAACGTCCCTAAACACGATTTATTACAAACACTGCATATTTTTAAAAACATGGGCTGGCGAAAACGATTTTAACGAATGACTGTCCATTCTTTGCTAAAAGAACGATTACGCATCTTAATTGAAACCATGTTGCCAATCCACAGCATAATGAGTTTTATCCAGCCAATTTTATGCGCGCGCCGAGAAGTGTGATAAACCGACAAAGTTTTCTCTAAACGAGTCTTGTGTTGTTGCGACAGACGAACAAATAAATCATTATCTTCGCCCGCAACATATTGTTCGTTATAGCCACCCACCTGCTTAAACACTTCCGCCCGAATCATCTGAAACTCTCCCGAAGAAGCACCTTTTCCAAACAAATTATTATACAGGTAATAAATATTGTTAACCAAAGCATGAAAAAAGATATCTCCCACCGTTCTTGTCTCCGGCAAAGTCTTTACACAAACCGTCAAGCCAGCCAAATTATCTTGCGCGGCAAAATAACTCACCGCTTCAACAAAAAAACGATTTATGTTCACAATAACAACGTCAGCATCCAAAAAAACATAATACTCCCCTTGGGCGGCCGCTGCCCCCAAGTTTCTACCTTCAGCAATCGTTTGTCGCGCCCTTGTTTTATTTTCTATTACTTTATGGGCATAGGTATAAGCCATCGCCAGGGTAGCATCGATACTCCCCCCATCAGAAACAATAATTTCATATTCGTACTGCGTTAATCCTTGCAAGCAACGAAGGGTACGCTCCAAAACCGCCTGTTCATTGAGGGTAGGAACAATAAAAGAGAGCGTAGGTTTAGAGGTTGAAATTTTCATATTTCATCAAATAGCGTTTAAGCGTTGCGGCCAGCGTAAAAAAAAGAATGATAATCCCAACCACGGCTACTGTTTTAAATGATTCTGGAATAAGATTGTATACATTACCGAAAATAGAGCCTACTATTACCAAAAATAACGTCCATAATAACCCGCCCAACAAATTAAAAATAATATACTTCTTAAAAGAAACACGCAACATCCCAGCCACTATCAAAATCGGCACCGCCAAACCCAAACCCATGGTTAGTTTAGAGATAAACAAAACCTTGCTTTCATGTTTTTTAAATTTTTTCTCTAAAAAATCAATGGTCTGCGGCGTCATTTTAAAAAATTTTCCATACTTAACTATAATATTGCGTGCCCCCAAATAACCCACTCCATACCACATGATATCAGCCGCAAAATCTCCGCCCACCAGGGCCGCGTACATGGGCAAAAATTTGAGCTGTCGCAAATGAAACAAAAAACCAGCAGTCATCATGACGACCGGTCCTTCAAAAAAAGCAGCTACAAACACCAGACCATATTTCACTACCCCCGCCCAATCACCGATATGCACTAGAAAATCCGGCATACACCAATAAATAAATTGAGTTTGTATCAAAATAACCTCTGACTCAAAGATACCGCCCAATATACCATCAAAGAGCAAAAAATTAAAATTACCTCCCCACCCTGTAGGTATGGTATACTTTTAAAATTACTATTTACTTATGTCTTTTATTATTCTATTTGGGGCAAAATACCTTATTTTTATTATCATAGCCCTCTTTGGTTTATTTTGGCTGCAACAAAATACTGCGATGAAAAAAGAAATATTGCTCTATATCTTAGTCATTTCCCTGGGTGCTTATACAATAGCTAAGATCAGCAGTCTTTTGTATTATGACCCCCGTCCTTTTGTGGAAGGACATTTTATACCACTCATTGCCCACCAAGCCGACAATGGCTTTCCTTCTGACCATACTTTGCTCGGCGCCGTACTGGCTGCCGGTGTTTATACCTACAAAAAATATCTTGGCATTCTCCTCGGCTTCCTCACCATCTTTATGGGTTTTTGCCGTGTCTATGCCGGAGTACACCACGCCATCGATATCACAGGGAGCATTGCCATAGCCATCTCGGTCACTTACCTAAGTAGGCAGTATATTTTACCCTCATTAAAACAATACACTTCTTCCACACCCTCTTCTAGGAAGGCTGCCAAAAAATAAAATCTAAAATTTTTATACACTTACGACTTCAAACCTGGCGACAATTTCTTTTTCAATTTTTTTGGCATGGTGCAGTATATCAAGATCAGTCATATTTTCTTTCAAACTCTCTACACCAAACGGAATCAATGTTTTAAAAGAACCGCGCCGCAAAACATTGACCATATATTTTTCCACCGACAGCTGCACCACCGTATCGGTAAGCGCATCGGCCGCAAATGATTTGATAAAATCAGCCTGTGGAATGGCCGGATTATAGGGATTAATGAGCTTGAGACTCACTGTGGCATGATACTCAAGTAAAAATTCCTTCATTTTTTCTAGATAGCGATGCAACAAAGCTGGAGACGGTCGATTGTAAACCATATAAAAAGTAGTTAAATATAAAACCACCGCGTCCGGTGGTTTTATAAAATATTGTATTAAACTGAGGCGGTCTTACCCGTATCACCCGCGTTCTTCGGGTCTTTTACTTCTACTTTAGTGTCAGCTGCCGGTTTAACAGGGTCAGTGGCTGTACTGCCGTTAACTTTGGTAAATGAATTACCAGGTGTGGTACTATTGTTCATATGATGTCTGTTTAAGAATAAACAGAGCTCAATAACTTTGTGGCCACAAACTTACAGGACTCCATAATGTACACTATGCTTATAGTCTGGAGGTGTCAAGGGGGAAGCAAGCCGAGCAAGACAACCAGCGCCACCACCCAATTACTTTTTATTGACAAATCCGCTGTTTTCAGGCATAAATACTGGGTTCATCGCAGACCATCGCTGGCTATTTATAGCCAGAGGAAAGTCCGAACATCCCTGCCTCGGCAGGACAAGTGGAATGGGTAACACCCACCTTTGCAGCTGCGAAGCTGCAAACGGGACAGTGGCACAGAGACAATACTATTTGCCGCAAGGCAAAGAAAGGTGAAAAGTGTCAGGGTCTACCTGACTCGGTCGGCTGCAAAGCCGACTCGTGCTAAACCCTCCATGATGCAAGAGCAGCGTTGCTAAACAAATTTTAGCTTCGAAAAGTTCGCTCGCTAGAGCACATTAGTAATAATGCGCCACAGATAAATGATGGTCATCCGCCCTGCGGACACAGAATTCGGCTTACAGCAGTGAGCACCCAAAAAATCTCCCATTGCAGGGAGATTTTTTATGTATATCAGTTAATGAACGCTGATTAAGCCGATCGCCAAAATTGCCATTTTTTCTGCTTTTTTTCCGAATTTGCTGGCATTAAAAATACCAACTGAGCATCGCGTGTCCACGCACCATCTTTTGGTACCTTATGCTCATTAAGATAAACTCCATCAAAATAAACACTCCCTTCTTCAGAGTGAAAACTTGTTTTTTCATTTACAATATGAAAACTATTTTTCATCGATGGATCCGCAAATAAATTCAGATAATTTTTCATCAGTGGATGCCCAGGTACTTTGAATAGGCCTACAAAATATTGCAAACCAACCAAAGGCGGACACGGCTCTAGCCCAAAACGTTTAGCCCAAGCAGGCAATTGATTGTTTGGAACCGCTGGCATGTTTTTTTGATCAGCCGGTAAGAAATCACTCGCCCGCACAGACACTACTGTAAATTCCTGACCCACCAATTGCACAGAAGCATCATCTTTTTTGAGCAATTCTAACGATTTTGCCGCATAAGGAGACAGGCGTACACCCAGGCGCGCGAACTCTGCTTCAATTTGAGTAACAGGTGTGTTAAGTACGACTGTATCACGCACTACTTTGGCATAAGGAAAAGACGTATACATATGTTGGACATGAGAGAGTTTGTCAAAAAAACCATCAAATAGCTCACCTACATATACTTTAGTTTTTTTATTTATCGTCTTTCTATCGATAGCTACTTCCTTTACGGAACACTCATAAAAAACAGCCGCGTCTCGTTGCATTTCTTTTATGCTACGCTTAGCACAAAATTCTTTGATTTGTTGTAAAATATAGTCCGGACTACCTGAACCATCAGCATGTCGCCACACCAAGTCAGCCCGACCGCCAAAAACAGGAATACCGTGTAAAAAAACCACATCCTCCCTGGAAAGATCCCTACCGGCCTTAGTTTTAGTTTGAATAGAACGAAAATATTGCATATTTTGATGAAGCTGCTTATCTTGTTCTCGTTCTTCCTCGTCTAATAATAGGGATTCTTTGACCAACATATGTTCCGTCGGTTGCCAACCCGCTTTCACCCAAACGTCAAAGCAATCAGCATACTCGTTCCGACGCCACGATCTCATTTTAAGCCGCACCAAAAACCACTCAATTCGATTACGTATTTCCGGAGAAAGAATTGTATCACTTACATCTATTCCATACCCTTTCCAAAACTCAACTTTTTGCACAAAAGAAGATGGTCCATAAACTAAATGTTCGAACGGCTGGTCCAATAAATACTTTAAAACTTGCACTCTCACCTTTTCTCGAATTTTCGGATGACCACTTTTAAGGATAACTTCCAAATCTACTTCCACTTCCTGCCAACGCTTGATACACTGGTCGAATGGAAGATATAGACCAGACTCACCATTAATAATTTTTAACAACCATTGCAACTGAACTTCTTGCGCTTTTTCTGTCTTTAATAACACATTTATTTTTTCTTGACTGACACCAGCTTTGATGGCATCTGCATGCCAATTGGCATATATTGCATGTCCTGATTGCAAAGAAAACAAAAATGTTGGCCCCAAACGCTCTGTTGCCTGTTCGGGCGTTTCTGCAGCAACAAGAAAATCACCAACTTCCTTACTTAAAACCACAGCTTTTTGTACAATATCGGCGACCGCCTGCAAATAATTTGGAGCTGTTTCCGGAGAAATAACTGGTAAATGCGGGATAAAACCAATTTCTCTAAAAGCTGCCCGGTCAGGCAACGGAATACTGTTTTCACCCGTCATCTCATAAACATTTTGATACCTCACCAAAATATTACGCGCTCGACGAATACCGCCGCGATCACGCAAATAAGCAACAACTGTTTTTTCCTCAGAACCAAGTAAAAGCGCAAGCTTATTAATCGTTGTATTCCACAGCAACCTTCGTTTATTATAATCTTTAAGAATAACCTCTTTTGCTTCAGATGACATTTCAGGAGCAAATAAAGTACAAGGCACGTCCATACCCGTTATATACGCGGCTGCCTCGATATCGAGCATTTCATCAGTCATCATAGGCTGCTCACTCTCTACCACCTCACTACGCAAGCGTTGGCGAAAATTTCTAAAAGCTATATACCAAGGCTCCAGCATATTTTGCGCCAAAACTACCCAATCTTCAATATACCCAGATACCGATCCTCCCAATATTTTATTTGTTACACTAATAAAGTCTTGGTGTTCCTTTAATCGAATTATTATTTGCTGTATGGATCGTATTTTTTCATTAATTTCCTGCACAAAAACCTGTGCCTGAGCATTTCTTTGTCGTTCTGTTAGACTTTCGTCATGGTGTAAAGCGGCTCTATAAGCTGGCCTCATCTGTCCTTGGACAAGCGCTGTTATTACCTCACGAAATACTATAAGTTCTTGGTAATAAACTAATATCTGCCGTTCTCTGCTCGAGAGTTCCCCGGCTTCTGCTTCCGGAGGCTGATGAAAACGTGATTCGGGAGAAGGCATAAAAACTAAAGTCCTAATAACTTAAGCATCCAATTTTTTTCTGGTTTTTTTGACTTTAAAAATACCCGCTGAGCGTCTCCATACCTACCATTTACTGGATAGAATTCATTGTGAAGCCAAAACTCCTTAAAACCCACACGCCCAAAACTATCTTTTCTATTTTGAATGGAAAATTTATACCCGTTCACCCTCATTGATGGTTCCACAAATAAACTAAGATCATTTTTCAAGAGCCAGTGGCCGGGTGTTTTAAACAGCGCGACAAAATATTGCAAACCAACCAAAGGCGGACACGGCTCTAGTCCAAAACGTTTAGTCCGAGCGAGCAAAAAATCACTTTGCTGTGCAGATGGTATATACAGCTGGACAAAATTTAGCAAACCAACCACAGGCGGATGCGGTTCTCGTCCAAAATATTTAGCCTGAGCGCGCAAAAAATCACTTTCCCGTACAGAAATTAAGGTAAATTCTTGCTCGCCCAATTGCATAGCATTGCCTTCTTTTTTGAGTGATTCTAACAATTCTGATGCACGGGGAGATACGCCTACACCCAAACGTCCGAGTTCAGCCTCAATTTGAGAAATAGGTGTGTTAAGCACGACTGTATCACGTACTACCTTAGAGTAAGGAAAAGACGTATAAATATGTTGGACATGAGCGAGTTTGTCAAAAAAACCGTCAAACAAATCACCTACATACACTTTAGTTTTTTTATTTACTGTCTTTCTATCGATAGCCACTTCCTTTACGGAACACCCATAAAAAATGGCGGCGTCTCGACGCATTTCCTCTACACCGCGCTTGGCATAAAATTCTTTGATTTGCTGGAAAATACTATCGCTCGGCCAATGAGTATCCCCTCTCCACACATTCCATTTCAAAGGGTCCGAAGCATACCGATGGAGTATAGGTTCCCGCCACCCCACAGGAACCCGACGGCAAAAAACAGGAATGTCGTGTAAAAAAACCACATCCTCCCTGGAAAGATCCTTGCCGGCATTAGCTTTAACTTCGATAGAGCGAAAACGTTCTATATTTTCGTAAAACTGTCTATCTTGTTCTCGTTCTTCTTTTCGCTCTTCCTGATTTAATAATTGCAATTCTTTGACCGACATATCCTCCGTTGGCTGCCAACCTGCTGCCAACCATGCCCTTACGTAATCATCATACTCGGTCCCGCACCAACGCCACGGTCGTAATTTTAGCTCCAACAAAAAATATTCAATCTGATCACGTATTTCCGGAGAAAGAATTATATCACTTACATCTATCCCATGATTTCTTTTCCAATTATGAACCACCTGCAAATAATACTCAGGAACCGGCGTTTCATCCTCAAGCACACGTAATAAACTTAGGGCATGCTCTTTAATTTTTTCTAGAATTTTTGGATGACCACTTTTAAGCACAGTTTCAAAATCTACACCTACTTCCTGCCATTCTTTAATTGTATTATTAAAACCATCTAAATCATAACAATCAGGAGTAAGAATATGATTCCTAAAAATATTTAATAAAAATTCTAGTTTAATCTCTTGTATTTTTTCAGTATTTGACAACTCTAGTATTTTTTCTCGAGCTATACCAGCTTTGATAGCATCCCTATACCAACCCATGATATCCAAAGTCGGTTGATAAAATCCGCGTGATTTACAATGTGATAATACTTCCTCTAAACGTCTTGCCAGTCCACGCGTTTTTTCTTCAGTATCAGCAACATTAACCCTAAAATCACCACCATGACGATATTTGTCATAAGCAGCTCTTCTTTGTGGATCAGAAAGAACTTCGTAAGCTGCACTTAATTCTTGAAAATTTGCCGTAGCATCTGAATCGCCAGGATTCTGATCAGGATGAATACTCCTAGCCATGCTGCGATAGGCTTTTTTAATTTCTGCCTCATCAGCCGATGGCGGCACACCTAAAACTTCGTAATAATCTCGTTTTTTTGATTCTTGTGGTGGGTGTTTTTCTCTTTTTTCTCTCATAAAATCATTTAAATAACGAGTAAAAATACCATTTTTTGGATTTTTTGTCAATATTAAAACAGGAAAGGATTATATAATCTACACACAAAGGTAACACCCGGGTAAAGTATTAGATGCCTAACGTCTAACACAATACCCGTATCACGTTACCTTCTACGAGAGAATAAAAATATCATTTGGTACCACGTCAACAGTACCAAATGGTCATAATATGGCTAATATCTGCCGTTCTCTACTCAAGAGTTCCACGGCTTCTGCTTCCACAGGCTGATGAAAACGTGATTCGGGAGAAGGCATAAAAAACTAAAATCCTAATAACTTAAGCATCCAATTTTTTTCCGGATTTTTTGGCTTTAAGAATACCAACTGCGCATACGTATATCTACCATTTTTGGGATTCAATTCATTATCAAGATAAAACCCATCAAAACTCACGGTCACACCTTCCCCTCTTCCAAAACCCATTGCTTTATTTTGAACGCAAAAACTATTCCGCCCCGTCCAAGATTCTACAAATAAACTAAATTCATTTTTTATGAGCCAGTGGCCGGGTGTTTTAAACAGCGCGACAAAATATTGCAAACCAACCAAAGGCGGACACGGCTCTAGTCCAAAACGTTTAGTCCGAGCGAGCAATTGATCACCCATCACCATTCCTTCAGTACCCAAAAGATCACTCGCCCGTACAGAAATTAAGGTAAATTCCCGCGCCCCCAATTCTAAGTCAGCATTTTCTTTTTTGAGCAATTCTAACGAGTCTGATGCGCGAGGAGATATGCCTACACCCGAGCGTCCGAGTTCTGTCTCAATTTGAGAAATAGGTGTGTTAAGTACGACTGTATCACGCACTACCTTGGAGTAAGGAAAAGACGTGTAAATGTGCTGGACATGAGAGAGTTTGTCAAAAAAACCATCAAACAACTTACCTACATACACTTTAGTTTTTTTATTCACCGTCTTTCTATCAAAAGCGACTTCCTCTAAGGAACATTGATACAAAAGAGCTATGTCTCGTCGCATTTCCTCTACACCGCGCTTGGCATAAAATTCTTTGATTTGCTCTAAAATAGGTTCCTCAATACTCCCAGCATGACGCCACACTTGGTCAACCCGACAACAAAAAACAGGAATGTCGTGTAAAAAAACTACATCCTCTCTGGAGAGATCCTTACCAGCCTTAGCTTTAGATTCAATAAAACGAAAATACTGGATATTTTTATGAAGCTGCTCGTCCTGTTCTCGTTCTTCTTTTCGCTCTTCCTGATTTAATAATTGCAATTCTTTGACCGACATATCCTCCGTTGGCTGCCAACCTGCTTCCAACCATGCTTTAAAACAACGAACGTACTGTTTCCGACGCCACGGTCGTATTTTTAGCTCCAGCAAAAACCTTTCAATCAAATCACGCAATTCCGGAGAAAGAATTGCGTCACTTACATCTACACCACGTTTTTTCCAAGCCTGAACTGCTCTTAGATAATCCGCAAGATCAGGCATTATCAAATCAAAAAAACCATACAAAGACCCATACAATAACCTTAAAACTAGCGCTGTAATACTTTCTCGAATTTTCGGATGACCACTTTTGAGAACAACTCGCAAATCTAACCCTACTTCCTGCCAGGGTATAATATACTGATCAAGCATAGAAGCAGAATCGTAACCAGGTCTTCTAAAGCTAATAATTTCTAGCAACATTTTCACTTGAAACTCTTGTATTTTTTCGGCGTTTAACAACTCTTGTATTTTTTCTCGAGCGATACCAGCTTTGACGGCGTCTCCATACCACCATTTTATTTCACGACGCAAATCCTCATTGTAATATATTGATGATCTTAGTACATAACGTACAGATATTTCTTCCAAACGTCTTGCCAGTTCATGCACTTTTTCTACGGTAATAACCGCATCAGCATTAACCCTAAAATCACCACCATGACCATATTCATCATATACAGCTCTTCTTTGTGGATCAGAAAGAACTTCGTAAGCTGCACTTAATTCTTGAAAATTTGCCGTAGCATCTGAATCGCCAGGATTCTGATCAGGATGAATACTCCTAGCCATTCTGCGATAGGCTTTTTTAATTTCTGCATCATTAACTGATCGTGGTACACCTAAAACTTCGTAATAATCTCGTTTTTTTGATTCCTGTGGTGGCTGGTTTTCTCTTTTTTCTCCCATAAAAACTCGTTTAAATAACGAATAAAAATACCATTTTTTGGATTTTTTGTCAATATTAAAACAGGAAAGAAAAATTTGAGTCAACTTAAGCCGCGAACCCCCACATTGATGTACTACAAAGCAGAGAGTTTTTGTTTAGCCTCGGCAGGCTTACCATTTTGTCTTTCCGCATATTTATAAGCCTGCAAAAACAGAGCTCCTAAATTTCGATGCGGTGGAACATACCTATCAAAATCTTTATTTCTAGAAAATCTTTTAGATATTTTTTGCCAAAAAGATTCCCACACCACTGTACCTTTATCCAGCATTTCATCATTAAACAGCTTTAGGACCGGATCATTTATAAACATAGTTCCTGTACCTTTTGTGACAACCAAATGAGCCTGCGGAAAATGATCCACCGTCTTAGATGTATTATAAAAACCTCCACAAGAACCAATCCAAAAAAATCTCAAACTTTGAGGCATGTTTTCAAAAGAAGTGTTAAAATGGTAACTATGACCGTGATGCACTCCGCCCTGTATAACCCCACCACCTTGAGCCACTATATCCTGATTTATTTTTTCTAGAACACCTTCTTTTTCTTCTGGTTTTCCGGCATATATTTCTATTTTACGACCTTTTTCATTTTCTGTTTGCATCACAATATACGCTCCCTGGTCTGAAATCTTCCATTTTTTATCCTTAGCATATTCTGCTTGAAAATGCGCAAAAGAACTCTTGCCATCTTCGTCATCATAAAAAATATGAACTTGACGATTTACCCCATTGGAGTCAAAAAATTCTTCTGAGCCTATTTTGGTAAAATCTCTTAATCGATACCTTTCACGGATATCCCTAATCCACTTATCACTACCGACATCTTGACGAGCAAACATTTCGTTCAAAACCTCATAGAGTAACTTTGTACCAACTGTTTTTTGAGAGACAGTGTCAAAATTATGTTTTAATTTCATTCGCAAGACTTCATGATAATGACCCGGAGGCAAGGCGGCAAAAGTATCGGCAATGATAGCCGCCTGCAACAAAGGATCCTTAGCTTCGTGTAAACCTGAAACAAAACGTTCCAGCAATTGATCCTGGTCAGCTTGATTCATAGTACTCAAAAAGTCACCCAAACGTTTATACGTTGCACACTGTTTGAAAAAAAATCGAAATTCGTCTTCTCGACGACCAGACGGAAACAGTGCACTTCCGGATAAATTTTCTTTTTTTAACTGCTTCAACAAACGATTAAACAAACCATTAAACGAAGAAGTATAGAGAGCATCGCCGCCACCAATGATAACCGTACGCAACTCTCGAGCAGAAAAGTTATTTACCTCTAAAAATCTTTCGGTGTCATTATCTTCGTGTGAATCATCAATTTTTTCGGAAATGTACCCAGCCAGAGAACTAACTTCATAATTAATTCCAACAGAACCAATTAAATTATCCCTATCTTGTATTTTGATTAGTTGCCTAAAATAAAAACTTGTTTGATCCTTATTATTTGGCCTTAGTTGTACTGGCTGGTCAGAATTTAAAGCCAAAAGCAAATCTACACCATTAAAATCATCCCCACTACCAAACTGACTTCTACGCAACAATTGTAATCTTTTTCTTGTGTCTAAAATCTTCAAAACAACTGGGTCACTGCTCTTTTCCAGCGTTCCACCTACATCCTTCCACACTTCCACTCTGTGTAATTCTGCAGGATCGGCTACAACTGCTTTTTCTAAAATCCTTCTTGCATCTACGTTTGGCATCACAGTGGCATAGCTTGAAAAATTCACAACAAACGCACCAGGATCTTTTTCCATTACTAAATCTAGGACTTCCCTGGCCTTTGGTATGAAGGCATAACTTTTATAGTACGCAACTGCTGCGCTCGTGCCATATTTAGCACTCTGTAAAAATAATGACATGGCTTCTTCTGGACCAAATACCGAAATAATAGTTGATGCTTCTTTAAAAAGAACCTGAGTTTGAGGCTGAAATTCTTCATCTTTCAACAAATCCTGGACGGCTAAACGTAAAATTTCTTTAGCGGAGTCTAGTCTTTGATATTGTTTAAAAGAACTAATAGCCAAGGCTGGCTGATTCTTAGCATTTTTTCTGATTATCCCATCAGCGCCAGGCAGATCTAAAAAATTTTCCGCAAAACGGAGTAATACGCTAGCTTCTCCATTTTTATCAGCCAATCTCACCGCTTCTCCCAAAATTTCTTTAGCTTCTGGAATATTCCTGTAATTCTGATAATGCTCAATCGCATCTTCGTAGCGTCCTCCGACCTGTTCTTTGAGTACAGATCCGGCAAATGACTGACTACTAAAAACCTGAGCGTACTGAAATAATTTATAGCCTTTATCGGTTTCTTTTAAAACTTTTGCGGCTTTTTTGAGTAATTCAGAATACCTTGGTAAATCAATGAAATTTTCCGCAACCATCAGCAACCATTCTGGGTCGGCAGCTAAAAGTAATGATGCTAAATTTTCTACCTTAAGCTGTTTTTTTGCTGGGGCAAGTCTCTTAAAATTATTTTTAAAATAGTGTTCTATACCTAATTTTATATCACTCCTATAAAGAAATTTTTTCAAAAAACCAAGATTTTGTTCCGTTAAAAACGGCTCTGGATCAGCGGAAATAGCGAAAAAAATAAGGTGACGACCATATTCAAACCGTGCTTTAACAAGCTCATTAAGTTTAGCGGCCACCTGCTCCGGATGTGTATAAGCATTACCAATCGCTGTGGTTTTTTCCCCGTACAAAGCCACTATTTCAGGGCTTCTTTCTGCCGGCGCAACTTCGCGTCCAGGACTTATTACTATATCAGCTCTCGCGGAACTTTCCATAGCAACCGGCCCAGCTAAAGCGCCTACGAGCGCAGCTGTTCGAGCTATACTTTCCATAGATTTACTAAAAAAACTAGGCTCAATTTTACGCATATTTTAGGTCTAAAATAATTTCTTTAGGCTAGAGTATACCAAATTTTGAGATTACAAGACAAATTATACAACTTAGCCAAGAAAACAACTAAAACCAACTCTTCCGAAATTATTTAAAAGCAAACATTATGATGAATCAATTTTATTGTTGACGCTTCTACTCAACTCTTCTACAATAGAGCCGTATGAAAAAATTGGAACTCTTTTTTACTTTCTTGCAGCTCCCGATTGATTACTTACTGCTTTTTTTGGCCGCGATCAGTGCCTACTCCCTGCGTTTTACCTCTACCGTAACCGCTATTCGTCCGGTAATTTTTGGCTTGTCATTTGCCGAATACTGGCCGCGGGTGCTCCTGGTAGGAGCGGCGTGGATACTGGTCTTTATACTATTTGGGCTATACTCAACCAATCCCAATCGTAAACTGGCTCGGGATATTGCCGCCATCATTGCCGCTTGTTCCACCGGGTTTGCCGGCATCACCATCTACGTCTTTTTTACCCTCCAAAAATTCGACTCACGTTTTTTGGTTTTGGCCGGTTGGATTTTATCCATGATTTTTATTATTCTTGGTCGGATCGCCATACGGCTCATAAAGCGCATTTTTTATCGCTTTGGTTTTGGGCTCAAACGCACGGTTATTATTGGCAACGCAGAAGTGAGTGAAACCGTGGCCAATGTTTTGCGACAAGAACTTTACTTGGGCCATCTGCTCATACAGACCTACCCGCAATTTACCAAGCCGGTTGGGCAAGAAATTCTTGGTCTCAAAATAGACGAAATGATTTATACCAACCCCAAAGCCAACGAAGATGAACTCTTACGCTGTATAGATTTTACCAAGGAACATCACATAACTTTTAAATACTCCGCCGATCTTTTTTCCACCCTGACCACGAATATTAGCCTATCCACCCTCGCCGGCATCCCCATTATTGAGTTGCGTCGCACCAGCCTCGAAGGTTGGGGTCGAATCATTAAACGCCTCATTGATATTTTGGGAAGTATTATCCTCATGTTTTTCTTTTCTCCCTTATTTGTCGTTACTGCCTTCGCCATTCTTATAGAAACCGGGCGGCCGATTATTTATAAAAATACTCGCGTCGGACAAAATGGCAAAAAATTCTCCACTCTCAAATTCCGTTCCATGTACCAAGCCGACTGCACTACTGACGAACCAGGTGGAGCCGCCGCCCTCAAAAAAGAAAAGCAGCTTATCAAACTCTCGAGCAAAAGCGGTCCGGTATACAAAATTAAAAATGATCCGCGCGTCACTCCGGTGGGACGATTTTTACGCGCTTTTAGCCTTGATGAACTACCTCAATTTTACAATGTCCTCTGTGGGGAAATGAGTTTGGTTGGTCCCCGACCCCATCAGCCGCGCGAAGTAGACCAATATGCCAAAGATCATAAAATTGTCCTCGCCATTAAACCAGGCATTACCGGCCTGCCGCAAATTTCCGGACGCAGCAATTTAAGTTTTGACGAAGAAGTAAAACTGGATACATTTTACATAGAAAACTGGAGTTTGTGGCTCGATTGCATCATTCTTGCCAAAACCCCGCTCGCTGTAATCAAAAAAGAGGGTGCAACCATATGAAAGTAGCTCTGGTTCATGATTATCTGGCGCAAGATGGTGGGGCCGAACGCGTACTCGCAGCTTTACACGAAATTTGGCCGGAAGCGCCTATTTTTGTTCTTTTTCATGATGAAAAAAAAATACCCGGCTTTGAAAAACATCTAATCCACGAATCTTGGCTCTCCAAAATGCCGGGTATTAAACAATACTACCAATGGTATTTGCCGCTCATGCCTCGCGCTACCGAAAGCTTTAACCTCTACGATTTTGACCTCATTATTTCTTCGACCAGCGCTTTTGCCAAAGGCATTATTATCCATCCACGCGCCCTACACATTTCTTATTGTCACACGCCCACTCGCTATCTCTGGAGCAACACCCACGAATATATTGCCGACCTCAGATCAAATTTTTTTATCAAATGGCTGATACCACACCTCATTTTCCGATTGCGACTTTGGGACAAAATGAGTGCTGACCGGGTGGATCATTTTATCGCTAATTCTTTTACCGTTAAAGACCGTATCCACAAATATTATCGCCGTGACAGCGAAGTTATTTACCCGCCAGTTGATACGGATAATTTTTTTATCTCGTCCCAGATTGAGAATTATTTTGTGGCCGGAGGGCGACTTGTTCCGTACAAACGACTTGATCTGGTGGTCAAAGCTTTTAATCGCCTCGGCTATCCACTCAAAATTTTTGGCCATGGCCCGGAGTATGCTGCCCTCAAAAAAATAGCCAAAAATAACATTCAGTTTCTCGGACGCGTGAGCGATACCGAAAAAGCCGAGCTTTTGAGTCGAGCCCAAGCTTTTATCTACCCGCAAACCGAAGATTTTGGCATTACGGCCGTGGAATCGCTCGCGAGCGGCCGGCCAGTGATCGCTTACCGCGCCGGGGGCGCTACCGAAACTTTGCGCGAACATGAATCAGCGGTATTTTTTCATGAACAATCCTGGGAAGCCATTCTCGATGCCGTGTTACATTTTGAGAGCAGTGGCTGGGACAGTCAAAAAATTCGTGAGCAATCACTGAAATTCAACAAAAATCATTTTAAAACTCGAATAACACAACATATCAATGAAAAATACGAACACTTTACTCAAGACTTTGTCCGTTCCTAAAGGTTATAAAAAAACTACTCGTATATAACGAGTAGTTTTTTATTGAATAATTTTTTATTAAAGTAATCTATGTTTACCCAATATTACATCCGCATAAGGTCCACCACTTTTTTCCATCTGATCTCGACGAGCTCGTAATTGTTCTGGTGGGGTCATACCGCCTTCTTCATAAATTTCCTCAAGATCTTGTGGAGTTTCAGCTACACCCACTCGAAGCAAACGAGCTTTATCTTCAGCACCCAAACTTGAATGATGATTTTCTGACATAAGTATATATAACCTGAATAAAAATAGATTTATTTATTGGCTATTTTCTATTATTTGCAACCATGCGGCGGCTGCTTTTTGCCAAGAAAACTTTTCTACCTGTTGTTTTCCTTTAGCGGCATAAGTTTTCCTTAACAACTCATCATTGATGATTTCAACCATGCCTTGGGCCAGAGTTGCTGGGATATTCGGATCTACCAAGTACGCAGCACCGTCAGTTATTTCTGACAAAGACGAACGGTTGGAGGTAATTACCGGAACTCCTTGGGCCATAGCTTCGAGCACCGGAAACCCAAAACCTTCATAAAAAGATGGAAAAACGAACACATCGGCCAAATGATACAACGCATCTTTATCTTTAGGTTCAACATATCCTAATACTTTTATCCGGTCTTTGGCAAGAGAGGTGCTTATTAAGTTATAAACAGCCCTATTTTTCCAGCCGCCGGCCCCTGCCAGCACCAAATGCACATCGGACGGCAATTTTGGCAACGCTAGCTCAAATGCTTTAAGAGCTGCAAGAATATTTTTGCGCGGCTCAAAGGTTCCCAAAAATAAAATATACTTTTCCGGCAGATCATATTCTTTACGAACCTGCGACATTTCTAATGCCGTTGGCATTTTATAGGATACCCCCGGATACACCACGTGAATTTTTTCCGGGGAAATTTTATATACGTTCACAATATCTCGCTTGGTATTTTCGGAAGGGGTGAGAATTTTATAGGCTTGCTCGCACTGTTTTTTACTATCAATCAACCAATGCCAAACTCTTTGACGCCAGGTAAAAAACTCCGGGAACAAAACAAAGCTGATATCGTGGATCGTTATCACCTGCTTGGTAGTAGGCCTTAAACCCAAAAAATTTACATTCGGAGAAAACCAAAGATCTATTGTCAACCGCTGACCAAATTTGTGAGCAAGAAGACTTTCAAGGCGCGGATAACCTGTGAGATACAGAGACAAATTGAGTATTTTGTTGGGAATCCGCGTCCAAATCAAATGAACATGAGACTGTTCACAAAAAAGCCGAGCCATATTTTCCGGACCATTATAAAACAAAAAATACGTGTTGGTTGTATCCTGGCTAAAAATAGCTCGCAACAATTCAAGCGTATATTCTGCGACCCCCGTCCGACCCCGCAGACTTAAACCACGGATATCAATTGCAATATTCATACACCATCCTTAAATCTTAACTTCCTCTTTAAGAAATCTACCGGTTTTTAAAACTATTACTCAAGTTCGCACAGATCTTGCGTTGCAGCCAATGTAGCTGTACCAATTTTATCTGTCAAATAACCGTTGATGAAAACAAAATGTATCCACATTATTTCTCTGTTGGGTTTTCTGCAAAAAAAGTGTATACTACCCTGCAAATGGTTTTCGAAAATTTTGTATGGCTCATAAAAATTCTCAACCACAACTACGCCGTTGCACCCAGTGCGACAAAGTTGGACACAACCGCTCTCGCTGTCCCGCATTACAACCACCTACTCTCACCACTGCCACCAGCCAACCGACCCCTTCTCCTCACCCGAATCCTACCACTCCACTCTCACCGTCTTTTGCTTCGCCCCGCTTCAACAGTCTGCAACTTTTTGTCCATCATGTGAACTCTGCCCCACGCGAATCACATCATGTTATCGACCTGAAAAAAAATAATCCGACAGCTTGGCATGATATTGAACCGGAGGCACCGGGAACTGCCTCTTCTTTGTTTCAATCGTATCATATCCAGGACACTCTTTTAAAAAACACCAAAAAAAATCCCACACCCTCCATTATCATTCCTATCAATCATAAAAAAAGCCAAAAAAAAATTCTTTCCTTTGCTCCTACTCCGACTAAAAAAATCCTTTCTTCCTTCACCAAAAAAATCGCCAATTTTTTTACCGCAAATTCATTCTTGAACAAAAAAAAATTTATTGAACCATCTGTTGGCACCGAACCTTCCAACGCTCAAACAACAACCCCTCACCACCCGCCTTTTTTTGCGCACGAAAACCTCTCTCACTATCCGGACCTTAGCGCTGTACTAGAACCGCTCGAAGAAACATTTGTCCCAATTGAGCGCACAGCACAGCCCAGTCAAGTCAATACACCCATCACTGCTTTTCATGCTCATGAAAAAAAATTACCCTCACCCAAACACTCCTATCATGCCGCTGCCAAAACCACAGCTGTCATAAATACACTCGCCCATCACATCGAAACACTCTGTCTTGATGCGCAAAAAAATGCTGTTTACTTTTGGAAAAATCTGCGTCAACCCCGCTACGTTGCCATCGCCCTCGTCGGTATCATGTTCATCACTTTACCCGGACCCGCTAAAACCTACTATTACAGTATACAAT
>CAYOFO010000002.1:0-52014 GCA_964403325.1 uncultured Gammaproteobacteria bacterium | reverse complement strand
TGTAATACGTAATAGATAGTGTTGATAATCCCAGCATCCAAATAATATCGTCTTTGGTAAAGCTCTCACGCCGACCAAGCAAAATCAAAAAGAAAACCATTGGCTCCAAAAAATAGGCTCGCCAAATACCCAGAGCCGGCACAACTTCTCCACTTATCATAACTCCCACGACCGACGACAGAAAAAAAATAGTAAGCAGTACAAAAAATAGCGGATACTTTTTCGCAACCTCCGCAATATTTTTATAATCAATTTTGGCGTAACGCCCAACCCAACCCAAGGCGAGCGCCGCAAACCCAACCTCGAGCATGGTAGAAGGAAACCCTCCAATATGAAAACGGACTAAGTAAGTAGGCAGAGAAAGAATAAAAATTCCTAGAGCTGCTTTAAAATTTTTTACTGCAAAAAACAAGAGCAGGGAAAAATAAATAACGAGAAATACTGTTAGCATATTTGCACGATCATTAATTCTAAATAAGCAACCCTAAAACTGCGCTCACTATATTCATAAAAATTGCCACCAAACCAGCGCGAATTCTGTTTGATGGAAAAATAATTACAAAGAGCAATCCTTCAAATAAAGCTACCCCTAACTCCAGCCACCACCAACTCCAGCCGTAAAAAATAAGAAACCAAGCTATCGGATGCGAAACCATGTTTACCAAAACCGTAATCAAAAACACTTGTTTCCAATTGAAAGATCGCAGCAAACAAACAGCCAGCGATACTTCTGTGAGAAGTGTAAAAACAAGATATTTTATTTCTTCCATGTTCTTGAAATAACCACAATTCCCACAGCTCCCAAAAACATAACCACCAAACTAACCAAAATAGAATTTAAAGAAGATTTTGGTATGGAAAAATGTATAACCTCGGAAGTAGTAGCCACAGTTCCTGAACTAGGAATTGGATTTATTGAATTAGATGTAGTTGGCTGATTTAATGAAGTAGTAGGAATTTTTACTATATCTATCGAGGGTTTTTGCTCAGCATTCTGAGAAGTTTGATCTACCAAGTGAGCCTTTAAGGTATTTCCAGCAATTCCATCGATCGCTACCGTATATGTTCGACTGGTGGTTTGGTTTTCACCAGAGACACTACCTTCAAAAATAAAAATCATGTTGGAGTTAAGGATGTATTTAGCATTCGTTGGTAGTTCAAACCAATTATCGCCACACTCATCACAATTTTTTACAGCTCCAGATGCAAGCTTATTTACATCTGTCTTTTTTACAGCAATAAAGTTTCCGCCTGTAACATCCGAAAATTGAGTTGAGGTAGTTGTTAACAACTCACTTCTAACTCGACCATGAAAATCTCCTGTTATATAAAAGTTATATTCAGGATATTTTTGAGCGTTTTGCAAAATAAAATAATTATCTATTGGATGATAGCCGTCAGGCATACTATCAGCTTGTGCCAGCATTGGAACAAGCAGGACAAGACTCAAAACAAAAACGAAAAATTTTTTCATATAATTTAGTTTTAAAAATGTGCTTATTATGATAAACAAGTAAAAATACTATTACTCATGAAGCTTGTACTTAAAAAAATACGATTCATAAACTTTTAATAATTGTACTACACCCGGGTGAAGTGGGATAGGGAAATTCCTAATTTCAAACCAGCCGCTCCCGTCAAATTTTTCCGGTTCGTTAAGTTTTATTTCCTCAGGATTAACCAATAGGATAAATGGAAATAGCATCCAATGAGTTTTTACCCCATTACTTTCTCGAAACAAGGCCTGTGGCGGTAAAGTTTCCAAAATCTTTCCAGTCGCATCATTTTCTTCTTTCATTTCGCGTATTACAGCTGCTTCAATCGTTTCCCCAAACTCAATTTGCCCGCCGCCAAACTCCCATTTACCCTGCTCATCGCGGCATTTCTGCCCCCGTTTCTGCAAGAAAAATTTACCATTGCCATCATAACAGCAAAATACCACGCTAAGACCGATATAATCTACTCCCGGTTTCATATATTGTTTTTCACTAATTTCTCAAAATACCATTTGTACTTTTCCAACAATAAAACATCCCCTGGATGCAATGGTTGTGGAAAATCTTCCCACCTAAACCAATCCACGGCTGCAATTTTTTCTGGCGGTTCATTAACGACCACATCTTTAGGATCCACTAAAATAATAAACGGAAAAAGTAGCCAGTGTTTTTTTATACCCTTATCTTCACGCAAAAGGCTAAGTGGTGGCAAAGCTTCTATAACAGACCCGGAAACCCCTATTTCCTCCCTCATTTCCCGCAACACTGCTGCCTCAACTGTTTCCCCAAACTCAATCTGGCCACCGCCAAATTCCCAAAAACCCTGTTCATCCCGACACTTTACACCACGCTGCTGCAAAAGAAATTTTCCTTTGCCGTCATAGCAACAAAAAACAACCGTCAGTCCAATATAATCAATGCCTGGTTTCATAAAAAAAGATTATACCCTCCCGTGCGCAGGAGTAAATTCATATTTAAAAGTGCAGGTCTATCAAGGCTTAATCTTTTACCCCCAATCCTGCAGCCAGCCCACTTGCCCAGAGAGCGCTTTCTCCAAGCTTTCTATTTTTTACAAAGCCAGATTCTCTTGATACGATTTTTCGTAACGCTCACAAAATTCCTGCACAGTAAAATAATGTTCTTGTGTTCCGGTTTTTTCGACCACATAACTCGCGGCCGTGCTGCCCATTTGGGCGCAGGTCTTTAAATCAAACCCTTTTTCATAACCCACAAAAAATCCCGCTCGGTACGCGTCGCCGGCGCCTGTAGGGTCATCAATCTTGCTCGGTTTGCAGGCGTCGACCAGCATTTTTTCTTTTCCTTTTTGCTCTATAAGCGAACCACGTTCGCCCAGAGTCGTAATCATGACTTCACATTGATCCAAAATTTTGCTTTCGCTCCAACCTGTTCTTTCTTGAATCAGTTTCATTTCGTAATCATTTCCAACCACAAAATCCGCGCATTGTATCATTTGTTGCAATTCCTCTGCCGTAAGCGCTGATAACTGTTGGCCTGGATCAAATATGGTTTTCATGCCGAGCTGTTTACATTCGGCAATATGTTTTATCATCGTAGCTCGTTCATTTACCGTAACTAGGGCGACAGCAACGTTAGTTTTAATATTTTGCATACTAAAGTCTTTGCCCAAATCGAGCGGCCCATTGTAAAAAGCCGTAATTTGATTGGCATCCCGGTCCGTAGTAATATAGGCTGTAGCCGTAAATCTCTCTGTATCTTTGGTAATATATTCTGTGTTAATACCCAATTTCTTAAGATACTGCAAATAATCATCGCCATCTTTTCCCAGCACCGAAACCAAAAGAGGGTCTGCTCCCAAGAGTTTGGTTGTATAGGCAATGTTTCCGCCTACGCCGCCAAAACTACGCTTTAAACGGTCAACCGAGAAGGAAACGCTTAAAATATGCTGCTGGTCGGCCAGGAGATAATCTTTAAAACTGCCCGGAAACGTCATCACATTATCGTACGCGAGCGAACTTGAAATGAGAATGGACATAAAAGATAGACATAAACGTCTGAACGATAACAAAAAACCCCTGTTTTGTCCATTTAACTACTCCACCCGACTAACTCCAACCAATCATCGCCAATCAACTTAACCCAACCAAAACTATTTCTCAACCACATTTCATTTTTTGATGTAAAATATCTCTGTATGTCGACTATTATTACCGGTACTGTTCACCACGGTTTAAACCAAGGCAAAAACTTGGGTGCACCAACCGCGAATTTAGATATTCATCTTGCTGAGTCGCAAAAAATGGCTCGAGGTTTATATGTTTGCCAAACAATGATTGATACTAAAAATTATACCGGACTCCTATACTACGGACATAATTCGTTATCAAAAGCTGATTGCCTGGAAGTACATTTAATGAATTTTTCCGGTGATTTGTACGGCCAAAAAATTACTGTCACGGTAAAAGATTTTTTGCGCGGAGAAATTCACTTTAAGGACAAAGAAGAATTGAAAAAACAGATTGAGCAGGATATAGCGAATTTTAAAAAATTTCAATAATTGCATACTTTTTTCAGCGACTCTGCTTTAACTCAATTTTCTAAGAATTTTTCCTGCATTTACCTAATAAATGGATGGGCTATAGGTAATGCCCGAGATCGTAGCAGCATAAACATAGCATCTTTTCGATTCACTGGAGTATCTGCTTGAAGCAAGATGGCTTGAGGAAAATACTGTTGTAAAACACGACCCTCATCAGCATACGCTGCCAACTGTTTTTTAGCCACGCTTTCTGGAGTTCCTCTGAGGAGTATTTCTGGAAACTGCACCCCAAAATCTCTCAAGAATTCCGTTTCCGGATTTAAAATATCTTCCGGAGCATTTTGTCGCACCCAGTTTAACGATTCACCATACGATCCTCGGCCCGGCTCTTGAGAAAACTCAACTTCTGACCAGAGTTTTAGATTCCAATTTTCCGGCAAACGCGGCGAAAACTTGGTGACCATGCGCTGGCAAGCCGTGGTTATTTCTTCTTGATTTACCTGCCAACCCCAAGTTCTCACCGGTTCAACATCGGGCAAAAACAGGGTGAATCTGGTTTTTAATCCTTGTGCCTTAAATTTTTCAAATAGATCTTTTGCTGTTTTTAGATAACTTGAAAAAAATTTTGTCTTAGCTAAATCAGAGCGCAGTTGTTCTTTGTGCGGAACAGACCCCAGACAAACAAAAGTTACAAACTGAATTGTTTCAGCCCCAAGAGCATTTCTAAAATCTGGGGTAAAATTTATTTCGCCTTTCTCATATTCTTTTAAAATTGCCAACGCCTTTTCGGCCTGCTCTGCCACCTCTCTACCACACAACCCATCCTGTAGAAAAATAGGTGAGAATTCTGATCTAAACATATCCTTTATTATCAACACCAAAAAAATAAACTACGGGCAACATTTGACCTGTTTGTTTTTGGAGTAGCGGTTGGTACATTTTGGACCGCAAATCACTTGGTTTTTCGTTTTGGATTAAAATAGCGTTAGGAAATTTATAATTAAGCCATTCGCCCTGCAGGGCATACTCCGAAAACTTCCGCAGCACCCAATCCTTTAGCAATTCTGTACTGGGACGTTCCAGCGAAGCGAAATAACCTCCTGGAACAAACTGCTTCATGAGCTGCTGCAACTCAAATGTTAAATCCGCTTGAGAAAAATAATTATTATTTTCTCCATACAGTCGATTAAACTCTTCTTCAAAAGAACAACCTCTTTCTTTTTCTATCTTTTTCTCTAAATCGTACCAACTTAAAATTTCAACTGGTAACCGAGGAAATTTTTGTTTAATAACAGCTTCCAGACGCTCCCGATATATAGCCCAACGGTCTATAAATCCCTGTTGCACAATCGGTTTTTCTTCATGAGAAAAATTTTTTAATTGCTGTAAATAAATATAGTAAGGATCGGTATTTCCGATAATAATCGTTACTTTAGCGGCAAAATTTTTATTAAACCGACTCATCATACCCGCAAGCGCAGGGATATCTTTCTGCAAATTATTGCCCGATGGATCCAAAGAAACATACTCGGTTGGTGTAACCGAAAACATCTTTGACGCATTTATGGTCGAACAAGTAAACAACAAAAACTGAATCGGTTCTTTTTTGAGCACTGACTGATCAACAGCTTTTTTTATAGCCACCTGATACGGATTATTAATTTTAGTATCAAAACGAGAAATTAGTCGTAAAATTTTATTCATATTTAAAAATGAAATCATAAAAAAATCGCCTCATTAGGCGATTGACCTCGGACAAAAAACAAACCTGTTCATCCGAGGTCACTAGTATGGTGAAGAAGTTTTATAGTAGAAATATTCATATTGTGTTACTACGTTAACACAATATTCCAAGCTTGTCAAATCCCCACTTACTATTTTCTCTGTAAAGCTAATTTATACCCGTCCATCCCACTGGTTAGCCAGTGCGCAATACGCGTTACCGTTGTCGTGCTCACACCGGTGAGTTTGGCGATCTCGCGATAGGTTTTACCTGTATGCAGAAGCTGGGCAATTTCCCAGCGCTGCGAAAATTCTTTAAGCTCCTCAAGCGTACACAGATCGCGAAGAAAATTCATCATTTCTGTTTCGTTTTTTAAACTTAAAAAGGCTTGGGCCAAATTTTGTAAACTTTTTGTTTTCCATTTTTCCATACAATAGTATTTACTTTCTGAGTAAAATAATCCGTCGTGCCACCTCAACCCCGAGCAAAAGACAAATCAAACCCAGCGCATACCCCCCCAGCACATCGCTCAGATAATGCACTCCCAAATAAAGCCGACTTAGGCTGATAAAAAAAATAATAATACCACCTGCAAATATTCGGTTTACTTTTTTGTTCCAATCAACCTCACCATAACAGAGGCTGAATACAATAAAACCATATAACGCCACGGCGAGCGTGGTATGCCCGCTCGGAAAAGAAAAAAGTTTTTCCGCATAGACAGCCAAGCCCCAGTCTGGTCGCACCTGGTGCACCAATTGCTTGGTTATATACATGCTGAAGGTGCTTAATATAAGCGTAAATAGGAGTGCAGGAAAAAAATAGAATTGCCGATTTTTATACCACCAGCATCCCACTGCGCTTGACACCATAACGATGGCTTGCAAACTGCCAAACCAGGTGATAATTAAAAAAACCACTGCCCAGAACGGATGCCGGAAATCATAAAAAAAATTTTCCACTGCCAGGTCGGTCTGATGAATATACGACCACTGCAAAAACGAACGCATGGCGCCCGAGCACACAATAACAAAAAAAATTCCATACCACGCAAGCAGCGTCGGGAAGCGCCGATGGCTTTTGAGCGCATGCCATAAACCATGCGCATATTTCGATGCAACGGCATGATTGGCTAAAAAAAATTCTAGCCGGGTATACAGCGCCAATTGTTTTATCATCAAAATCCAGAAATTTTTTAGATACACAAAAAAATCACCGCCTATTTTAAGGAGAGAATTTTTAAAAACATACAAAACTCCCAATACAGCAGCCAGCAACAAGGCAAACATTTGTACTCGTCCGGTAAGTTTGCTTATACTCGTCCAAGCGGTACCAAAAAAATACCCGAGCAGCAAATAAAGCGGTGCCGACAAAAAAGCGCTGACAATATTAAAAAAGAAAAAGCGCTGTTTGGACATTTTAAATAAACCCGCTACAAACGGCACCACTGGTCTCACTGGCCCAAAAAATCGAGCGAAGATAATGCTCTTTTGCCCATGAGCTAAAAAAAACTCTTCGCCTTTTTTAAGATATTCGGGCTTAAAAAATTTACTCTTCTGCGTAAAGAGAACATGGCCGTATTTGCTCCCCAAAAAAAAGGCCACCGCATCGCCACAGATGCCACCAATAGCTACCGCTAAAACCAGATTGCCAAAATGCAGCACCCCTTGCGCCGAGAGCATCCCGGCCACCACCACTATAGTCGATCCTGGAACAACCAAGCCCACAAAAGCCGTGGATTCAAGAAAAGCCACCACCGCAATAAAAATATAGGCCAAATTACCCAGGCTTTCTATTTTTGGTAACAAAAAATATATTAAATGCATACCACGTTTAACTATTATTTTCTCCACTGCAATCACCTTCTTTTTCCGGAGAATCATGCATATAAAAACGTCCTATCGAGCGCAACCGTCTATCATCCGCTGCCGAGCGCGCATGTTCGTGCTGCCAATCTTCCTCACTCACAGCTTCTATTTCAACTCGCTCTGTGCTACTTCTGCGTGCACCCATTTCTTTCCCGGCAGCCTCGCCATCACAAGCTGTTCGCGTTTCACCCCGGTCTTTGTCCCATTCCCGGTATTCTTCGCTCTCGGATACCAAAGGTTCGTGACGGCTAAAAATTTCGGCTGGTTCTATTAATCGATTTGGCATATAACTTCAACATACTTTTACACACTGTCATTTACAGCTGACCAAAAAATTTTTTGGTTGTTCCACCAATCCAGAAGCAATTCTTTTACAGGAAACGGTAAAAGCGGTGTTTCATGTAATCGCTCCACTTTGACCCACACAAAATGCAAATGTTTCTCGCGACTCGCCACCACCATATTTTCAAGCTCAGTCGCAAAGAGATAATTGATCTCATGGCGCGGCGCAACTTTCGACCCATAAAAATTTTCAACCACACCCATAAATTGTTGTATACGAACTTGCTCTCCCAACTCCTCCTCTATTTCACGTCGCAAAGCCTGATGTATGGTTTCTCCCATTTCTACATGCCCACCCGGCAAAAAATAATGACTTTTACCTTTCGCCTGGCAGAGTAAAATTTTACCATTATGGCAAATGACTGCACGCGCAATATTTTCTATACCTCCGGCCATACACTTTAAACTTCTTTTATTTCTACACTCTTAACTACCACCGGCTGTACCGGTTTGGATTTTTCACCAAAACCACTGCCCGTAACCGGACTCTCGGCAATCGCATCGACTACTTCAAGACCCTGGGTTACTTGCCCGAAAATAACATAATTTTTGGGCAGTGGCACCTGCGCATGCATGATAAAAAATTGACTGCCATTGGTATTGGGCCCGGCGTTAGCCATGGCCACCGCACCACGCACATATTCACCCGTAAACGGCTCATCGTCAAAGCGATAGCCTGGACCCCCAGTGCCATTACCTTGCGGGCAACCGCCCTGGATCATAAAATCTTTAATCACGCGATGAAAAACCGTGTTGTCATAAAAATGTTTCCGCGCTAGGTCCACAAAATTTTGGACCGTTTTTGGAGTTTGTTCGCCTTGTAAACGAATTTCAATTTCTCCTTTATCCGTGTGTAAAATAGCTTGATAATTATTCATAGGTAAAAAATTATGTGTAAATAATAAGTTCTGCTTGTTCTTGCTTATTTATTCCGAAACGAAATTTTATTTGCCGAATAAATAATTTTCCTGTCGCGTCTCTGTCTCGTATCCGCCATGCCCCTGTTTTAAAATAGTTTTTTTCATTATTATTAAGCGAAGTTTTAGCCGAGTTAAAATTCTCTATTTCTCTTTTCAATCCTGCTATAAAACTCTGTAAATCCGCCTCAGATGCAAAATGAAAATAGTCTAACTCAACATCTTTTCCTGACTCCAATGATTTATCATGGCGCAAGGTAGCACTGACTGATAAATCAAGTCTACTCAATGCTTGTGATATGTCCCGACTTTCTACTCCATTTTGATTCTCCCCCATTTCCCCTTTTTCTCTTTTGGTTGACAACATACAATGAACAATTAACCCTTTAACGAAACATCCGCATTTTTACTGAATGTATCCATATGATAGCGCGCCGGATGCTTTGTATCAATATATACATCTACTTCATCCCCCACACTAAAACCGACTTCCTCATTTTTGGGACAGACCACACTCTCAAACGTCGACATTTTACCAAAACTATCTACACCTTGGGCAATAATTTTATACTGATTATGACCTGGCATACCATGCTCGGCATTTACTATTTTTCGTACCCTCACCACCCGCGCCTCTACCCGGTAGCCGGTGGTTATGAGCTCAGCTTGATCTCTAAAAAAATCTTGCATATTACGCAACCACCAAGTGAGTGTGGCACTGCTCCCCGCCAAAATAAAGAATGGCACCGATAAAAAGTTCAGACCTGGTATCTGACTAACCACTCCTGAAAGCACCAGTAAAATGCCGGCCGCTAAAAAAGATCGGGTGGTACAAAAAAAAGCAAGCATGCGTTGAATTTGTTAAGATTTCAATTCTTTAAAAGCCGCGGTATCTATATAATATTCGGCTGGATTCTGTGGATTTATATAAACCATTATTTCTTGCCCGGCCGTGAGTTGTGGCGCCCGAGGTTGAAAAATCGTTCGACTCTTAAACAACTTTTTCTCTCCGGAGTCAGGCAGAGCAGCTTCAACTTCAATACTATACGCGTTGTTTATACTATTTCTCGGGGCGGCTACTTCAACAGTTTGCATATACGTGCCAACAAGTGGCAAACCAGTGGTGAGGAGTTGACGCAATCGCTCTTCCTGCTGACTACGAATGTATAAAAAACCACCGACGAACAGCATATCGAGCCCTATTTCGAACCAAAGCCATTTGGGAAAGCTGAGCCAGCCGGTAATAGCCGACAAAACAAAAAGGTTGTATCCGCCGACGAGGAACAGTAAAAACCCGATGACTATAAGCGATTGTGCGATTTTTTTGAGCATCATATTGTATTGCCAAACAAATAAAGGTTGTGTATGCTTAGCTGCATATGAAAAAAACCACTTCTTGGGGGGCAGTTGCTCCCTGGTATAACGACCTACTTTCTCAAACCGGCACCTACCAGCATGATCTTATCTTGCCGCAAATCCTACGTCTCATTCCCACCCTCTCTCATCAGACTATCCTGGATCTAGGCTGCGGTCAAGGCTTTTTTACCAAAGCCCTAGGACGCAACCAAGCCAAGCTCATCGGCATTGATATTTCACCAGAACTGATAGCGCTCGCGACCAAACAAGTACCTAACGCTACTTTCTATGTTGGTTCGGCAGATAACTTAGAAAAAATTCCCACTCATTCTATCGATCATATTGTTTGTGTTCTCGCCATCCAAAATATCGAAAATGTTCCACGTACTTTTCAAGAATGTTCTCGCGTACTCAAAAACAATGGCTCTATTTCCCTGGTTCTCAACCACCCTTGTTTTCGCATCCCCAAACAAAGCTCGTGGGTATGGGATCAAGTCGAGCAAAAACAATTTCGCCGCCTGGATGAATACATGAGCGAATCTAAAACGTTTATCGACATGCACCCCGGTCAAAAACAAACTTCGTCTACAGTGAGCTTTCATCGCCCACTCCAATACTATATCAAACTCCTCACTAAACAGCACTTACTCATTAGCCGTATGGAAGAATGGACAAGCCATAAGCACACTGCGGCCGGACCACGCGCCAACGCTGAAAATAAAGCTCGGCAAGAATTTCCCTTATTCCTGTATTTGGAAGCTAAAAAAATTGCTCCATAAGTTGGCTTTTTTAAACCTTCTCTTTGTCTTTCCAATTCCACCACTTCAGGAGTTCGGGATCATGTTCGTGATGCGAGGCAAAATACACCGCGCAACGAAAAGTGTACAACAAACAACGATCAACTTTTTGCCCTACTTTTTGGCAAAAATCAGTATACAAACGCTCCGGATCTCGACCTTTGAGATCACTCACTTGTTTTATACCAAGCAGTTCTAAGTCTTGAGCAATGCTTTTTCCTACGCCCGGTATTACTGTTAGGCCCGATGGTTTTTTCACACCGATTTTTATTTATCGGCTTGGAGCATATCTTCCGGCATACTCATACTGCCATCTGGCTGAGTGCCAAACATGGCGCCGCCCAAAATATTTTGGATCATATCTTCAATTTTTTGGACTTTATTTGGTACCTCCACTTGCACCGGTGCGTTAAATTTATTCAAATTTACTTCAATAGTAGCTTTCATTATTTGGGGCTCTTTCGCTGTTGGTTTACTACTCAGGTGGAGGAGCACTTTATACGGTAAAAAATCTTTTTTTCCTATCCAAATTTCACCCTGTATATTTTGCCATACCCCAAATTGCTCTTCTAACATTTGCGGATCCACCCGTGGATCTTGCAACTCCGGCACAATGGCAACTGCTTGTTTCATAAAGGCCGGTATTTTATCCGCAAAAACTGTAAAGCCATAATGGTATGTATTCAGCCCGTTTATTTTATCCGCTGGCATCTGGGCGGTAATGGCCGCTACCTTTCCCTGCCACAAAGCTTGTTCGAGCTGTTCTTTTTGTTCCCGAGAAATTTCCGGCCGTTTTTGCAATGCCAAAACTTTTGTTTCAAGAGCCGGGTCACCCAACTGCTTCGCTACTGCTTCTGGGTCTATTTTTACCCACTGTTTTTCAAACGGTTTCAGACTAAAAAATCCGATAACCGGAGCGTCTGTCAGCTGGGCATAAACTATTTTATTTACAATGCGCAATTCCGCTCCCACTACCACTTCTGACATGGATGGTGGTGTCACCCGCATTTGCAAGGTGGTTTGGCTTTTGATTTCCTGCTTATTTCCAATATCGTTTTTTCCATTCAACACTACGGAAAAATGAGTTGTCTGAACCGGGGTTGAACTTACGGTGGTCGAGGCAGTTTTAGTGTCAGGCGTACCTAAATCCTCGGAAAACGGGACTTCGCCACCTGGGACGTTGGCTGTTATATGCACAGCATCCTCATATGAAGTAATCGTGCCAATATTTTTTACCATTTGCGACAACACTTTTTCGGGCGATAAAACTAAGGCACTGCGCCAATAGAGGGCCAAACCTACCCCTGCCCCTATCACGACAGCTCCACCCACTCCAGCTAAAAGCGCAATTTTTTTCTTTTCCATATAAAAAATCAAATTAAAAAGGCGTATTTACTATACGCCTTTTTAATTTACTTTTCAAGTAAATTTTTTACATTAACAATCTCCTCAAGCAGAGAAAAAAGATTATCTTTTTCTTTTTTGGTTAGCGCATTTTTAATGGGCAAGGCTGAAAACTGAACCAAAAACACCTGAAACAAATCATTAAAATACTTTTCTAGAATTAACTTTTGACTATCAATAACTGGTACATTTACCCCGGTTTTTTGATCCCGCACCGTATAATACGGTACCGGCAACGTACTATGTGTAAAGATAAACGGTTGTTGAACAAGAGTGTACGATCGAAACATAGAAATTAATTATAATTTGCTTCAATACTCGTAAATTTATTTTTACCGATAATAATATGGTCGAGCAGAGGAATACCTATGAGATTACCGGCGGCAATGAGCTGGTTGGTTATCTCGATATCTGGAGTACTGGCTTTAACCACACCGGAAGGATGGTTGTGCGCCAGAATAATGCCAGCGGCGCCATACTCAATGGCTGGCTTGAATACTTCACGCGGATGAATCAGGTTGGTATTTATCGTACCAATGGAAATTACTTCGTCATGAATAATGCGATGATGGGTATTGAGATAAATGCCTCGCAGATGTTCTTTGGGCAGATTTTGCATATCGTGCAAATAGGCAAAAACGTCTTTAGCGGTATGAATAACCGATAGCGAGCCGTTCTTTTTCTGAAAAAAACGACGCCCCAGTTCGGCACAGGCCACGATTTGCATGGCTTTGTTAAGAGGAATTTCTAGATCTTGAGCCATTTTTTCGGCATTGGTTTGATTTACCAAAGAGCGTTCCCCATAATCTTTAACTACTCGCGCGGCCATGGTCATTAGGTCTTCTTTTTTGGTACCGGTACTAAGCACTATGGCAATAAGCTCGGCCACCAACAGATCTTGCGGCCCAAATTTACGAAGTTTTTCTCGCGGTTTATCCGACTCCGGCATATCCTTAATCTTCAGGATATACTTTTTCTGCTGGCCTACGCCTGATTCATCCAACACAAAATCTTTGTCGCCAAATGTATACATACATGAAAAATGGTTACTTCAATCTAAAGGATTGCATCCTATTCTTTTCCCAACTAATACCCGAACAAAGACAGCATCTACTGTGATTTTTGGTATACCAACGTATCATACCCCTGAAACACCCGATCGGCTTCACTCAGACCTAAGCTCTGCAAAAAATTCCATAATTCTTGCTGAGGAGCAACGCTGTCCGCATCTTCGGCTATCAATTTTTCAACTTCAATAAACGCACCCAACCCTTCCACCTCATCAAGACAAATGGTTATGTCTCCTAAAACACCTTCTTCACGTTTTTTACTGAGACGCAAAACTTCATGATACCCCATATGAGTTAGTATGCGCTCCGCCGTCATAGCGTCACTTACTACCATTTCCTCCTCAATCTTAACCAAAGCCGTGCCTGAGCGCTTTTTTAACGTCAGGTATACCCGTTCCCCTTGAGTACGAATACGCAGGACTGGAGTGTCTTTTTGAATATCTTTAAACTCTAACTCTGAGTGCAAAAAAAGAACATCCTGTTGCAGACACGACAACGACCAGCGCGCACCCAATTTTTGACACGCCTCCTTAATGGCTGACAAATTTTTTACCTGAGCTTTAACTTCAACTTCTTTCATAAAAAAATACTGTTGATGATTGAAACCGACCGCTTGCTTACGGTGAGTTGGTTTATTATAATTGAAGATCTTGGATTTATCAAAATAATTCCTCTGCAACATGGAAATATGCGATTTTCCAGCATTTTTTGTTCACATCGAAATCCGAAATTGACTACTTTAAAACACCTATACCTGTTGTCTTGGGGAAAAAATTCCCAATTTATAAAAAACTCCCTGTTAACTTATGCACTTCCGGTGCGTTCATAATAAAACTGTGGGTGCGCGACACGGTTATAAACGCTTCTTGCTCGCTATACCACGCTTGAGCTGGTGTTACCTTTTTATCTTTGGTGCCGGCAATCGTGGCAAAATAGGGCTTGGCCACTCCTAAATGAGTGAGGACAAAACTCCCCGGACTCAAATCTTTAAGGCACGGAAAGTTGCGGGCTAAAAAAGTATTTTTAGCCAAAAAAGAAGCGAGCTTACTCCCCTGATACGGTGGGGCAAGCGCTACCACTCGACCAATATTGAGAACTGCCTGACACACTAAAAAATAGCGTACCAAGATTCCCCCTAAAGAATGGGTAACAAAATGTACTGTTCGCTCTGGATCAAGAGTAGCTACACAAGGTAGCAAATATTTTTCTACGATTTGCCTAACACCAAGGTATTTTGCCGGATAGGTAAAATCCACCACTTCATAATCTTGTGTACGCAAAAAATGTGCCATTTTTTTCCAAGATTTTTTGGTTCGCAAAAATCCGTGTACCAAAACTACATATGGCCGGTCTTTGCTCATAACAGTCTTGATATAGAACAAAAATCTCTATCTCAATCTTGTATCCGAGACAACCCGTCCATCTTTAAGCGCGATGACGCGCTTGGCTTGTTTAGCATACTCATCTTCGTGAGTAATCATAATAATAGTTTGCCCCTCATGATTGAGATCTAAAAATGCTTGCATTACCAGCGTAGCACTCGCCAAATCCAAATTGGCTGTCGGCTCATCGGCAAACAAAATATGCGGATGATGCGCAATGGCTCGAGCTATAGACACACGCTGCTGTTGCCCACCCGAGAGCTGACTGGGTAAATTGTACATTTTTTCCTCCAAACCAACCCGCCGCAGCGCAGCGCTGGCTTTAGCAGTGGCCGCTTTTATACTATTACCTTGCATGAGCATGGGTAGCATCGCATTTTCCACAGCAGTCAACTCGGGAAGGAGGGCGTAATCTTGAAAGACATACCCAAGTTTGGCAAGACGCAGTGCTGTTTTTTCTCGCTGCGACAAACCGCTGGTAGCAATGCCGTCAATAATAACCTCACCAGACGTAGGTTCGTCGAGCAAAGAAAGTTGATACAGCAGGGTTGATTTTCCGGCTCCGGAGGAGCCGATAATCGCCACAAAATCACCATCGTCAATATCGACGCTGATATTTTTAAGAACAGTCAGTGACAAATCACCTTTTCCATACGTTTTTACTATATTTTTTCCAGAAATCATAAAGGTTAACGGCCAAGAATGGAATCCAAAGTATTTTTTCTTACAATCAGCTTAGCTGGAATATACCCAGCTACCATTGTTATGAATAAGAGAATCGCCACTCGGATAAATGCACCCGATACAGTCACATCTAAAATACCATCCGAAAAAGGAAAATTAATGGGATTTTGGTCAAAATAGGGTTTTAAAAAACCAAACGTCAAGGCGAGGCCGATAGCCGAACCGGAAACGCCGTAAAAAAATGCTTGAAAAAAATACGAAGCTTGAATCGCGAGCGGACTAATGCCAATACCTTTCATAATACCAATAAACTTACGCTTGGTGACGGCGTTGATATAAATAACAATAAAAACCGTAATGGACGCTACCACCAAAGCAAACGATGACAAAGCATTGCCCAAAATTGACATGGTTGCTTCTATATCACGCAAAAACGAAGGCACCGCTTCTTCTGAAGTTTGAATACGCGCCGCTGACCCGAGCATGACTTGCTTAATGGCTGCCAAAACTTCATTAACACGACCGCTCTGGACAGCGATTGCCACTTCTTGCACCTGATCTTTATTGACCGGCAACAGTCTTTTTAATTCCTGGTCGGTAATAAACATACGCGTCGAAATTTCATCAACCTTACTTTTGACTATGCCTTTGACAATAAATTCCTTGACCACACTCGTGCCATCGGTTTGCGGCAAACTGACTTTCACCCGATCACCCACTTCTACATCTGTGAGCAAATCAATGCCCGGCAGATTGGCATCAGCAAAAGAAGAATATTTTTTAATCAGACTCGCTCCAATGAGGATAGAGTTGCTATCTCCTTCGTTTTCGAGCGGCTGACCTTGAATTACAAACCGCGAAAAACGAGTCAGTTGCTCCTCCTGCAGCGGGTCAATACCCGACAAACGCGCACTGACCTGGTTGGGTTTTTCATTTTTTGGTACCGGACGAGTGGGTGTGCCTAAGACAGTAACGCCGGCTCCATAACGCGCCGAAAACTTTTTTACCTGCGGCTCAGTGGTTAAAAAACTGATGAGAGTCGGAGAATTTTCTACATAACTCCGTCCGGGTGCAGCCGTAACAATAATATCGCTCGAATAATTTTCTTTAAATTGTTTGAACGAACCACTGATGAGCCCCACCAACAAACCCGATACTACAACCAAATTTAAAAATGTTAACACCATTATAAAAATAATGAGCGCGGTGGTGCCTCGCCCCACCCGACGAACTTGGCGCAACGCCAAGAACCAACCTACACGCAATGACTGACTCCACTCTTGACGCAAAGCAACAAAAAATTTCATACTATTAACAAAAATTTCACTTCCAACAAACTTTAACTCAAAATGAAGAATTTTTTTAAATACTTCTAAAAATCGCAAACAATACTTTTCAGTTTACGGTGTTTTTGGCTTATTGTCCAGAAAAAAAGAATGTGGACTTACTTGATGCTCGCCGCCATACGCAGCATGTCAGCATTAATGTGAGCTGATAAGTATGAACTCGGATCTTCGATAATAACTACATTACCCCGCACCTCTACTCCCAGAGCACTATAATACATTGTTTTTCCACCCGAATTGACCAATACTGCGGGCAACACTGCTGCTTTCTTACCACCGAGTGTCATAAAAATGGCGGGTAAAGTTTCACCCTCTCGCTCCTGCTCATTTGATACCCATTGGGCTTGGGTATCTTTGACCAACTGCTGCAGAGTGCCTTTCTTAGTATGAATTACGTAACTTCTCCCCAGCTCACACGCCGTGTCCTGGACTGTTTCATCAATTAAGACAATTCTACCCACTCCGTAACCATTCTCAAATTTAGTGTACGGCAGCACCTGTTTACCCCGCGCTTTCCAAGTCGAAGAATAGGGTATCTCTACACTAAAAGTTCCTTTTGTGCTGAGAGGCAACACAATGGACTTGCGACCAGTTTTTTCCATATTTTCAAGCTGGGCAGCCGCTAAAGCTTTTTCCATATTTTGTACCCCATTTTCAAAACCACACTGGGCAATAACCGGATCGGCATTAAGATCAATAAAATCTTGTGGTAATAAATTGGCCGCTAAAACTTGTTGTGAACAAAAAGCAGCCGTTAAAAGCACCCCCACACCAATAGTGTATTTTTTCAGCATAAAAATTTGTACTTTAAAATAAAAAGTGTATCCATTTTACCACACTAACCACCCTCTTACCAAAAACTGTTTGTCTTCGCACCTCCTCCTTAATTCAGACTCTCAATGAGAATGAAAATTGTTTTTATATTTTTGACCTACCCCTACTTCGCCCAGGTGGAGAAATTGATTGCAGAGAGTGGTATTCTAATGCTTTTATGTTTTCTTGTTCTTGTAGAGTTGTATTTTTCTATCTGAAATTTGTATCTTATTACCGAGCTGGTACACACACGAGGCTCTGCATGTTCGGCGGCTCATCACAATGACCATTCACACTTCCTTGTGGGGTGGCAAAGGTACAATGAGTGCCACGAGTTTTACCACTACAAACAGAAGTGGCGGCAGCTGGTGGTTGTGCATTGCCCATGCCCGTGGGTTGAGCTGAGTTTCCGGATTGAGTTGGTTTTCCGCCTCCGTTTTGAATAACCATGAGACTAACTGGCTTACCCCGGAAACATCCTGCCGAATAGGGGAAATCACGTGTCATGACATAGTGATAAGTATTTTTCTTTTTTCCGTCTATCACCACCTCGCTCACTATGCCATGGCACTCGTCCAAATCTTCGGTGGTAAGATATTTATCTTTGGCAACCATCGGGCCGGTAATAGGGAACCCGTCAAGCGCATAGCCGAGCACTGTCGATACACCAATATTTTTAAAGCAGGCGCTAAGACTGTGATAGTGATATTCACCAGATCCTTGGGGATGACCATCACAACTGTCTTGTAATTCATGGGCTGGAGCATCGCGTAAACCAGCGTCAAATGCATTAAATAAAGGCACGCCGGTTAACATAATGCCCACTTCCCCACCCATGCAATACGGCGTTTTGGAGTAAGTTGGATTCAAAGGTAAATCTTTCTGTAAAGTTTGGGCGGAAATTGTGTTGGGGTTGGCGTCATACTGATGGGCCGCATCAGTTGTTGCGACGGGAAATACTCCGGTGGTATGCGTGGTCGGCAAACCATTACCGGTAAGCGTACGCGTGGTTTTTGCTACTGAATTTTTAAATACGGCCTGCGCCCACTTGATACTGCCGGAAATTGATACTTTTTTTAAAAAATTCCATTTTTTCCCTTGAATCCAAGGACCGTTGACCGCAGAACCCGGGTTATCCTGATGGGCGTTGCACAAATACACATAGCCTTTTTTGGCTCCGGTAGTGATATAATTATTATCACTTAATGGCACGTTCCCGTCGGCATATTTATTATCGGCCAGTGCTAATAATTCCTTGTTGGTAAGAGCTTTCGGCATGGATATTTCTGTGCTCGTAGCCGCTTCTACGTTTATCGGCATGGCTCCGGGATAAAGATGATAAGCCGCCAAACTGATGGCAAAAATTACCACTACTCCAACTCCAACTATACACTTAGTTTTCATAAAAATGAAAGAAATAACAAAAACACTCTAACACAATTGTATTTCCCATACAATCATCGTCTGTGCCACAATTTTTTCTTTTTTTCTTACTTCAGCGTTAATGGGCATTAAATACCCATCCGATTTTTTATCAGGAAAAAGAGAGGTTTGCCAAGTCGTTTTACCAATGGTTGCAAAAACCGGAACTGATCCCCAACCCTTTTTCTTTTTCCCGCACCGCTCTTTTATCTCTTTTGATTCTTTTTTTGGCACACTCACAAAATGCCACCCGGCTTTACCGGGATACAACCAAACAACCGACGCTAATTGCCAATGAAAATGTTCCATACACAAAAATTTATCCACCCGGCAGTCAAGCATCGCTGAACTTACCTCAACCCCCTTGATCATCAATTCAACCCAACAAAATTTTATACCCGCACTTCTTTGTGCGGATGATCCGGCTCGGCAAAACGATGGGGTACCAGCACGTGTCCAATGCTGACACAAATAAAATAAGTAATTGTGGCGAGGGAAGCAATATAAAAACTCACCGGAAAACGCCCCACGACAGCTAAAAAGAGTCCGCCCCAGGTAAACAACAACCCAAAACCAACCGTCAAAATAAGACCCGAAGCTGGGCGGCGTGTAATATGTTGGGCGGCGGCGGCTGGAGCTACCAAGAGCGCAAATACCAAGAGAATACCTACCACTTGCACAGCTTCAGTCACACTTATTCCCAAAACCAACATAAAAACCAACGAGATAAGGCGTACCGGGACGCCGCGAGCCGCGGCCACTTCCGGATCAATTGACACAAAGAGTAACGGTCGAAACAAGACCCCCATCACCACCAAAACAAATACTGCTAAACCCGCTGACAAATATACATCAAAATAAGAAGCACTCAAAAGAGAACCAAACAGCACACCCAAAGTTTGACTCGCCCCACGGGTATACAGTTGTAAAAAAAGAACACCTAAGCCCAAAGCAAACGAGAGCACCATTCCTATTTCTATATCCCGGCCTTGTAGGCGCTTTTCCATAAGTCCTATTCCCAAAGCTGCGGCCATAGTGAGTGTTAACATTCCTACCAAAGAACTTACCCCGAAGAAGGCTGCGCCGGCAGCGCCGGCAAAACCAATGTGGGAAAGGGCGTGGGCCGCAAATGCCTGGGACCGCAACACTACAAAATACCCCACTACGGCCGTCACCACGGCAATGAACGTGCCGGCCAAAAAAGCGTGTTGTATAAATGTTTCGTGCAAAATATCAAACATACTTGTTTTCTTGTGACAACGGGGTGGCCAGCCAACGCACCGGTACATACACGCCAAAGGATAAGGCTGCAATATAAAATGTTACCGGCCAATGACCGCTCACCGCGAGCCACAATCCGATCCACGTATAACTAAGACTCAGCAACACCCCAAGGCCAATGGTCTGTGCCGGTTTATTTACCAGGCGGCTGGCGGTGGCAGTTGGACCAACCAGCAATGTAAAAATTAAGAGCACGCCCACCACCTGCACCGACATAGAAACCGTGATAGCCACCAGAAGCAAAAAAATAATGGCGAGCGAGCGCACCGAGACGCCGCGAGCGGCAGCTACTTCCGGATCAAACGAACTAAACAAGAGAGGTCGAAAAATTACCACCACCCCGAGCAGCACAGCCAAACTAAATCCCAGTGTTATATAAACATCGGCCGTACTAATACCAAGAACAGTCCCGAATAAAACACTGTAGGCATGTTCAGCATTGCCGCTATAGAGGGATATAAACAAGGCGCCCAAACCAAGCATAAAAGTCATGATAACTCCAATGGTGATATCTCGCTCACGCAATTGTTTGCCAAAAAATCCAATCCCCAAAGCAGCGCTTGAGGTAAAAATAAGCAACCCAACCACCGGGTCTATTCCCACTACCAAAGCGCCGGCAGCGCCGGCAAAACCAATGTGGGAAAGGGCATGGCCGGCAAACGTGAGCCCACGAATAAGTAAAAAATAACCGACAATTGGAGCGATAATAGCTACACATGTGCCGGCCAAAAAAGCGTGCTGTACAAAAGAATACTGCAGAAGCTGCCACATATGGTTATGTTTCGGCTCCCACCACAAATACCCGATTCAGCGCCCGCAAGACTTCAACTGATGAACCATAAAGCTCCGAAAGAGTTTGACTCGTAATTACTTCGTCGGGTGGTCCAATGGCCGCATGTCCATTGGCCACAAACACCACTTTATTTACCGCCGGCAACAATGGATTTATATCATGGGACACTAATAATATTGTTACCGAGCGTTCTCGAGCCAATTTCATAAGAAGAGCCATGATTTCCTGCGCGTGGGCAATGTCTAAATTGGACAAAGGCTCATCGAGCAGCAAAACCGATGGGTTGGTAATAAGCGCTTGAGCAATGAGGAGACGTTGTTGCTCTCCACCAGAGAGTTGACCAATCGGTGCGTCGCTCAAATGCAGTGCGTCTACTTCCGCCAAAGCACGGTTGATGCGTTCGGTGCGCGCTTGGCTCGGCCAACCTATCCCCCATTTGTGCCCATCAATACCAAACCCCACGACGTCGCGAGCGCGCAACGCCAAGTCTGTTTCGAGCACCCGATGCTGGGGCGCATATCCAATGTGCACATTTCCTTGCCGAGGCGGTACACCCAGCACTAAAATCTCTCCGGCGACTGGTTTAATAAGACCCAGCAATAGTTTAAGAAGTGTACTTTTTCCAGCTCCGTTGGGTCCAAGTATGCCAACAAACTCGCCGGCCGTAATGGCCAAATTAAGATTCTGAAAAATGGTGCGGCCACCTAAATGTACGGCCACATCACGAAAAAAAATAAGCGGTGTTTTCATGGGAGAAATTAATTTGCTTGTTGTAAAGCGGTGTCTAACGCTTGCAGCTGACCCATCATCCAGCTTTGATACGAAGCCTGCGCCGGCATTGTTTCCGTCACAGCCACAACTGGAATATTCTTTTGCATTGCCTGTTGTCTTAGATTATTGGTAATGGGAGTGGCGGTTTGTCCGTTCAACACTAAAATTTTTATCTGCTTTTGTTCTATTTGATTGTTGGCGGCGCGCACACTGTCGACCGAAGGATCGTTTCCGGCAGCAATAGCTTGAGCAAAGGCAGTCGGAGTTTTGACCACCAAACCCATCACCCCTGTTTGATACAAAAAAATCGTTTCGGTCAGGCCAATGGGCGTACCATTATAGCGTGTTTTGATCGCACTCATCGCCTGCTCAAGCGGTGTGAGTGAATCTAAAAAAACAGTCAACCGATCATTAAAAAATACTCTGCTCACAGGATCACTCGTTCCTAAAGCTTGGGCTATTTGCTGCGCTATTACCGCCATGTTATCTACACCATACCAAACATGCGGGTTGTTCGGCAACTGCCGCGGCGCCACCTCTCCGGCCACAATAACTATCCGCTCTGTTTTTGGCGAAGCTTTGAGCAGCTTTTCAACCCAACTATCATACCCCAAACCGTTCATTATTACTATTTGCGCCTCGCTTATCGCTACCGCATCTTGCACTGTCGGCTCATACTCATGCGGATCAATATCAGCTCCCACCAAAATACTCGTTAGTTCTATGTGGTCCGCACCCAACTGCCGAGCTACATCCCCATAAAAATTTTCGACCGCCACGACTTTAATTTTGCCTGAAGAATGATTATTTTTCGTTACTAACGACCCACCACCTAAATGTGCTAAAAAAAAAGTTAAGACAGCAAGCACTCCCGCCAGCACCAAAAAAATAAACCGATTTTTTATTTTCATATAGTAATAACGCTCTTGCGAAAAAGCATTTTATAAAACTTAAAGCAACTAAGTTGCAAATATAAATATACGCTCTTTTATTTTAAACGTCAAGTTTTATCTTCGTTTCAGTCTTTTACCCCCTCATCTTGATTTTTTGATTCCGGGATAAACCTTTCATTATGTAGAGTGTAGGAGCAGAAAAATAGAAATTTATATCAAAAAATACAGAAAGTTTTGTGTGTCTTAAAGATCTATTTCAACCACTACTGGACAATGATCTGATCCTAAAACATCAGCATGAATGGTGGCTTGCGAAACTTTTGGTGCTAATTTCTGACTCACAAAAATATAATCAATTCTCCAACCAACATTGCGAGCACGGGCACCACCAAAATGGCTCCACCAAGTGTAGTGGCCGTTGCCTTTGGTAAATATTCTAAAAGTGTCTACGAAATTCTGCTTCACCATGTTATCGATCCCCTCGCGCTCTTCATAGGTAAACCCTTTATTACCCACATTTTCTTTAGGACGCGCCAGATCGTCTTCGCTGTGTGCCACATTCAAATCGCCACAAAATATAACTGGTTTCTTTTTTTCAAGCTGACACACATAATCAAGAAATGCCGGATCCCACTGCTTGTGGCGCAAAGGAATGCGGGACAGATCGTCTTTAGCGTTTGGTGTATACACGGTAACAACGTAGTAATCTGTAAATTCTAAAGCCGTAACCCTGCCCTCGGCGTTCGGGTCGCCATATGCATCGCTCACAAGACCATGCTTCTCGGCAATATTTTTGGGAATATCGAGCGTTACGGAAAGTGGTTTTAGCTTGGTAAAAATAGCTGTGCCACTGTAGCCTGGCCGCACCGCGGAATTCCAATATTCTTCGTAGCCGGGCAAATCGACTTCGCTCTGGTCTTGCTTCGCCTTGGTTTCCTGCAAACACAAAATATCCGGTTTATACTTTTCAACAAAAGGCACGAACAAACCTTTTTTGTGTACCGCTCGAATTCCATTGATGTTCCAAGAAATGATGCGCATGGTGTTTAGTGTCAAAATGGTTAATTGAAAAAACTATTTCGGCAAGATGGGGATTTATTTCTATAATGTCTTTTTGCTACCCATTTTCTATCTCTTTTTCCACCTTTCTTTTGGCTTCTTCGAGCAACTCTTTGCCTTCCTTTCTTAGCCTGTGGCTTTCTTGGATTTTTTCGGCGATTTGTTTTTGGATTTGTGGTTTGATGAGAGGAATTTTAAGATTCAAAATATCTTCATCTTTAATTACAGGGTAAGAAGTTCCGCAATTATAACGTAAAAGCAAATCTTTTATAAATTGTGTTTTTAAAAATATCATCAAAACTTCTTTTTTAAAATCCGTCTTTTCTTGCAAAACTGTAAATGCCCCACTTCCAATCAAATTTTCAACTTCAAAATCAATAAACGAAACAGCTCCACGATATGGTCTAACTTTAGAAATCAACAGGTCATTTTTAAACAATTTTCTTTTCCCATTTGCTGGAATATCTTTTGTTTCAACTCTATTTGGCGTAATTTCTCCATTTGAAGTGTTTACATCACTGATTTCAATGTAATTGCAGTAGTTCCATTCTTTTTTTGAGAGTTTAGTGTTTTGGTTGAATTGATTTTTTACAAAATCCCACCCACCCTCATAATTTTCGATTTTCTTTATAATCTCCGCGTATTTCGGTTGGAAATATTCGCTGTCATATCTTTTTGCTGCTTTAACTTGTTGTTTGGTGGCGGTAAACCAAAGCGAGTGTTTAACTTTATAATTCAATAGCCCGAGCTCGTGCAAAAGCAACACTTCGGCTTCACGGTAGAGTTGTTTGGACTCCGTTTGTTTTTGGACAGACCGGTCAAATAAATCTGCGACCTCTTTTCTAAATGATTCTTCCGGGTAAAATAGAGGCAATTCTCTTACTTGAAAAATGGTTAAATGAGGTTGTGCTGTCAAAGATGAACTTCTCAAAAAAAGACTATTCGAGAAGTCTGATAACAGATAAAAATACAAATACTTAGAATCACCAGGGCTTAATCTTGATGAATTTATAACGATTAAATCTCTGCTTAATGCACTTTCTTTATCCACAAACCCTAATCGTGCAACACTTCCACCTTTAGTAATAACAATATCACCGTAATTCGCTTTTTTTATAGTTTTAAAGTCATTCAAAATTTCTTCTGGAATAGTAACCGCTGAATTGTAATCAATCTGCTTATCAACATTTGCCACTCTTAAAAAAGGTAAATTTCCAGTATTATATAGAGGTTCTATTGATGGATAAAAAGCACTGGCATCAACAGTTAAGTTAAGATCGCGAAATTCTTTGAATCTTTTTTTATTAGACGACTTTTTTACTAAACTCAAGTACTCAGGCTTAAAATACTCCGCATCATATCTGCGAGCTTCAAGAATATCAACGTATTTTATATAACTTATTTTTGCCATATTAATTTTGTCTCAAAACATCATTCATTGTTTTCCCCGACCTCGTCTTCCAGTCTTCCCAACCATTAGAGCTGTTCCCCAAACAAAACGAGGATGCGGCACTCGGGCTCGAAAACTCTATTCTTTCCTTTATCATATAACAATTTTTTTCTTCAATTGCTTTCTCGCTCAAAATAACATTTCTTTCATTAGCATTGCTATATGAAGGCACCGTTTCTTTTCTAACCTTAGATCCTGCTAGCACATACATTTTACCCTCGTTAAACACCCCCTGAGCTTCCACATTATTCGTTATACTTTTTAAGTAAAACTCTCCGTTAGCTTGAGTTTCAAATATCTTTTCCATAATTGGGTATAGTATGCGATACGATTTTTCAACAAAATCTAAAAAAATTTCGTCTTCAATATCAAAATCTCCATGCACCAACTTGCACCTAATCTGATAAATCAACTCCAGTGTGGTTTCAAACAATCTGTTTTCATCTCCAGACGTGAAATAAAACTCTTTAGTATGGGCAGAGATAAATACTAATGATTTACTATGAATAGCTCTCTCGCTTGGATTTCTTGCAAACAAATCGCTGGGATACTCAAAACCATCATAATTGCAGTCCGCGACATTTTTGACAAAGCGAGCCAGGGCGTCCTGAAACTTTTCGTCGGCGTTTGATCTGCCTTGCAGTAATCTTAAAAATTCTGTTTTTACTGATCCACCAGTTTTGTAAAAGTTTATTGCCTCACCGTCTGTCGTAAGTTTTTTTTCTTTATCAGTGCCGTCTATGTTTTTTTTGACATTTCCGTCCTGATCAATAACTTTCACCAAAACACTCAACAAATCTTGCTTATACCAATTGTTAAAAGACATCCATAATTTCAAAAATGGTGTAATGTATTCAATTTCTGATTTATTGAATAATTTTTTATACTGCACCATAATCTATTTCCAAAAACTGAGTTTCTGCCCTCTCGCCCATTTTTCAAAAGCCTCGGCAATTTCTTTGAGATCGTGTTTTTGGATTAGGTGATTATGCTCATCGAGCTTTCTTTCCCCCGTTTCATCTTTCTCATACATCTCCAGACCAGAATTGTCTTTGCCCGAACATTCCGAAACAGCCATAAAAATTTCGTAATCATCAACTTTCGGATTTATCACATCGTCCCATTTTTGGATAAACAAAACGGAAGTTTTTGTGCCCGTGTGCGGTTTAAAAGTATTGCCGTCCAGCCCAACCACCGCCACTAGCCTGGCTTTTTCCATTACAAAACTTCGAATCTTTTCATCGCTGGTGTTGTTAAACCTGCCTTGCGGAAGCACAATCGCCATTCTTCCACCCGGTTTGAGGAAATCCAAATTTCTTTCGATAAACAACACATCGCGCGAAACTTTATTGGCTTTTTTGCCTTTACCGTCAAAGGCCACCTCATAATTGGAAATGAGTCGACTATCTTTTATATCTCCCGCAAACGGCGGGTTAGCCATCACGATATCAAAATTAAATTCTTTCGGAATTTGGCGATTTTTTGCCAAATCAAGCAGCCTGTAATATCCGTCTAAATATGTTTTTGCCCATGAGCTATCTTTTAATTTTTCTTCCCACCGGGTGTAATCCAAAGTATTTAAATGCAATACATTGGTTTTTCCGTCTCCCGCAATCATGTTGAGCGTGCGGGCCACACGAACGGATTTTTCATCAAAATCTATACCAAAAACTTTGTTAACATATTCTTTTTGGTCGCTGGTCAGTTTTTGGTTTGAGAAATTGGCAAATCGCGCTTTTCCCTGGTTCACCAATTTTTGCCACACGTTAAAAAGGGTGTGCACCGTAAATCCACAACTGCCACACGCCGTATCAATCATATATTCGTGCGGCTGCGGATTCATCATGTACACGCACATGTCAATCACGTTTCTGGGCGTGAAATATTGTCCCTTTTCCCCTTTGGCAGATTTGTTGACCAAGTATTCAAAAGCCTCGTCTATAACCTGCAAATTGGAATTAAATAGCTTTACATTTTGCAAAAAACCAACGCAAATTTGCAGATGGTTTTCATCGGTAATGCGCAGCGGTTCGCCTTGTTCAAAAATACCTTGCCATTTGGTTTTGGCTTTTTTATAGAGCTCGTTGATCACTTCTTTGGTATGGTGAGCGTCACCACGGCTTCGAAACTCCAGTTTTCTAAAATCATCGTTATTTATTTGTTCAAAAATTTGCTTGTCGGTTAATTCCGGATTTTTCTTTTTTAAGAGCTTGCATTGTGTTTCTATTTCCACCCGATCATCGGCACTTTCCATCTCATCGTACAATTTCGTGAAAATCAGTTTAAAAACTTCTTCAAACACATCAACGCCGGCACCGGCCAAAACCTCATCTTCCATTTCTTGAATTAAATCTTTGAGTGATTTTCTTTCTTCAGTAAGCCTATCTTTGAGCATCAATTCCAGATAGGTAAATCGCTCATTTTTTACGTCATCAATCGTTTCAGTGGCTTTAGGAATGCTTGAAAGCGGTTCAAAATAATTTGGGTCGAGGCGTTCGTAGTAATTAATCTCAACACCGTTTGTCCATACGGCCAATGGAGCACCCGTTGCGTTGGTATAGCTTTTAAGTTGGTCTTTGCCGTCTTTGGCGTTGTGTTTTTTAATTTCTAAAACGCAATAAACACTGGTTTTGTCGGCCTTATTAAGAATGACAATATCGGCAAATTTTTTCTCTCTACCGAAATTCACCGTATATTCCACATCCAGCAAATCAACCGAATAACCATATTCGCTGATAAGTTTATCCAGCATCAACTGCCGAACTATTTCTTCCGGTTTTACTTGAATATCTTTATTTCTTTTAAAACACTTTAAAAAAAACTTACCCCCCTTTTCAAAGATACTGCTTTCGATTCTATCAATACTTTCTGGTGAAAAAATCGTAAGATCATATTTGCCATCCGATTTTACCAGTTGCGCGATTTGCTTCTCTTTCATAATTTCTTTATTTTATCGTGATTTTTTTTAATAAGCCTTGTTACCTACAAGACTACTAAAAATATGAGTTTTTGTAAACAAAAATAGAGCAAAAAAGCCCTATTTTAAACTATTTTATACCAGCACGATGTTGCGGAGAGGGAGGGATTCGAACCCTCGGTCCCCTTTCGGGGACTCCGCTTTTCGAGAGCGGTACTTTCAACCACTCAGACACCTCTCCATGATTTTTTTATTGTATACTACTGTTGGGTAGGGGCATTATACCCATTTTTGTCATTATTTCAAGGCCCTACGGTTATTTTATAACTATAAAGCCCTTAGAAGAAGAGGCTCATCTTCCAAACAGGAATATTACAGATTTTTTTTAGAGTACCAAATCTTTTCTTAACTCGTATTCTCCAATTATATTTCTCGATGCTGGAAAACACACTGCATTAGAAGTAACCAAGTTTACTTTTTTAACTTTAAATTTTCCAATTTTTACATTTCTCATCCTTTTGACCTCATCAATAAAATCAGGTGATGGAGGTTGCGTGAACCGGCAAATGGTTATGTTCCCCCAGAATATAGAATTTGAAAAATATTTTTTATTGTCCGGTACACCAATTTCTTGCAAACCCTTATCTAAAGCCAAAACTAATTTTTGCAAAGTTTCGTTTGAGTAAGCCATAACTGATAAACTCGTGGGAAACAAAAGAACATCCTCAACGCTCAATTCAAACACCGGGAACTGTGGAACCATCTCGCACAATAACCGGTTTACTTTATTGATGTCTATTTCAGAAAATAAAGGCGGCTTATTTATTGTTCTTACATTTTTAATGGTTAAATGCATTGATTCTGGTGAATAAAAATAATGACCCGGATCAATTTGTTTTAATTTTTCAATAATACTCACCACAATCTTTTGAGAAATGTCTTGGGGGATAAAAACTACCGAGGTTAGACATATTTGATCATCATCGGCATAATTTTTTTGCATTTCAACTACTGTTGACCTACCAACCCCGTTAGCAAAAGAGTTTTCCAGCTCTTGGACACTTTCTTTTTGTTTCAAAAAATAATTGTTACTCATAACTCTACGGTGACTCATCGAAAAATAAACATTTTTATTTTACTCCTTAACATAAAAATTACAAACCTAAACTAGTTCGTTCGTAAACCCCACGGCCACGAGTTTTTCGTAGGCACTCCAAACATTTTGCGGAATTGCCTGCGGAATTTGAAAACCTTTGTCTGGGTAGATTTTTATGCGCTGCAAATCCCCTACCATTATATTTATCACTTGCTCGCGTGTTATACCCGGGATTGGATAATCGGCGAATAAAATTGGTGGCGAAGTGACTATTATTTCCGGCTCGGGCCATACTTTTTTAAATGTGGCATAGCTGCGCCGTTCCATATACGGTTTTTGTACCACAATAAAAGATTGAGTGTTTAAACCTTTTTCCTGAAGAAGCGTGCGAACCATCACAATATTTTCTCCCGTATTCGTAGAACGGTTTTCCTTTAAAATGCTCGCGCGCGGCACACCTCTACGAACGGCGATTTCCGCAAACAGTTCAGCTTCAGGTTTTGCAAAGACGCCTTGGGTAAGGTGGCCAAATCCACCGGAGAAAATAAGGAGTGGTGCGTAGCCAGCCAAATACAAATCGCTTGCGTACTCCGCCACTCGCACATCGTGACTACCCAAAACCAAAATGGCTTCGGTTTTTTTAAGCCCGTGGTTAAGATGGTGATAATCCCAAATAATTTGCGCGAGTTCGTTTATTTCGGATGGGGACATAGGATTTATCGTTAACTATAAGCATAGGAATTGATAGAAGAATACTATATTTTTCTCCTTGCCGCCAATTTTAGACTTTGTTATACTGAAAATTCTTATGGTCCATATTATTGACAACCCGCATCTTGAAGCTTTTTATAATCGTCTTACGACCGATGAATCCCCCATTTCTCCCGATGTTTTTAAAGAGTTCGTCCAAGCTATTACCGATGAATTTTTACGACTGGACAGAAGTACTGATGAAATGGTGATCGCTCAAGGCTTAGAAACCGAACATTTACTCTATCGTTTGCGAGAGCACATGAATAGCCAAAACATGCCTTTGGATGGCCATGATCTAAGGCATTTCGATATGGCAATTTTTTATTTGCAAAAAGCGCTCGACACTGAAATAAAACACCGTTTAAGCGGCGAACTTACTACGGAAGAAATGAAACGGTTATTTATCCTAAAAAATGGTTCAATGGAAGTTACGAAAATTCTCGTACCAAGAATGTAGTTGCATATGGCGAAAACTTTTCTGGTGCAACTGTTGTTTATCGAGATGATGGAAAAAAATTTATCGACTTACACAATCGACGCATTCATCGACGAGCCATGCAACATTTATGTAAAATTTTGCCTCATGACAATATTGTTGAAATTTTTGAGTACTTTCCAGATAGGGATACTCTATGCGTAAAACATTACCCGGACCTAGAAACCATAGAAACAAAACTGGATGGATTAACCTTCGATCTTCCTTGGTCTTTGTCTGATCTTTTATCCGTTATGATGGATGTTATCGCAGTATGTGAATTTTTGCAGAAAAACGGTTTGATGATTCAAGACTTAAGTCTTGATAATATTGGCGTAGTAAAAACCGCTTCGGGTACCTATCGGGCATTATTATTTGATCTTGATGGAATTTATATTATTGGTGAGCGAGCGAACGTAGTCTTAAACAAAGGAAATTTACTTATGCCTAACCGGCCTTCTTATAACGATCCGCATCAAGTGGATAATACTATGGCTGCCAGTCGGATGAATTATGAAATTGGCACGGCACTAAAACATGCTCTGGTAAATAGAAGGGGTGAATGGACAGAGCTTAGCAATCCAAAACAACTGCCAAAAGAAAAGTTTGAGGATATTTTTAAAAAAATTTTTGATATCGCAAACTTGCTTACCTGTAACTTAAACGATCGAATGAGTTTAGAAGAAGCTAGAACAAGACTTACATTTTTCATGAAAGAATTGCAATTAAATTAGATTTATTAAATGTATTTAGTTTGCTTCAGTTTTAAAAATCAACGATGAAACGAGCAAAGAATAAAATAAGAAACTTATACCAAAAACAACGACTTATCCAAAACTTTCTACTGTTTCAAAAGTAATTTGAAATTGTTTAAAATTTTTTGCAACACCACAATTCTCTTTCTTATCTCTTGCGACGGATTTATCCCAAAAACAAATTTCATAAATTTATTTTTACCTACCATTTAAAAAAATAGGCGCTGTGAATGCGCTTATTTTAATACTGGCGGAAGAGGTGGGATTCGAACCCACGGTGCCTTGCGACACGACAGTTTTCAAGACTGTTGCCTTAAACCACTCGGCCACCCTTCCTGGGTGAATATGTTTATTTACCCAAATAAAATATCATAAAATAAACCATAAAGCAAGCCTTAACCCCGACCACGACCAATAATCTCTCCCGATCTTTTAAAGATTCTTTTAAACCACTCTTGAACAAGAGCACCGCGAAACCGTACTATCCAAGCAACTAAAAGTGCTCCTACCCCAAAAATTACTATCACTCTCGCTGCTTTACTATCGGCTGTGGGAACAGACCCTGTAACCAATACACCCTCTTTGTCTTTTTTTACGATCTCGTTTTTTACCACCATATCTGCTTGGCTACGTGGCCAGATTTGCCAACCTGCACCCGAGTGCTCGACCACACCGATTACTTGAACTTTTTCTCCTTCTTTTAAGAGTTTTTTATTTATCTGTGCACCTTTTTTAAACACAACCACACCCTCAGCTTCGCCATCATCTATATACACCATACTGGTTTTTACTTCTGTTATATCCGCACTCAGGGTTACTAATTGCCCCGCTCTTTCTTCCCCTATTTCTGTTGCTAAAATGGACTGAGGAGCAAGTGCTCCTTGCAACGATAATACTACAATACCTTCTTTATTTTTTACTGATACTCGCTTCACACCACTTGCTTCGCTTATTTTTCCCACCACCTCAACTCTATCACCTATTTTTAGGTTGGGAAATTTTTTAGCACTCTGGTAAATCTGTAAACCCGAACTGGCGCTTTGAATATAAAAATACTGTGAGCCAAAAATTCCGGGCAAGACTGTTACCTGCCCTTCAATTTTTACCATCGTATCTTTATCCTGTTCACGCGCCTGCTCAACAGTCATGGCTATGGGAATATTTTTCTTACCGGCAGATACTTTTTTTGCTTTCTCGGACGCAGCTGACCCGCTTGTTGTTTCGTCTTGGGCGTTCTCGTCTACAGATTCTATAAAATCTTCGCCTGGTGATGGTTCACCCCATTCCTTGCTTACAGCCATACTATTAAAACTTTTTCCTTCGGGAGCTTTTGTATAACGCAGAACATCAATTGTTTGACCTTCGCTGTTTACCAACTCTACCAATTCGTTGGTATTACTTAAGGCTAATTTGGTAATCGAACGATAAAACACTAGCCTTTCTCCGGCGTTGGCCACCGTACCTGTTGCAAAAACAAAGGTGTGCTTATTTTTAAGCTTCCAGCCGGAAATGTCGAGTGTGGTGGTAGTATTATTGAAAAGCTCAATAAATTCATCCATATCACTTCCAACCGGGTTGGGATATACTTCAGCTAAAGATATTTTTTTATTTTTAAGCAAAGCTGCTTCGCCTACCACAATAGTAAAAAATTTTTCTTGTTTTTCTCCTGTTTGCAGGGTCAAGATGACCCGCGCTTGATATATGCCCGGCTGGGTAAAAACATAATGCGCTTGCGCTCCCTTTAGAATTTTATTGTCTACATACCACTCTATCTGCGGAACTTTCCCATACCGATCCGCTGACCCCACCGCACTCAAAGTAATTTTTTCTCCCACTTCTGTAAATGTCGGATTCTGAATCTTTAAAATTGATTGATTTTCAACTTTTACCAACGGAACTGGCTCAACAAAAATATTCTCTTGCCCAGGAGTAATCGTATTGGTCCAGTGCCATTGCACCCCGTCGTAACTATAGCTTTGATTTTTCTTGGCGCTAGCATAACTTACCTCACTGCTTACTTCTCCTGTCTTGGTGAATAATTGCACTTTTTCAGCTACGGTATTATTAAGAGCAATTTTGGTTTGCGCGCGATAAAAAACAGCATACTGTCCGGGCAATAAACTTCCATCCAACACATAGCTCGCACCCTCATCTTGAATTTTCCAACCGGAAATATCCACGGCCACTGTACTCGTATTTTTTATTTCAATGTATTCGGTGTCAGCGACCGCAGCCGGATTAGGAAAAATTTCATTCAAGATAACTCCTGTGTTTACCGCGACCGGGTTGGTTTTGATAACCGCCCCAACAATCTCGCTCGACCGATTAATCTCACGACTAAAAGGTGGCGCTACTACCGGCGTAGTAATACGATTATTTTCCCCTGGTGTAGCAGTGGTCGTAATTGCCCAGTCAGTATCTTTGTCCGTATCCACACCATCACTTATGCGCGCCAAACTATTGCCTTTAGCGGGTGCAGTTTTGTTGGCATAACTCACTGAATCCAAAATAGTACCGAGTGGATCTTTGAGAAGAATCGTATCAGCATCATTGTTAAGGTGGTTACCACTTAGCACAACAGTCTGCCAAGACCCTGCGGCCATGGTTCCGGTTGGAGTTGCTATAGCACAACTTCCTTCACGACCATCACACAAAACTAAACCGTTCAACGTAATTGAAGTAGTGGCTGTGTTAAATAGCTCCACCCATTCTTCCTGGCCAGTATCCACATAAGAAACAAATTCATTTATTTTGATCTGTTGCCAGTTTGGTGAGGTGGTGGCAATACTCACTGTGCTGGTAACTTCTGCTGGCAAGACTGATGGCGGATCAATGGGAGAAATACTTATGGTTGAGGTGGGCGATGGTGTGGAGGTGGTAAGAATAGGTGTGCTGGTTGGTAAAACTATTTCATAACTCGTGGTTGGTGTTACTGTTTCTAATGTTGAGGTAACGGAAGGAAAGGGTGTGGTGGAAGCCACCACTATTTTTACATTACTATTAACAAAACCAACCGTATCTCCACTCTGTCGCTCTTGCCAATTGTTGGCCGTATAATCATCCAGATATGGATCCTTGCGCTCCAGTGCAGCTTTGCTCCAGGGAATATAAACAAGTTTTTCTACAAAGTTTCCTGCACTATCTTTAAGGCCGATTTCTTCTCCCTGTTCACTCAGACTGATCCAAGCTGAATCTAGGACCACGCCGCTAAAGTCCGGGTGATCGAGTAAAAAACGATCGGCGTCTTGGCAAATAGCTCCGTACTCACCAGCGTTTATTGTGGCGGAAGACCTACCAACTGCTGCCAAAGTATGATTGGTATTATTTTCCCAAAATTTCCAGTCTTTTATATCTACTGCAGCACTACTGCGATTCCAAATTTCTACCCATTCATGGGTGCTGGTAGGATAGCCGCCAATTTCGTTAATAATAATGTCACTGGGTGCTGCCTGCAAAATTTGCACCAAACATAACAAGCAACTAAAACATACAAAAATGGCAAATAAAAATTTTCTTTTTGGCATAATGTTCTATAAAAAATTACCTTCCCAGCATACCCGAAGACAGATAAAATACTTATAAAAATACGCAGACAAAAAATCGGCCTGGCAGCCGATTTTTCCTTCCCTTTATTCAAAAATTTATTCAACATTCACTTCCAAGGTTTTTTCTACGGTCCGTCCAGCTTTGTCTGTCATAACCACATAAAGTGTGTACGTACCGACTCCAGTTGAATTTTTCCAAGTAAAAAATAGTTGGCGATTAAACAGTTCATCGTTTTTATTAAAGGTAAAAATAAGTTTTCTCTGCGGATCAGTTTGGGAAGATAGATAAACTTGTATTTCTTTCATTTCTTCATACCGAAATGGGTTTAAAAAGAAAACTCGAGGAAATACATTCAGTTTAAGACTGAGGGGCGAAGCATCCACCCAACTAATATCCGGCGGATCAAACGGTGCATCTAAAGTAAACATGTTGTCTTTTTGGGCAAAATTTCCTTGATCATCGCTGGCAATTACTTTGAGAGTGTGAATACCCGGACTTAGTTGCTGGGCATAGAAGGTGTGCTCAAACGGAGGATTGGTGGCAGTATTTACTGTGAAACCGTCTATCTGATACGTTACCCGCACCACTCCGCGCGGTGAAGAAGTTTTAACACTCAATACAATGTTGCGATTGGTCAGAGTGGAGCTGGCCGCAGGCGAGACAATTTCAAGCTCTGGCACCAATTCGAGTGATTGCGGCGTATCAACCTCAGTCGGTGGCGAAGAAAAATTTACAGCTTTACCGGCGGCGGCCATTCGGGTGGCCCAGCTTTGCAAAGCATTTTCCCAACCTTGATACTGCGGGTCTGATTCTGGGTGGTCTGGCACCGGTCCGCGCGGATCATCTTTGTTGACATAAAACAAAATATCGTGCGGCGGCAAAAATGTTTCCTCGCGCACCAAATTCAACGGTGTCGAAGATGCGGCGATTTTCCCGGTAATAATATTCACCGGAATTTTTATTCCATTATCACTGCCGCGTAAAACCGCTTTTTGCGCATCGTTTGACGGCGGGGTCGGAAATTTTTCGATTGGTGTTTTGTCGAGGGTTTGTTTCATAAACTCATTCCAAATACTACCCGCCAATTTATTCCCCCCAAACTTCATTGGTGTTCGCCGTGGTGAATTGCCCACCCATACCCCGGCTACGAGTGATGGCGTATACCCAATGGTCCAAGCATCTTTATCCTCATTCGTCGTACCGGTTTTGGCAGCTACCGGTCGCCCACCTGGCAAAACCATGGAATTATTGGCTCCAAAAATATACGTGCGCGAAGCATTATCCGTTAAAACATTAGCAATTGTAGCGGCCAACTCTGGCGTTACCGCTGTTTGTTTTTGGGTATCCTGCCACTCAAATACTTTTTCACCGCTTGGTTTTGTTACTTGCAAAATACTCGTTGGGGGGCGATACGTGCCGCCGTTCGCGAGAGTGGCATAGGCATTGACATGTTCGAGCATCACCACTTCGTTGCCCCCAATCGCCAAACTTAACCCCGCGTCTTCACCCAAACTGGTATAGCCGAACCGTTTGGCAAAACTAAGCATGTTTTTGATGCCAACTAAATAGAGGGCTTTAATGGCTGGAATATTAAGCGAACCCTGCAAAGCTTTACGCATCGTCACCAAACCATATTCTTTACCATCAGCATTTTTAGGCGCATACTGATTAAAATCAGTAGTAACATCATATACTACAGTCTCTGGCGTAAAACCCTTTTCAAAAGCCGCGGCGTAGATAAACGGCTTGAGTGATGAACCGGGTTGGCGCGGATCTTGTATAACATGATTGGTTGTGCCTCCAATTTCTATATTATTATAATCACGCGAACCAACCATGGCTAAAATTTGTTGATTTTTAGGATCGATGGCCACTAGCGCCGCGTTGTTAGCATCGTATTCTTTAGAAAATTTATTCCCCAGGTCGGTCACAATTTTTTCCGCTCTGGTTTGCATTTCGTAGTCGAGTGTAGTGATAACTTTATAGCCTTGGCTATCAATATTACTTTCACCAAACTTATCGGCCAGCAAGGCTTTTACATATTGCACAAAATGAGGCGCCACCGACAACCCGCGCCCAGCATGAAAATTGAGTGGTATGGCTTGAGCTGCTTTTTCTTCATCCTGAGTAATATATTTCTGATCATACATCAGGCGCAGTACCAAATCACGTCGATCTTGCAACGACTTAAGATCATTCAGATACCGGCTCGGCGCTTGGATCATACCCGCAATTGTGGCCGACTCCGCCAAATCCAAATCTTTGGCGCTTTTCTGAAAATACGCCTGCGCCGCTGACTCTACGCCATAATTGGTCGAACCCAGTGGAATCTCATTAAGATAAAGCGCTAAAATTTCGTCTTTGGTATATTTTTTTTCAATTTTTTTAGCCAACAGCGCTTCTTTTATCTTTCTAAAATACCCAGCAAATCCCCGGCGCTCATCGCCCACAATAGTTTTTTTAATCAGCTGCTGTGTAAGGGTAGAGGCTCCTCCCGAACCGGTTCGCCGGCCAATCAGATTATTGAATCCGGCACGCAAAATACTCACGATACGTATACCGCTATGTTCATAAAAATATTTATCCTCCACTGCAATTACTGCTTTTGGTAAAAGCGGAGCAATATCGGTCAATTTAACATTGGTTCGTTTTTGGTCGTTAAAAATTTCGTAGAGAACATGCTCTCCGGTACGATCATATATTTTCGTGCTTTCCGTCACCACTCGATTTTGCAATTTGTTTGGGTCGAGCCCCAAACTGATGATACCAAGCACTGCCGCGGCGATTATAAATAAACCGGCCGTGGTCGTTCCTAGAACTAAAAGCCACCATTTCAATCGTTCCAGGTTGGCCTGCCTTTTTTTTCTGGCCTGGTGCCCCGAACGGGGGGTTGAAGTGGTATTTTTTATACTTCCGTAATCACGAATGGGTCGGGTAGGTGGTAAAGGTGAATTCATAGTTTTCTTATTATAACCTATCTCGCCGGGTTGACAAAACCCGAATTTTATGGTACACTGTGACGTTAACCAAGCAGATACCCTAAATAAGGTATCTTTTTAGTTGAAACCTTATGAAACACCAAATGACCAAAAGCGACATTCTCCACACTTGTATGAATTTGTGGGCAATCTTAGCCTTTTTTGTGCACATGATCCACCCTATAACGGTGCGTGCCGAGGTAGTGGAAACGGCTCAAAAAGCCTCATTAGAGGACTTTTCGGCGCTTCGCCTCACTCTTGAAACCTCTGCGGAAGGTGAAATGCTCCATCGCTCGGTCGAGATTGTTAGCCCAGACCGACAAGTGTTAACTGTGCTTACGGCCTATACCAGCACTCCAGACCAAACTGACGGCGACCCTTGCACCACTGCGGACGGCACGAATGTGTGTGTGAGCAAAAACCCAACCGTGGCCGCCAACTGGTTGCCATTTGGTACGCTCATAAAAATCCCGGCTTTATTTGGTGACAAGGTATTTGAAGTCCATGACCGCATGAACCCACGTTTTAACGGCCAAAATCGCATGGATATCTGGATGGATACTTCGAAAGCTGAGGCTCGAAAATTTGGCGTAAAACGAAATATTACTATTGAAATTTATAGCAAAAGTAAGGCAGAAAAATTGGCGAAGAACTAAGTGTAACATACAATTTTAACGGTTTTTACTTTAATTTCTTTCTTATGAAGAAACCCGGCTTACCTGGTTTAAAAGAACTTGCTCTCATGACAGTTTTGTTTGGAGGTGGAATAACCCAAGAGGGCTGTGCAGAAAGTGAATTATCACAACGAGCCAGCATGCGAACCTCCTTTTTTAGAGAGGAAGCGGACAGAGTAAACGCTGCTTACCGTTACCGCGATCATCAAAAACCTACTTCTGTAGATACTTATCAATTACTTTCAACGGAAAGGGAGCGTACAGTGCGCGCCTACTTAATTGACAGAATTGGTGATTCAGTCACAGGTTTAGAAAAGGGTTTATCCTTGTCGGCTAACGAACCAATCCCTGGTCAGGAACAGCCGGTAAATAAAAAAGAAATAAAAAAATTTTTACGTAACCTTGGTTTTATTTTATCCGAATTTAATGACAGAATATACAGATATAAACAAACTGTAGATCGTACAAATTTTAACGATCGCCAAATTCGTGATCCTTACGAACATACTAGTGTTGTTTGGTTTGGTCATAATAAGAAAGATGATAAAAATTCAGACGTGATAATCCAGACACAAGATGCGCTAACTCTTGTTGAAAACAACTTTGCACCCGAGCTGACAAAGCTTGCTTCCTTAATCCAAGAGATGCGTGTTGAAATGAATAAAGAAGCCTCTAGCTTAGAGGATGCTGATATGATAAACGTCAAAAGGTTGTTTGTGGAAGCCAAACCAATACTCAACCGGTTGGTTGATTTTTTAAGCCGCATACAACGACTTGAAGCTAATGTCTCAATTCAAAATAAATTAACTTTTGACCAACTAACTCAGTGGCAAGATTTAATGAAGGAAGCCAAACTTTTTGAAAAATCAGAGTAGGCAGGTTTTCTACTTTAGGACAACCACGAAGAAATTTCTTAAACAAACTAATCCATCTTCGGACGATATTGGAGCGCCTCAGCCAGGTGCTCCATTTTTATTTGCTCGTACTGTGATAAATCCGCGATCGTCCGGCTGAGTTTTAAAATACGATTGTAGGCTCTGGCCGAGAGCCGCATCTGCGTTACGGCCGCTTTTAAAAGGTTCGCACTCGCTTCATCAAGTTTACAAAACTCTCGAATCTCCGCATTTTTCATCTCACTATTCGTATGAATACTTTTGCCTTTAAAGCGTTTTGCCTGAATAGCCCGCGCTCGCTCCACCCGCTCACGAATCAAAACTGATGCCTCGGCAAGTTCAATGGAAGACAGTTTATCGAACTTTACACGCGGCACTTCAATATGCAGGTCAATCCGATCGAGCAACGGGCCACTGATCTTTTTTTGATACCGCATTATTTGCAAAGCAGAGCAACTGCAGCGCTGTTCCGGGTCGCTCGCATAACCGCATGGGCAGGGATTTTGACTGGCAACCAAGAGAAACCGCGCTGGAAACGAAACCGTACCCTGCGCACGAGAAATAGTAATAGTCCCATCTTCTAATGGCTGGCGCAAATTTTCAATTACAAACCTGGGAAATTCGGGAAATTCGTCGAGAAACAACACGCCGCGATGAGCCAAAGAAATTTCACCTGGTTTGGGTATTCGCCCTCCCCCCACCAAAGCTGTACCCGATGAAGTGTGGTGCGGGGTACGAAAAGGACGATGTATGATTACATTTGAACGTAGCAGCCCGGCAACCGAATAAATTTTCGTCACCTCAAGTGTTTCGTCTTCGCTCAAACGGGGCAAAATGGATGGGAGGGTACGTGCCAACAAGGTTTTCCCACTTCCTGGCGGGCCGCTCATGAGAATATTATGGCTCCCGCTGGCTGCAATTTCGAGGGCTCGTTTAGCAAACTCTTGGCCTTTAATGTGCGCCATGTCCATTTCATAATTCAATTCTTGTTCAATGACGTAATTTTTATCTTTTATAAAGGGTGTGATTTTCTCCGCACCCATAAGATGGAGCACCATTTCTTTCAAACTTTTTACCGGATAAATAACAAGGCCGCTGACCAAAGCCGCCTCACCCGCATCTACAAACGGTACAAACAATCGCTTCATGCCCCGCTCTTTGGCAAACAGAGCCAACGGTAGCACACCATTTACATGGCGAACTTTTCCATCGAGCGAAAGTTCACCCACCACCAGGGCATCGGTCAGATCATGCTCTATTTCGTTACTCAGCATTACAATACCCATAGCCATGGGCAAATCATAGCTTGGCCCCTCTTTATTGAAATCAGCCGGCGCCAAATTGACCAAAATACGAAAATTAAATGGATACGTAAATCCAGAATTTTTGAGTGCTGAGTGTATCCGATCTTTTGCCTCCTTTATAGAGGTGTCTGCCAAACCCACGATACTAAAATTGGTTTGACCTTTACAAATATCTACTTCAATTTCAATCGGCAAGCACTCAAGCCCCATCACCGCCCCTGATTTTATGGTAAAAAACATAGATAAAAATATCTTGTCCTATAATGTCACCCCACCCATAAAATAAAAATAAAACCCTCACGGGTTTTTGGGGATAACATCAACTGATTTTTACTTTTACTTTTTCAATACCGCTCCTGAATTTTCTGCCCGCCACAGCCATAAAAAACCAACTATCCCAACCACTATTAAAATATCCGCCACATTAAAAATGCTCGTATAAACCAAAAAATAATCTACCGTTCCTTGCCAAACCACCCGATCGAACAAGTTTGACAAAGCTCCGACTACCACCAAAACCAGGGAAGCGTGAGCTGGAGAAAAAATATTTTTTTGTATATACCACACCAGATAGATAAGTACGGGCAGGGTAAAAATTATCACGAGCCATATTGGCACAGGTATTCCAAAAGCAATCCCAGTATTAAGAAATGGGCGCCAACCAAAATTTGCCCCGAACAGTTTAGCCGAAGTGTTTAAAGCAAAAAATTTTAAGGTTTGATCAATTAAAAACAGCACCCCAGACAGAGTGACTGCCGACCAAAAAAAGGGTTTTTTCACAAACACCAAGCCTTTTAAATTTTTTGACTTACAAGCTGTTTACATTCCACGCATGAGGCCGATGTCGGACGGGCTTCAAGTCGCTTGATATCGATTGGTTTTTGACAATACTTACACACACCATAATCACTACCTGTTTGGAGTCTGTCGAGGGCATTTTTAGTATCGCGCCAACTTCTTACCAAACTCTCTTTAAGTGAGAGTGTTGTGGCCAACTCGGCTGTTTTGAGAGCATTATCATCTTCTTTATTGTCTGTTTCAGCCATTTCTAAAATTTCAGTGGTGTTTTCGCTTTCATTTAACTTTTGCAGCTCGCTCGTGAGACGCACAAACTCCTGCTCTAATTTTTTTTGCACCTGTTGTAAAAATGCTGGAGAAAAGTGGGAAGTACTCATATTTTTGAAAAAGTTTTTTTGTCCTGAACGTCAGGTATTGAGCTTATACTAGGTCCTAACTCTTTTGACGTCAATGCTTTTTATTAAAAATTGTTGAAATAAAAAATGGGCGAAAAAATCGCAATTAATAAATTAATATAACGATTCTCGCCCAAATTGCCTAGGCGAGAGAATTGAAAACTCTCTGACACCATAGGCGGAGTCCTAAAAACCGTTTGCTGGTAGCACTTCACAACCAATTACGTAAACGTAACGGGCATAGCGTGAAGGTACACGGCAAAAAGTGTATTAGACTTGTCCTTGCTTTTGTACCTGGACAGCTATCTCCAAGTCAAAACCAGCGGTAAGTCTGCTACAAGCTTTTTGAGCTTTGGTTTTTTAACACCTTTTGTTTTAGTGTCAAAGAGCTTTTAATCGCGATTACAGATTTATGGTATTCTTTTCCCCAAGAGGTGTCAAGTGGATAAAAAGAGTGGATAACTTTTTTAAAAATTTGGCTAAGATTAAATTATCCGACGAATTTTGTAGCAAGTTAGCCAAATCTCTTGTTATTAATCTTGTCTTTTGGCTAAAGTTAGGAAAAAATGCTAATTACATTATGCACACTTTCCGTATTTTATCCACAGTGTTATCCCCACAAATTTTCCTACCTCAAAGCTTGGGGATAGTTTTTCCACCTCACAACCCTTCCTGTGTTACCTCGTCAAAACATGCTCCTCGCTGCTGTTGAAAGACGATTACTGACGAATCGGCATGACAATGTAGACAAAACTTTTATCTGCGTCTGCCGTCAGTACACATGGACTGTCGGCATTCACTGTCTTCAACACTGCTTGGTTAGCAGAAATATTATTCAACCCATCGAGCAGGTAGCGGTGACTGAGGAAAACCTTTAAATCTGCCCCTGTGATCTCGCTCGTGACCTGGGAACTATATTCTCCCGCTGGAGAGGTGGCCAAAAGCTCTAGCGCCCCCTTCTCAGGCGAAATTTTTACCTCTACCGCACCCCCTGTGCTCGTAAATAAGCCGGCGGCTCGAATTTCTTTTTTTAATTGTTCCACCGAAAAACTTGCTGCAGTGGTGCATTCACGAGGAATTATCTGCGTATAATCGGGATAATCCCCTGCTATAAGGCGCGATGTAAGTTGGATGTGGTTATATAAAATTCCCAATTGATTGTCGTTAATGGTGATCTTTACCTCTTTCATGCCGCTTTCACGTTCAGAAGACAAAATACGTACTATTTCTTGAGCCGTCTTACCAGGCAAAATAGCTCGAATTTCTGCACCCCCCTCAAGAAGAGGAAGACTTTTTTCAGCTAAACGATAACTGTCTGTAGCCGCTAAAGTAAGTTGTTTTTCTGTTTTATTAAAACCCATAAAAACCCCGGATAACTCTGGCCGAATGTCGTTGCGAGCCACGGCCACCAACACCTGCGACAAGCTATTGCGTAAATCTTCAGCCTTTACCACAAATACTTGGCCGCCATCAATCGTTGGGATTATAGGAAATTCATCAGAAGACAGACCTTTTATTTTAGTGGAAGATGAGCCGGAATAAAGTCCAATTTCGTTATTCTTAAGCTCAATTTCAATTTTATCATCCGATAAAAGACTAATAAAGTCGTTTAGTGTTTTTGCAGGTACCGTAAACGAACCAGGGGTTTCAATAAGCGAAGAAAAACTCGTTGTAATAGCTACGTCTAAATTAGTACTAATAACTTCAACGGTTTGGTCGTTAGCGCGAATGAGTACGTTGTTTAAAATTGGCAGGTTAGGATTCTTGCCGGCAATTGAGCTTGTGAGCCCGATCGCTCGGGAAATATTTTCTTGCGTACACGAAAATTTCATAGGAGTTCAATATAGTAATAAAGTATGTATAAATAACTAATAATTGTAATAAGGGAGTGGATAACCGGGAAAACTTTATTTTTTATTTTAAATAAGCCATTAAACCTGATTATTTATGAAGTTGTAACGGGGATAAATCAGGGAGAAAAAAGGATAACTTTTGACCTGGGAAATTGACGGTGGGGATAACGCAGGGAAAAACGGGATAACTTTTTTCTTCTGTACACAGGTTTGCGCACCAAATAAAAGATCTTATTTACAGTTTGTTAACAGGACAAACGCAATTATTTAAATATTGTTAATGTAAAGCCGTTGCTTGAGAGCGTCAATTTCTTGGCGCAGCTTAAGATTGTTTTCAAGCTCGTTTTTAATTTTTTCATGCGCATGCATGGCGGTAGTGTGATCGCGTCCACCCAACTCATCACCAATAGAGGGGTAAGACATTTTCATTTCTTCGCGCAGTAAATACATAATGATTTGTCTGGGTTCGGAAATTTTCTTTTCCCGACTCTTGCCCAAGATATCCGGCATAGAAATGTTGTAAATCTGGCTGACGGTTTCCAGGAGTTGGCTGGGAGTAATGGAGCGTCGCGAAGAAGAAACTTGTAGGGTTGATAACAAAGATTTAACAGATTCAGCGGTTGGTTCGATGTTTTTGAGTTGATGAAAAACAATGATTTTATTGAGGGCACCTTCCAGTTCTCGAATGTTGCTTTGCACGAGACTGGCGATGGTTTGCAGAGTTTTGCTATCAAGGGGAAAATTTTTCTCAGCACACTTTTTTTCCAAAATCGCCGCACGCGTTTCAAAGTCTGGGGGAGAAATATCCACAATCATTCCCCATTCAAAACGAGATTTGAGACGGTCTTCCAGGGCCGGAATGGCTTTGGGTGGGCGGTCAGACGTCAAAACCACCTGTTTATTTTGTTGATGCAGTTCATTAAACGTGTGAAAGAAGGATTCTTGGGTGCGATCTTTGCCGGCAATAAACTGGATATCATCAATAAGTAAGAGATCGATGTGGCGATAACGATTTTGAAACTCTTTGGCGCCACCTTCTTTAATAGAAGCGATAAAATCATTGGAAAATTTTTCTGCGCTTACGTACATGATTTGGACGCGCGGGTTACGTCGGGTCAGCTCATTGCCGATGGCTTGCAACAAATGGGTTTTACCGAGTCCAACGCCGCCGTAGATAAAAAGAGGGTTGTAAGACTCGCCCGGACGAGACACCACTGCTTGGGCGGCCGCATAAGCGAGCTCACTTCCACCCCCAACCACAAAGCTTTCAAAATTGTATTTTGGGTTTAAAGAAAAACTGTTGTTGGGACCGGGAGAAGTGTTTTTAAACGGTGTAAAGCCAGTTTCCGGTTGAGCAGTGATTGGAATTGGAGAGGTTAAAGAAGGTTCAGAAATGTTTTTAATGTTTTCGATTTTGTATTCAAGTTTTTTGAGGGGTTTTCCAGTGACCCGTTCGAGCGATTTAATAATAAGGGTGTGGTACTTGTCTGCCAACCAACCTTTGGTAAAAATATTGGGAACACATATGACGGCTTGGCTATCTTGCAAACTAAGGATAGCTGTATTTTTAAACCAAGTCATAAAATTTGGTTTGGATATGTTGAGCTCCATCTCTGCCAGGACGGCCTGCCAAATTTCATTGTTTGTCATAAAAATACCAAGAAAAGGTGATTAAGTAGCTGTCATACTATCATAATTACTTGGGGGGGCAAATTCAGAAGTGTGTAAAAGTAGGATAACATTGGGGATAACTTGTGGATAAAGTGGATAACTTTTCCACAAAAGGAATAAAAAATTTATATAAAATCAGCATTCGATCTGTGGATAAAAGAACACACATTAAAAAGAAGTCGGATAAAAAGTATTTTTAAAATAGATCAATGAATCACCAAAGTTTAAGAAATTATCACTATAAAAATGTACTGTATGTTTCCTCTCAAGGAAATAAAGAAGGAATGATTTTTATAAATTTTACCCGCGCGCTCAAAGGATCGCAGTTCGTTTGAGTGGTCTGCTCTAAATGCACCAGGTGTTTGGGAATAAAATATGGGGTTGGCTGCCGTTGCATGACCCGGGGCTGTTCTTGACAAGCCCAGAATGTTCCAGTATAATTCGTTTACATTTTCAATTTATGTCTACAAAACGAACTTACCAACCGAAAAAAAGAAAACGAGCGAAAGCCCACGGTTTCTTAGAAAGAATGTCCACTAAAGGCGGACGTGGAGTTTTGAGTCGTCGTCGAGCCAAAGGGCGCAAGAAATTAACGGTCAGTGACGAAATTAAAGGGAAATTGACTCGAAAATAATTATAAAACCCCCTTAAACAAACCGCTTTTTTTGTAAAGCGGTTTGTTTTATTTGTAAAACAGTTTAGAGTATGTTGGTTGCAAAAAATCGATTAAAAAAAATGCATGATTTTAATGCATTGATGAAAAATGGTTGGTATTTTAAAGCACGATATTTGGATGCAAAAATTTTGTCATTACCTCAGCCTACACCATCATTATCGGTTGACCAGAAGTTTGTCGAGCAGATGCCGCTACAATTTGCCTTTACGGTTGGGCTTAAAATTTCAAAAAAAGCCACTGTTCGTAATCGTTTGCGGCGCCAGATGCGAGAAGTGGTACGACTGTTGTTAAAAAACAAGAGTTTAAAAAATGGTTTTTTTGTTTTATTTATCGCAAAAAAAGGGATTATTGGACAGGATTACAGGGAGCTTAAAAAGGATGTGGAGCAACTTCTTATAACAAGTAAAGTTTTGCCAGGAACGGGAATTCCAGCACAAAGTTCTGGGGTAGCGGGGTGAAAATGTTTATTCAGATATAAACCTATTTAATGGCTAAGATGTGAGAAAGATAAGTATTAATTTTTGGCAACGGTTGTTTTTATTCCCAAGAAGAGGGTTGCTTGGGCTCATTTGGATATATCAAAAAACACTCTCACCAGATCATGGATTTATAAAACGGTTTTTTCCGGCTGGGTGTTGTCGGTTTTACCCGACCTGTAGTGAATACGCCACCGTGATAATTAAGAAAAAAGGCTTAGTCAAAGGAATACCAAGAGTTATCGCACGCATTTTGCGCTGCAACCCTTGGAGTTCTGGTGGGGTGGATTTACCTTAAAAAAATTTCAAGTATTTACTAAAAAAAGCCAGTGGCTTTAGTTTAAAACTTTGGATAAAAGGTTTTATTATAAACCTGGGTGTTGTTAACGGCGACCGCTGGGTATTTAGAGGGTTTTATGAGCGGAGTCGCCCTGCCGATAAATAAGGTATTGTCCTATATCCTGGTAGCTTTGCGGTAAGGTGTGAACGGTTTAAAATAAGAGTAAATTGAGGCTAAGAACAAGCAAAATACAAGTTTATTCAGAAATCTCAACAAGCTTATTCCTGCTCGAAAAACCTTGTTTAATAGAAATATTGCTTTTGGCTATGCCCCATTCTTGGCTGAGCAAGCTAATAAGCGCAGCGTTCGCTTTTCCATCCGTTGGTGAGGCTGTCAGACGAGCTCGAAAACTGCCATCAGAGAGTTTTTGTAAGTTATTAAGCGATGCGTTGGGTGTTACCTTGATGCGGAACAGCATAAGTTTTTATTTTATAAAAAACACCTTAATCAAATAAGGTGTTTTTTGTTGGTGCAAAGTTGTTTGATGGTTGTCCAACCTTGTGCAGCGATATTGTAGGGCTTTAATAAAAGCAGTTGGAATGACCGTCGGCGAAACAGACATGTGTGCCAAAAGCTGGAAAATTAGTTTGGGAGGGAAACAAGCGATCCGTCAGCTCTTTTTACACAGCCGTGCTTAAAGTCTTTTGTATCGATTTGAACAAAGCGGCCTTGTCTTTGACAAGAGAGAAGAGGCTGAGAAAGATCGAGAGTCTCATCTGCTTTCATGGCAAAGTTCATCCCAACAATTTCCATTTGTTCCCACTCACCTGCCGGCTGGCCCGTTGATTCATCAATTGCTGTGTTGTTAAAGAGAATAGTATCACCGAGCTCTAAGTGAAGACTTTTAAAAAAAGACGCAACTTCTGGGTTTGAAGCCATCTCTACTTTAGGAAAACCTGCTTTAGATTCTGTGTTCATACAAATTGAGTTAATGAAAAAATTATGGTAGTTGTGTTTTGAGCCATTCTACCACTTTACGGTTTTGGATGGTAGAGGCAATGGTATCAACGACTTCAGGGCGTTTAAGATTTTCGAGAATTTTAGGATCATTTTGGTAGTTTTGTTTGATCAACTCAATTTCGGAATCTAGGTCGGATTTTTCCACTTTAATCCCCTGCTCAATGGCAATTTGCCGAGAAATAAGGGCGGCTTTAGCGCGTTTTTCAGCTTGCGTGGCAAAATCATTGAAAATTTCTGCTTCGGTTTTTTTAAGATCGAGCAAGTATTGTTCCATGGAAATACCTTGATTTTCAAGGTTGCCTTTTAGTTCATAAAACATTTTGCGTTTCTCGGCGTCGATGAGGACTTGTGGTAAAGTCTCAAACTCGCTTTGCTCGATAAGGGCTTCTAAAATTTCTGCTTCAAAGCGTTGTTCTTCTTTGCGCTCATCTTCTTTTTGCAGGTTGGCCATAAGCAGAGTTTTTAACTTTTCGATGCTTTCTTGACCCAATGTTTTGGCAAATTCGTCGTTGAGAGCGGCATATTCAAGTGAAAAGACTTGACCCACCTTAACTTCAAAGTCGACGTCTTTTCCAGCCAGCATTTTTTGGTAGTGTTCAGCGGGAAATTTGAGAGTGAATTTTTTTTCTTCTCCGGCTTTAAGCCCGACGAGTTCTTCGGCCAGTCCTGGAATATAATGTGGTTCACTGAGGTAAACTTGGTGATTTTTGGCAAAACCACCTTCAATAGCGACTTTGTCAATAAACATGTTGAGATCAACCACGAGCTTGTCTTCTTTGGTGCTCGATCCTTCTTTGAGAGTTTCTTGAGGGCGCATTTTGCGCAGACTTTCGAGTGTTTCAGCCAGGCGTTCGTCGGTAATTTTAACAGCTTTTTTTACAGCCTTAATTTTTTTAAGGTCAGCGAGTTTTACTTTGGGTAACAAGGCAACTTGTGCGGTAAAAACCAGGTCGTTGCCAGGAGCAAATTTTTGCAAGGTAATTTGCGGCATACCAATGGTTTCAAGACTTTCAGCTTTAACAGCAAGAAAGAAGTTGTGTTCCACAATACTTTGCATGGCTTCTTCGAGAATACGCACCTCGCCGAGCTGTTGTTTGACTATGTCGTAAGGAGCTTTGCCGGGACGAAAACCTTTAATAGCGGCTCGTTCGGATAAGCGCTGAGCGGCAGCGTCTAGGTTCGATTGGTACTCGTTGGGGGCAACAGTAAGAGTAAATTCTACTTCACTGGCGTTCAGTTTTTTGAGTTCGTGTTTCATACACTAGGCTTGTTTAAAAGGTAAGTAATGTAGTTTTGGTTTGTTAAACCGTGATCCTCATTTTACTGGTAAAAACCAGGAGTGTCAAACCCCTTTGTTCTTTTTTTTCTTTAAAAAAGTTAATGAGTCGACTTATGTTTTCGTTTAAACAACCAGGTTTCACGCACTCTGCTTGAAAAATCGAGGAAATTTTTTCGAATTTGTAATACATTCTGTTTCATGCATTTATACAATGAAAGCAAATATAAAACACATGTTGGTATCATGTGTTTTAAAAAAAGTTCGTTTGTTAACCGGTTATTTCCAAATCATCAAACTTTAAAGTATAGGGCCCAGAGGGTTCCCGCATTTCCATTCCAAACATCTCGCGATGAGTTAGACAAATTACAGCAGTATCTCCGTTAATCCGTTCAATCCTACCCCTGCCATTAATAAGGTTTTCGTCAGTTGCGCGAACATTTGGTGTATCTTTAATTTTTACCCTTTTCCCCACCCGTGGATCCTTCTCAAAAGAAGTTTCAGCTGACATAGATTGCAATTATTTGAGAAGAAGTCCGACAATAAGAAGAGCTACTATGTTGGCCACCTTAATCATTGGATTAATAGAAGGGCCAGCCGTGTCTTTGTAAGGATCGCCAACCGTGTCACCGGTAACAGCGGCTTGGTGTGCGAAAGAACCTTTGCCGCCGTAGTTGCCTTTCTCGATGAATTTCTTGGCATTGTCCCAAGCCGCACCACCGGTGGTCATGGAAATGGCCAGGAAAAGACCGGTGATAATGGTGCCAACGAGCAAACCACCGAGCCCTTGTACGCCGAAAATAATACCAACGAGAATGGGGGCAGCTACGGGCAGCAGGGCCGGAACAATCATTTGACCAATGGCTCCTTTGGTAACAATATCAACGGCACGAGCGTAGTCTGGTTTGGCGCTGCCGTCCATAATGCCAGAAATTTCTCGGAATTGGCGACGAACTTCTTCTACGACTTGCCCGGCAACTTTTCCAACCGATTCCATGAGCATGGAAGCGAAAAGATATGGCAGGAGTCCGCCGATAAAGAGACCGGCCAGAACCTTGGGATCGTTAATGACAAATTGGATGGAGGAAGGAATTTTGTGAGTGAAATCGGCAAAAAGCACGAGGGAAGCAAGAGCGGCACTCGCAATAGCATAACCTTTAGTAACGGCTTTGGTAGTGTTGCCCACAGCGTCAAGCGGATCGGTTACAGCGCGAACATTTTCTGGGAGTTCGCTCATTTCGGCAATACCGCCAGCGTTATCGGTAATAGGTCCGTAGGCGTCAATAGTAACAATAATACCGGTCATGGACAACATGCTCACGGCAGCGATAGCAACACCATAGAGACCGGCCAGACTATGGGCTCCGAGCATGGCCGCGACAATGAAAATTACCGGTAGAGCGGTGGATTGCATACTCACAGCGAGACCAGCGATAATGTTGGTGCCGTGTCCGGTAGTACTGGCTTTGGCAATGTGTTTTACGGGGTTGTAGTTGGTAGAAGTGTAGTAGTCGGTGAGAAGAACCATAGCCACGGTGAGCGCTAAGCCGATGAGTGCACAAAGATAAAGTTGTAGTACGGAAAAAGCTTCAAACCCACCCATGAGCCAGTTGGTGACTGGGTAAAAAGCGATGAGAGAAAGAATGCCGGCGGCAAAAAGACCTTTATAGAGAGCGTTCATGACGTTTTGGGTTTTACCAAGACGAATGAAGAAAGTGGCGATTACTGAAGCAATCATGGATACGCCGCCTAAGACGAGTGGGAAAATAATAACCTGTTCGCGACCGGGCAAAAGCAAATCACCTAAAATCATGGCAGCAATAGTGGTAACAGCGTAAGTTTCAAATAGATCCGCGGCCATACCAGCACAATCACCTACGTTATCACCTACATTATCGGCAATAACCGCTGGATTTTTTGGGCTGTCCTCTGGGATGCCCTTTTCTACTTTTCCTACCAGATCAGCTCCAACATCGGCGGCCTTGGTAAAGATGCCGCCACCAATACGAGCAAAAACCGAAACCAAGCTGCCACCAAACCCGAGGCCAATGAGAGCGTTTAAATCTTGGGTGAGCAAATAAAAACCAGCAACCCCAAGGAGACCTAAACCAGCTACCAGTAAGCCGGTGACAGATCCACCGCGAACAGCCAGATTGAGAGCCGGAACAAAACCTTTTTTGGCGGCCTCAGCGGTACGTACGTTGGCTTTAACGGAAATGTTCATACCAATAACACCGGCTGTACAGGAAAGTGTGGCGCCAATGAAGAAACCGATGGCAGTGAGCCAACTGCCCATACCGATTCCGATGAGGAAAAAAACGACGACGGCCACCAAAGCCACGGTTTTGTATTGTCGCCATAAGTAGGCGCTGGCTCCTTCTTGAATGGCGCGCGCAATAAACTGCATGCGTTCGTCGCCAGAAGGTTGTTTTATTACCCAGTGGATAAGCCAAAAACCGTAGACCACAGCCACCAAGGCTGGTATAATCGCGCCCCAAATAATCAGGTTCATAAACAAAAAATTAAATATTTTTTAAGAATAAAAAGATTGATTTGTCCGTTATTCTATGCTAGGATAGCCAAGCAGTCAAGATATGAAGTATGGCTTTTTATTACAATTTTTGCGGGTTTTGGTATATGTTAAGCGATTTTTTTGGTGGTTAGGCAAAAAAACGGCTTCTCTAGCGGGGTGGCCGCTACGGAAAGTTTTTTATTTTGTGGCTTATGTTGGCTACAAAATAAATTATCTCCTTAAAAAATGGAACCTGGGTCAAATGGCTGATTGGTTAGGAC
>CAYOFO010000001.1:25101-61299 GCA_964403325.1 uncultured Gammaproteobacteria bacterium | reverse complement strand
GTGACGCGCCGTAAAAAACACAACCAGAACCAATGTGCAATAAATAGATATTTCTAATTTGGCAGGCTTCAGCAATTATGATAGGGAGTTTGGTATTACCTTCAATAGTTTCCATTTGGTGAGTCTCACACCAATCCACGTTTGGCTTGCCGCGCACGCCAGCCGCGTTAAGAATCGCGTCTGGCCGGTGCTCGTCAATGAGCTCAAGGACATCTTCAACAGAATGAATGCGTTTATCTGCGGTAACCGCTTCGCTTCCCCAGACTTCCGCGCACCGACTGCCGACATACCCTTTACCTAAAATAAGAACTTTCATAGAGCATATTTTCTAAAAAATAAGTTTTTTATCAAGTATTTCTTGAACATATTTATCAAGATCACTTTGTTTCTTCATCTCCTCCAAACTGAGCCAAAGGTACTCCGTATTTTCTGAAGTATCAAGCATTACTACTCCTTCCACTTCTGCTTGGTAGGAAATACGCACCACATGACGATCATCGGTCGGAAAAATATCCTGGGCAGCAATAATTTTTGGTTCAGAAATAATTGTTAAGCCAGATTCTTCCATTACTTCGCGTTGCAAATTTTTGATCAATTCCGTGCCCGGTTCAATTCTGCCGCCTACAATATCCCATGAACCTTGGGTTTTGCCGTATTTCTGGGCGCAGCGACGGACTAATAAATATTTACCATCTTTATTGCGCAGAAATGCCTTAACCCCAACTTGTAAAATCATACTTTATAAAAATTACTTGTCGTATTGTTTCGTATAATACGTTTGATATTCGCCACTTTTACAGTTTTTTACCCAATCTTCATTATTCTTGTACCATTCTACTGTCTCTTGTAAACCGGTGGCAAAATCTATTTCCGGACTCCAACCAAGCTCTGTCTGCGCTTTGGTAAAATCAATCGCATAACGCCGGTCATGCCCTGGTCGATCTTTTACATATTCAATTGAACTCTCATCTTTATCCAGAATTTCTAACAGTTTGCGAACGAGTACAATATTCGCAAGTTCACTGTTTCCACCCAAGCAATACGATTCCCCTATTTTCCCTTGGTGCAAAATTGCATCCACTCCTCGATTATGGTCTTCCACATGAATCCAATCACGGATCTGCAAGCCGTCGCCGTACACTGGAATTTTCTTACCGGCCAAAATATTGGTAATTGCGAGCGGAATAAGTTTCTCCGGAAATTGGTATGGGCCGTAATTATTAGAGCAATTGGAGATAGTGATTGGCAAACCATAGGTATGAAAATAGGCTCGGACCAAATGATCGGAAGCGGCTTTCGAAGCTGAATACGGACTGCGCGGATCATACGGGGTTTTTTCGCTGAACGCCGGATCAGTCGCCGAAAGCGCACCAAACACTTCGTCAGTAGAAACATGGTGAAAACGAGTATTATATTGTCGCGCGGCGTCGAGGAGTACTTGGGTACCCAGTACATTCGTTTTTATAAAACTACTTGGGTCGAGAATAGACCGATCCACATGACTCTCGGCCGCAAAATGGATAACCGCATCCACTCCTTTTACTAAGCCGCCAACCATTTCGCGATCCGTGATATCACCTTTAACAAACCGATAATTAGAATTTTTCTCAACACCGGCCAAATTTTCCAAATTACCAGCGTACGTTAAAGCATCCAAATTAATAACCGTATAATTTGGATATTTTTTAAGAATATGGTGGATAAAATTGGCTCCGATAAATCCCGCCCCTCCGGTAACAAGTAACTTCATAGTGTATTAGTTAATTTTACTGGTTTTACTTACGTTAACCACAATAGCAAGCGCCATCAACATGGTTACCACCGCCGAACCACCGTGGCTCACGAGCGGTAGCGGTACCCCGGTGAGTGGCAAAGCTCCGACCATAGCACCGATATTCAGACATGATTGCCAGAGGAACCAAACCATAAAACCAGTCACCAAATAGGTCCCAAATTCATCTGACGCGCCCCGAGCGATCTTAAACCCACGCGCACCAATGAAAAAAATCATGCCAATCAAGGCTGTGGAAACAAAAAAACCATTCTCCTCAGCAATAATAGCATAAATCGAATCAGCATTCACTTCCGGCAGATATTGAAACTTCTGTCGGGAATGACCCAAACCCAACCCCCACCACCCACCGGTCCCTACCGCCAAAAAAGCCTGGTTGACTTGGTACCCTACCCCTTGCGCCTCAAGCTCAGGATGCAAAAAAGTCGTCAACCGACCAGCTCGTCGTGGCGATAATACCAACACCATGGCAAAAGCTAATATGCCTATCGCTACAAGCACTCCCAGTTGCCGCCACGGCACTTTGGCCGTGTACAGCATGGCAAAAATAATAACGCTTATAATCGATAATGTGCCAATATCCGGCTGTAATAAAACCAATAAAACACCCGGGGAAATCACTCCTAAAATCGGCAGCAGGGTATTTTTCCAATCTTGCCAATCATGCTTACCGCCAGCCAAAAGATGGCTGAGCGTAATAACAATACTGAGTTTTAATAGCTCCGAGGGTTGAAAACTAACACCAAAAAGATGCAGCCAGCTGCGCGAGCCGTTAATGGTGGCCCCCACTCCCGGAACAAAAATCAACAACAAAAGCAATAATGAAAGTCCGTAGAGCGGCCAACTCCATTTTTTCCACACTTGATAATTAAGACGTGAACACAGCCAAAAAAGAAAAAAACCCGGCAAATACCCAAATAACAATTGTCTTTTTACAAAAAAATAAATATCCTGATACTTGGCATAGCCAATAGCCACACTCGCTGATGACAGGGAAACCAGACCAAACAAAACTAAAACGAGAATTACCCCCAGAAAAGTTCTGTCTACCCGGTGTATTCCATTCTTTTTTTCCATACACTTTACAGGTTAATATTCACAATCAAACGAATAGATACCAGTAATATGAGCTCTAAAACAGCCGTGATGGCCACAATAACGGTGCCGAGCAGCTTATTTTTCGGATAGAACACAAATGCGAGTCCGGTATTGACAGCGAGTATGACGGCTCCGCCGAGCGGCAAATAATACATTTCCCACCACTGCCCCTGTAAGTTAACCCCCATGACCACATCATAATGCAAAAATACTGAACCACGCGCTTTCAATCGAAAAAAAATGTCCGCCATTTCAGCCAACCACAGCGCCACTGACATAAAAAAAACGCTTACAATAAAGCGATTCTTAAAAAAATTTTTCCATCTGTACAACATACTGTTAGTCGATTTAACCTTGAATATTTAGTAATAATAACAAACCTTAGCCCTATTGACAATATTTCTCTTATCCCGTATAATTTACCTACATATTACTTTAAATTTTCTGATTTTTAGACACGCATATGTCTCATAAGAAAGCCGGTGGCTCTACCCAACTGGGTCGCGATTCCCGATCAAAACGCCTTGGTATCAAAATCCATGATGGCCAAGTTATCAAAAAAGGCATGATTATCGTTCGCCAACGCGGTACCAAAATCCATGCTGGTAAAAATGTCAAACGTGGCGGTGACGACACCTTACTCTCACTTGTTAATGGCACCGTCAAATTCACCAACCGCAAACGCCTTCGCTTTGACGGCACTCTTAAAACTGCCAAATACGCCAACGTGGTGAGCGCATAAATTTCAAAAAACCGCTTTTTCCGAGCGGTTTTTTATTAAGCATACTATTCATTCTATCTATATGGAAAGACGCTCTTTTATACCCGAAGAAGCAACCATTCCTCAAAAACAACCTGCTGAGACAGACCCTCTACAGGTCACCATTCGACCAGTTTTGCACCCCAACTTGATTTTTGATCAACGGGCAATCGGTGCTAACGCCGTATGGCTAGCGAAACAAGTAGCTGAACACAATAAAAAAGAAAGAGAGGAAAGAGAGAGAAGAAAAAAATAAGACAATTTCTCTCAACAAGCAAATCACTGCTCTATTAATTTTATAACCGCCTTTATTATAAATAAAGGCGGTTTATTTTTTTACCAAAATTATTCCACCCCATACTCTTTTTTAAGCTGCTTCACCCCATCTTCAAGTGCAATCGTCGGCTGCCAACCCAACAGTTCTCTTGCTTTCGTATTATCCGCATGGGTAAATTTGGCTTCCCCCGGCAAAGCCGGCACAAATACATACTCGCCGCCAATCATTTTTACCAGTTCATTTACCGAATGCGGATGACCATTACCCACATTAATAACTTCTCCCTTCCCTACCGTGTCTTTGGTCATGGCGAGAATATTAGCGCGCACGATATCAAACACGTGCGTATAATCACGGTACATTTCGCCGTCCCCACGAATAGTCATCGGCAAGTTATCTTTCCTCTGTTTTAAAAATCTACCAATTACTAAAGCATAGGCGCCTTCCGGATCAAAATATGGCCCGTAGACATTAAAAAAACATAAAGATACTGTTTCAAGTCCATATAAATTACTAAATAATCGACAATACTCCTCACCGATAAGCTTGTGGAGCGCATAAGGACTTAAAGGTTTTTTAATCACCCCGTCTTCCTTGAGTGGAAAAACTTCTTGATCACCATAGGCAGAGGATGAAGTAGCAAAAACCACCCGTTTAATCTTATGTTCTTTTGCTGCGAGCAAAACATTTAAGGTACCATTTACGTTTACATCGTGCGTTTCCACCGGATTTTCTATGGAAAAGATAACTCGCGGCAAAGCAGCTAGGTGAAAAATTCCATCAATTCCGACACACACTTTATCCAGGTCTGTTTTTGATCGAACATCCCCTTCAACATACTCAGCTCCGGCTTGAAAACGCTCAGGCTTTTTCCCACCGGCGTAACTATCAATAACACGCACCTGGTGTCCTTCAGCCAAAAGCTGTTTCACAAGATTAGTACCAATAAAACCAGCCCCCCCGGTTACAAGATAATGAGACATACGATATGAACAAAGTATTTAGAATTAAAAATTAAGGTTTCAGGTTTTAGTGGTTAGGTTTTAGTGGTTAGGTTTTAGGTGCCAAGGATGAGCTGTGGGCTAGGAGCTTTTAGCTTTGAGGTGTTGAATTTGAATTTTAAATAACGAATTATGTATTAAGTATTTAGCTGTGAGCTATGAGAAAACTTTACCGTCAATTGTTTTTATGTTTGCTAGCAGGTAGGTCACTTCGCTCCTCGCCATGACAATGAGCAAAAATTTTAAACCTAACAGCTAAAAGCTTAAAATGTATTTTTCTATCTGAATTTTGCATCTTGTTTTACAGCGTCCAATAAACCCAACCCTGCTTTTCTATATCATCTTTTTTAAGAACATTTTTAATATCAGCAACAAAGGCTTTTGGTTTGAGCATCTTTTGCCATTCAGCGAGAGACATGTTTTTAATTTCCGCATGGGAAACTGCTACAAATACTGCATCATAACTGTTTAATTTTTCTTTTGTTACGAGATCAATATCATACTCATGTTTTACATCTTTGGCATCTGCCATCGGATCGTAAACATCTGGGGTAATACCATAGCTTACAATTTCTTTATAAATATCAAAACTACGTGCATTGCGCACATCCGGTACATTTTCTTTAAATGTCATACCGATGAGTAAAATCTTCGCTTCCTTCAAATTTTTTCCGGCTTGGATCATTTTTTTAAAGACTTCACTGACAATCCAAGTGCCCATCCCATCGTTAATTTTACGGCCTGAGAGAATAACTTCTGGGTGGTAGCCCAAGGTTTCCGCTTTATATGTTAAATAATAGGGATCAACACCAATGCAGTGTCCGCCGACCAACCCTGGGGTAAACGGTAAAAAGTTCCATTTGGTGCCGGCTGCTTTGAGAACTTCGTAAGTACTAATGTCCATTTTGGAGAAAATAACGGCCAGCTCATTCATAAGCGCAATATTTACATCACGCTGCGTATTCTCGATAACCTTAGCCGCTTCCGCCACTTTTATACTCGAAGCTTCGTAAACTTTCGTAATTTTACTGTATACTTTACTTACTACCTCAAGGGTTTCGGCATCCATACCAGACACGATCTTGGTAACCGTATGAATGGTATGTTCCTTATCGCCCGGGTTAATGCGTTCTGGCGAATAACCGAGTTTAAATCCAACCCCAGCTTTAAACCCTGACTGCTTTTCAATAATCGGCAAACAAATATCTTCGGTCACGCCCGGATAAACGGTTGATTCATAGACAACAATACTGCCCTCACCCAAATTTTGGCCAATCATGGCACTCGCTCTTTCTACCAGTCCCAGATCTGGAATATTCCCTTCACGCACCGGTGTTGGCACGGCCACAATAAGAAATTTGCACTCCTTCAAGCATGCTGGGTCAAAGGCATAGATAAGAGATGAATTTTTGAGATCATTTTCTGAAACTTCGCCAGTTTTGTCGACGGCCGATTGCAAACTACCAATTCTTTCTTTATTGACATCAAAACCCACCACTTGAAAATGACGTGATAAAGCTACAGCCAGCGGCAAGCCAACATACCCCAAACCAACCACGGCAATTTTTTCCTGACGATTTTCGAGAGACGAAAAATGAATCATAAAAATATAATATATTAGTTAAATGTTGGCGACCCGACGGAAATAACTGTGAACCCGGCCATTTTTAAATCTTCAAAACCAGTTACCAGTATGCGCCGACCATCCATAATAAGGTATGGTGCTTTTAAACTACTACGAATAAGGGTCGGCAACGTTTTAAACTGTTGCCAATCGGTACAAATTACCAAGGCTTCCGTTCCTTTCAATGCTTGCGCTTCATCGGCAGCGTAAATAATTTTTTCGTTCAGTGGATTTTTTTCTACCGAAAAGTAATTTTTAGTTTCTGGCATGGCCACCGGATCATAAACCTGAATTTTTTTGACACCAGCACCCAGCAGTTTTTCCACCATCATAATGGCTCCAGAATTACGAATATCATTGGTATTTTGTTTAAAAGCAAGCCCCAGTACAGCCACTGTCTTATCCTTCCAATCAAAGCCGGCTTCAACTGAGCGATTAAAAAAATGATCAAGCTGAAATACATTCGCATCAATTACATTGCGTACAATACTGGCATTTGCACCCATTTCTTCCATTTGGTGCGCGAGCGAAGCCGCATCTTTGGTAAAACAACTGCCACCCGAATAGAGACTGTTATAAAATCCCCAACTGCCAATACGTGGTTCTGTTACTAAAATATGGCGTATTTTTTCGTAGTTCAAGCCCGGGAAAATCTCCGCGACCCGACCTACTACATCGTAAGCCATTACAATTCGACTAAACAACAAAAAATTGGCCAGGAGTTTAGCGGCGGAAGCTTCGTAAGGATTAACCTCGATGTATTTTACGTTAACAGAATCGTAAAAACGCTGATAAACTTGGCGCATGATCTTAAAATCTTCTTCGCATTCTGCGCCTACCACCACTCGATCCGGATGAATCGAACCTTCCACCGCTTTACCTTCAATAAGAAATTCCGGATTAGAAACAATCCCAAAGTTCGTCAAGCCATGCTGAACAAATAATTCTTTGGTAAAATCAATCATTTGTACCGGAACTGTACTTTTATTGATAATAATAATTCTTTTTTGCTCTTGACGTTTTTGTTGACCCATTACTAATATGGGCCCAATTAATGCTACTGCTTTTTCATAAAATTTCAAATCAGTTTCACCTTGACTACCCGGCTTTTCTGGAGTTGGTACGCATACAAAAACAGCATCCACCTCTTTTGCCCACGTCTCCACCAAAGTAATATCATTGGTAAAAGTGAGGCGTTGTTTACTGCGAATAATAAGGTCTGCCAGGCCTTCTTCGTGCAAACAAGAGGCTATCTCTACAGGATTACCACTACTCAGCTTGGCTACTTTTTGGGCGTCAATATCATAAACCAGTGTATCATGACCAGAATCGGCCGAGACAGCTGCGCTGCACGCTCCCACAAACCCACCGCCTATATAAAGGATTTTCATAAACCTGCTATTTAATATGAATGCCCTCTATTATAGCGAAAAAACTAAATATTACAATACACTGCAATTGTCGGAAAGAGTCAAAAATGTTAGTATGAGGCAGCTTCTAACCTCTTCACTTCTATGTTTTTGAACCTGTTGCGAGAAAAAATATCCTCTAATCTGGCGCTTTTACAAAAATATACGCAGATAAATATCACCTATTTTATTACCAATAGTTTTTGGCTGACTATTGGACAGTTTGTATCCAGTCTCGCCAGTTTTGCGATTTCCATTGCCTTTGCCCACTTTCTTTCCAAAGAAAATTTTGGCCTCTACAAATACATCACCGGCACCATTACCGGCCTGCTCACTATTTTTACTCTCAGCGGCGCCAACAACGCCCTCCTCAATTCCGTTGCCCGGGGTTACGACCAAACACTCAACACTATTTTTACCAAAAAAGTACGGTGGGGACTACTTGGACTCCTCTCGGGAATAATAGCGAGCACCTATTATTTTTTTCAACACAACGCGGTTTTAGCTTTACTCATCCTCATTTGTGCTCTTTTTACGCCTATTTTTGATCCCTTATACCTGTTTACTTCTTTTTTAAATGGGAAAGGACTCTTTAAAACCAGTGTCGTTTACGACAGCATACTTAAAATCTGCTTTGCACTGGGAATTGCAACAACCATTATTCTTACCAAAAATATTTTTATCATTGTTTTTTGTTATTTTGCCCTCAACTTTTTTTTGCGCCTGTTTTTTTATCTGCGCACCAAAAAACTAGTCAACCCAAACAGCATTTCCGACCCCAGTGCCCTCACCTACGGGAAACACCTGAGCGTCATGAAAATTGCCAGTTTAATCACCGGATATATCCAGCAAATAGCCTTATTTCATTTTTTGGGACCGGCGAGCATTGCTTTGTGCGCCATTGCCATTGCTCCCGTCGAACAAGTCCGCGGACTACTCGCCGGCATCAGCAATATTTTTATTCAAAAATTCTCTCAAGACAAATGGAAAATCATGCATTTAACAAGTTTCGCCAAAAAAATTTTTCCATTTATCAGCTTCTTGAGTGTGGGCATAATTCTTTATATCTTGCTAGCCCCTTTTCTGTACAACACCTTCTTTGTTAAGTATCCCGAAGCTATTGGCCTTTCCCAGTTGTATGCACCTTCGCTTATTTTTACCGGCATAAATATACTACTGAGTTCTATTTTATCCGCCAAACGACTTATCAAAGAGCAGTATATTATTAATATCTTTGATACCGCCGTCAATATTTTTATCAGTTTTCCTTTTATTTATTGGTACGGAGTAAAAGGTCTTTTAATCTCCTACATCATTTTAAAAGTAGGAGACAGCCTCTTAATAAGCTATCTTCTTTTTCGCCATCCTCGCTAAACTGACTTTTTTGCCACCAATGGGTTTTTGCAAACAAAATAAGTCGATTTATTGAGAAAAGGGAGTAATTTATACAACCGATCTTTCCAATTGGCCTCGCGCCAAGGCAGCAGGCTGATGCGCTGCTTCACCTGCACACCCTTAAAATAAGCTCTCATTTTCCTTTTTTCCCACCAACCCAGTGTCCGGTATGTTAAAAGACCACTATATTCCGCCACCGGACCGGAAAAAAGACAATGGAGTTTTTTGAGAAAAAAACGATTATGCGAATTAAAAATAAATACCCCGTTTGGCCGTAAAACTCGAGCCGCCTCTTTTACAGCCGCATAAATATCCGGAGTTACATAATCAATGCCATGAAACGGAAAAAACACATAGTCAAAACTCTGGTCAGCAAATCCTAATTGCGCCGCATCCATTTGTTCTACAGCAACCGGCAAAAGTGCCAGTGCCAATTTGGCAGCCGCTACCATTTCCGGAACAAAATCCACTCCTGTCACTGCAAACCCCATTTCATGGAGTGGTCGTAATGTTCGTCCAGCACCACAGCCCAAAACCAATAATTTTCCCTGAGTATTGACAAAATACCGCCGAACTAAAACCTCCTCGTCGGTGCGCAAATAAGAAGCTTCGTATTCAGCCACATGCTGTTTAAAATAAGTTTGATTATTTGCCAACATACAAAAAATTAATACTAAGTATTTATTTTTTTCAAAAATATTTTTTTGAGTTTAAAACTCAAACGCAGCATAATAGATGCCAAGGGAAAATAGGCTCCAAAAAGAATGAGTAAATCACTCACTCGTTTTCGGCCACGCCAGGTTTCGGCGGCAAAAAACCGCGCCAAATTGAGCTTGTCCGCCAATATAAAACCAAGGGACGCACCATAAGTACAATTATAATACCGCTCCGGCGCGTATTTTTTTAAATCACTACCCGCCAGAGCTAAAAACTTCTGCAAGCCCCGCGCTCGCAGAATAGATTTTTCACTATTTGGCACCCGTCTTTTGAGGGTCTCCGAAAGAGCATCCGACAATAAAAAAACTTTTCCTAAAACGATATTCAAGTGGTACATTTTTGTCTGTTGAGCGACTGCTAAGTAAAAACTAAAATCCAAATTCGGGCCATAAAAACGAATATCGCCAATTGTATTTTTTCGCACCAAAATCACCACATCGTTTTTAGGTATTTTTCCCTGTAAAATTTCTGCATAGCTCACCCAGCCGCTCAGCCGTTGAGCATGTGTCTCTCGCTTATCCTGACGAAAAAAATCAGCCGGCGCATAAACCATACCCACACTTGTCTCGCGTATTGCGACCCCGACTAGCTGGCGCAACGCTTCCGGATACAAAATATCATCACTATCCCAAATAAGTATCCACTCCCCTTGGGCCGCATCAATACCAACATTACGAGCGTAGTAAGCGCCATAATTTTTATCGAGACGGATTGAACGAAACAACGGCGGCAAAAAATTGGCTCGAAGCATAGCTTGCGTATCATCCGTAGAACCATCGTCCACTACCACCACCTCATATTCAATCCCCTCTTGACATACCAAACTCTGCAAACAAGTATACAATTTTTCGCTGCGATTATAACTCGCAATAATAATACTAACGAGTGGCATATTTTTTTATTTTTTTCAACCACCAAAACCATTGTTTCGTACTCAAAATAAACTTGTTTCGAGACATATATTTTGACAAGGTCACGCGCGGCACCAAAATCGGGTCAATACGGGATACTTTTTCTATCAACCCATCCGTTGCAAACGCGAGAGCATAACAATTTCTCACTGCCGATAGATTAGCTGGGGCATACTTGCCCTTGGGATAAGCAAAATATCGTATCTCTTGCCCCAGCCACTGCGTCAGATCTTGCTTTGAAGCAGCAAGTTCTTTTTGAACAGCGGATACGTCCGTGCTATTTATAAAATAATGAGTTTGGGTATGACTACCAAAATCTATACCCCCCGCAGCCTGCAACGATTGAATTTCAGCCAAAGAGAGCATGCTCATTCCATTCATTGTTTTGCCAATCAGGTTACTGATCAAAAAAATCGTCGCCGGAATCTCCATTTCTTGCAAAATCGGCCAAGCATACTGCCAATTATCCCTATATCCATCATCAAACGTTACCACAGCATAATTCCCATCCGGAGTAGTACCGGAACGTAATATAGTTTCAAACGCCTGGATGGTAATAAATTGAAAACACCGCTGCTTTAAATATTGCAACTGCCAACGAAAATCTTCTGGACTTACAGCGTAAGCATAGTCGCTACCCGGAGCTACCGAATGATACGCCAATACGATAATCATATTTTTTTCAACCAAGTATAAAAAAAACGTTTCCAAAACAGTCGGATACCCACCATTTTTTCCGCCGCGCGAAAAAAACGTGATTTATAAATATACGTATACTCTGGAACCATACCTCCACCAAAACTCAATTTAAACTGGGTTATCCCTTGCTTCGCTTCTTCCACCAAATTAACCCCGGCCAAATCAACTCCTCGTTTTTTGTGAGCCAAGCCATAGCGGCATATTTCCCAGATTAAAGATCGACTGGCAAGAGAAATAATTTTTATTATGGCCGGCGCCGAATCCAACCGCAAAGAACTAATCGTCTTTACTCGCAAATACTGTTCTGTTTCATAAACAGTGACGGTAGCAATCACCACTCCTTGGTATTGAGCATAAAAAAAATGACATCCCTTAAATTCTGCCACACGCTCTGGTACTCGCTGCTGGGCGTATTCATGCTGGGCGTATACCGCATAGGCCGCCGCCGGTACAAAATCCTGCTGACCAATGAACGACAGCTCGGGTATTTTTGCACTCTGACGAATTTCATTACGGCAAGTTTTATTGAAACGCTGAAATACTTCCGTCTCGCCGAGCGTTAAGTCAATCACTGTGGTTAGCTTCTGCCGACAATAAAAATCATCTAAAACCAAAGGTTCATACGACAAAAATTGAATACGACTAAAATGTTTTTTAAGCGTTTCTACCTGGCTCGGCCGTTCTAAAACACAGTTCAGAGTTTTAAAACCAAAAATATTTTTTATCACTCTCATACTCAACTACCTTTCTGCAGGGTGCGGATAACTCGAGCCGGAACACCCGCACATAGTGTATAGGCTGGAATATCAGAAGTAACCACTGCCCCGGCACCAACCACTGCCCCCTGGTGGATGGTCACACCCGGATTAATAATGACCCCGGACGCTACCCATACCCCCTCTTCTATTACTACACTCTGCGCCTGATGCGGCCGATCCGCCCGGGTCAAATCCAAACTGCCAGCATGAATTATCACATGCGAAGACAGATGAACATTATCACCAATAAAAACTTTGGCACGAGCATTAATATACACTCCTTCGTTCAGCACCACATTTTCTCCGACAAAAAGATTATACACTGGATCAACCCATATTTTTCCCAAAACGCGCAACCCCTTGGACGGCCCAGGAAGCAGCAGACACCACACCATAGCACGCATCCGGTTGACCAGTTCTTGACCTCGATCAACCATGTACCACAATAATTTTTTTAAAAAAAACATATTTTATCTCTTCTGCAAAAAATCTATTATCCGCTCTGCCCGATCTTGCCATTGTAATTTTTTTACCCCCTCATAAGAAATTACTGCTTTTTGTTCTGCCTCAGCAGTATGAAGCAACACGTACGCTATTTTCTCGCGCCAGACGTCCGCATTATGCTCTTTCACCCAAAACGCGCCCTCTTCGTTCAAGACCTCGCGCATACTCGGTAAATCAGAGGCAATAATAGGCTTACCGCTCGCCATATACTCAAATAATTTAAGCGGCGACATATAATGCATATAATGCTCCGTAGGCGGAAAAGGGGCAGCTACCATATCAAAACTCCTCAAATATACCGGGATCATGGCGTGTGGCACCTGGCCTACGAAGAACACTCGATCTTCTACGCCGAGCGAACATGCCAATGTCTGGTAGGCAAAAATATCGTCATTATGGCCACCCACCACCACAAGGCAAACCTGCTCACTGAGCCCAACCAATGCTTGTACCAGTATGCTGAGGCCTTTTTCTACACCCATAGTCCGCAGCATACCCACGTATCCTAGCAATATTTTGTCATTCGGTAAACCAACTTTTTCCCGAGCGCCTGTTTTTGTTTCACCAACCTGAAATCGTGGCAAATCCACCCCATCAGGCGCCACTTTTATTTGTGAGGGGAGGAAACCTATATGTTCCAGGTCACGCGCCATGGCCTGGGTCAGAACTATACATTTACTCAAATGTTTTTTCCACAAACTCAGCATTTTTTTAATTCTACCTGAAATAGTATGTAATTCAAGAATCACCGAGGTAAACAAACTGGTTACCCACAAGTCTCTTGTGTAGATATAATCATAATTTTTAAAAAGAGCATAGACTCTACAGACCATTAAAAAACTCAGCGACTGAATATAAAAAGCTGCCCGACCCAACCATTTTTCAAAGGGAATAAGGTCTAAGCAAGGTAAATATATTATTGTAAAACTTGGTTTAATAGTATAAAAATGAAATGGGTTATCCTTAATACTATTTTTTCGCCGCGGCACGATAAGCACAACCTCTACGCCACACACAGCAAAGGCAGCACACATATTCATAATCTGAATCCCATGAGCTTTTTCCGTAGGCAGACGAATATTAGCAAGATAAAATATTTTCATAATGACTATTTTTTGGCTATGACCATATAACCAAGCGGCGTTGGGTGCTGATCTTTTAATTTTTTTGGAATAAGTTTGTCTCCCACCATCGCAAGAGCATACACCAGGCAACGAATAAAATTAAAATAATAAAAAGGATGGAGTAAATATGCGCTCGCAGTACAGCGCTCACCAAAACGTTTGATAACAACATCACGAAAACCTGCCTGCATCAACTCAGTACGCAATCCTTGCGCGGTAAGACGCACATAATCATCAGGCTCAGAGATTTCCGAAGAAACGAAAGGCATGGACAAAATAATTTGACCTCCTGGGCGCAAAATTCGAAATACTTCCTCATAAAAGGAATCTCGTTTTTTAATTATATACAAAGCATTAAAGAAAAAAATTGTGCTATAACTTTCATTTGCAAAAGGAAGATTTTGGTTAATATCAACTACCGTATCGATCCCCTGGCGCCAGGGGTAATCAGTTTTAACAAGTTGAATAGATGGCGGTAAGTAACGTAAATAACTGGGACACCATCCACTCGCTAAATCAAGGACAGGACCACTTATTGGTTGGGTCAATTGTCTCACTTGCCAATTAAAAAGAACTCGATAAATAGTTTTACCGCGCAAGATCTGACGAAGAAAATCAATTACTTGAGACATTTTTTAAAGAAATTATAGTGCTCGATAACATTCGAGAACTTACTTTTAAATTCCAAAAAAGACGTGAGTGAATCTACCGGATTACGAGGCAAGCAAAATAAATCTGATCCTGTACGCACTAGACCTGGCGTCACACTCACCGCACCTATAAAAATCTGTGTTGACCTCAAGTATTCTAGTATTTCTTGAGTATATCGACCTCTTGGAAAAGAGAATAAAAGATCTTTTGTCTGCCCGGTCACAGATGTTAAAACATCAACCGATTGTTTTATCTCATCCTGCGCAACCTCAAATTTAATACGATCAAAATCTGGATGAGTATGGGCATGCGGCATAAGTTCAACCAAACCAGAATATTGAAGTTCGCTTAGTTCGCCTCGAGTCATGGTTGGTAATCTAATACCTTCGGAATTTGTAAACGACGCGCCAATGAAACCGGTAGCGATAAAAACAGTAGCTTTAAAATTAAATTTCTTTAACAGCGGAAAAAAGGTGGTGTAAAAGTCTTTAAACCCATCATCGCACGTAATAACGACATTTCGGGAAATATCTTCTCGGCGATGTATTTTTTTAATCAATTCTGAAAGAAGGATGACTTTGAAATTCTGCTTATGCAAATATTCTAGCTGCCGCTCGAGATTGGCTTTTTTTACGGTAAAAAAAGCTTTGTTTTCCCCAACTGAATGATACATTAAAATACTGGCCCGATCACGAAGATTGCTCCCATCCGAAAACAAAGATAGCCAAAAAATAACCACTTGCTTTAAATTCTGTTTGAAAGTAAAAACCCAATTTTGCTTTAACATGTTTTTATAAACTAAAAAAGTTGGCAAAGACGTAAAATAAGCTGTTTTAAGCTATAGCGTTCCACTACAATACTACGAAGTTGACGACGAATATCTTCTTGCTTTTCCTGAGAAAGATTGCTTAGATAAAAAATCTTCTGCGCCAAATCTTTTGAATCATTCTCTTTAAATAAAAGGAAAGCGGCCAGTTCTGGTCCCAAAACACTTTCAAACGCGCGATTACATATTACCACCAAACACCCGCTGGCCATAGCTTCAAGAATAGTCTTATCAAAACTCCCGGTCCGCGTCAGATTAATAAAGATATCATTCCGGTTATAAAAATCTACCGCAGCACTGGGCTTAACTCCTCCCCACCAATGCACCCGATCTACCAAACCCAAAGACGCTATTCTTTCTACCACTTCCTCATTATAACTTTTATCCCGAGGCAAAGCACTACCCACAATATGCAAAAAATATTCTCCACCGGTTTTGTTGAGCTCGGCAAAAGCCGACACCAGCTGAACCACATTTTTCACCGGTGCAATTCGCCCCAAAAACAAAAGTTGCGTTACCTGGGTTTTCGACCGCTCTATAAAAACTTTACAAAAAAGATCAGTATCGATACCATGACCTAACACCTGCACCTTAGAGCTCTTCACTCCACAAGCCAGGGAGTGAGAGGTAACCACCAACGAACTTAAACCAACCGCTAAACGTAAACTCCAATTGACCGCAGGGTGGGTATACCAAAAAACCACTCGTTTTTTCATAAATCGCCAGAGCAACCCACCCAAGAGCACATACTCTTTATTCATATGCACAAAAACGCTGTCGTATTTTTTACGTTCTCGCCAGATAAAATTATAAAAGCGAGTTATATATTGCCGATGAGATTTTTTTTGCTCTTTCCCCAAACTCAGCACTCGTACATGAGGCGGCAAATCATATTCCCCTTTTTCAAGACACACTACCGTGAGCTCGGTACAATACTGTGCCAGTTCTTGAATCCAGGCATGAAAAAACCCCAGCGCTTCATCATTTTTATCTACTTTTTGTGTTAAAATAAGCAATTTCATACTATTTTTTTTCTGACCGGCACTTCAACAATTGTTTCAACCCATTGCTTGCGCCGTGCCACTGGTATTATTTTGCATCGTTCACTTGGTTGTAGTTCAAAATTGCCCACCCCCACATCATTCATAATAACCGGGCAACCGGCAGCTCGCGCTTCCATGGCCACCATGCCATACCCTTCACTCAGACTAGGAAAAAGCAACACGTCAGCTGTTTTGAGGTACGAATATGGATCAGAAGTAAAACCAACAATACGTACCGACTGCTGCAAACCTAACTCGATAATCGCTCTACTAATATCTTTTTTCTGACTCCCTTCTCCCACGATGAGGAGCAAAAAATTCGGTTCAGCGCGCACCACGTCTTGCCACACATCTACCAACCACAGCACATTTTTGATCGGCTCTAGCCGCCCCATGACTACGGCGATTTTTTTGGCCTGCGGAAATTGCTCGTGCACATCAAAAATTGGCTGATACTGTTCAATCGTCACAAGAGGAATTACCACTGGCTGGAGCACTATTTTTTCAGGCTCAAGACCCAAGCCTATCAAACTTTGGGCCACACGTTGACTGACTGCGCGTACCCGGTCAGCTTGGCACAATACATATTTTCCCAACCTGGTACGCACCCAATTATCCAAACCACTTTTTACATAGTACGACGAACTATAAAAATCGCCATGCATTTGGACTTCAAGTAGGAGACAAAATTGTTTTTTGAGCCACACACCAATAAGCCCAATAAAAAATGGGTCCTGGGTCGTCAGCGAATCAAATACCTGGCTGCGCAAAACCTGCCCACACTGCCGCAATAAACAAAAAAATTGAATCATCTTATTACGACCACCCGAACCAACCACAGCTACCGTCGGGCTCAATTGTACTCTTTTACGTGTCTGACACGGGATTACAATAACGAGTTCGCGGTCAATACCCAAAGCTACCATGCGTTTCGCCACCATGGAATGCGGATCAAATATTTTTGCATCAAGACTGATCATCATTTGCCGCATATTTGCTCCATTATTTTTTTAGTATCCTGTACCATTGTTTCAAACGTAAAGGAAGTAAAATGAGGCTGCTTATGATCGATTTGCATAATCTCTGCCGGCTGACCGGTGGTCTGGAACGGACTCTTGAGCACTTCTTCAATTTTTTTCTTTATTTCTTCTCTATCATTAAAAGCAAAAAGATGTTCATTGGGCACTAATTCCGGATTGCCGCCCACTCGACTAGTCAGCACCGGCACCCCCAAAGCCTGAGCTTCGAGTATGACATGAGAGAAACCTTCATAGCCACTATTCAACACAAAAACATTCGCTGTCTGAATATACGACAAACCTTGCGTACGAGGCACATTTCCCAAAAATTCCACCATTTCCCCAGCTTCAGCCTCAACCACCAACGATTGTAGAGCCGATTTTTCCGGACCATCACCCACAATCTTCAGCTTTACATGAGGCATGGTCTTTTTGAGTTCGAGAACGGCCATAATCAAAGCTCGCACGCCTTTCCAGGGGGTTAAACGCGCCACTGTTACTATCCATTGCTCCGACGGGTGGTGTATGACCGGTATATCGCTTGGCAGTTCTACCGCATTATACACCACGTGCGTCTTATTTTCTGATGCCCCCCACCCGACCACTATGTTCTTCAAATAGTTTGAAGGTGTGATCACTGCATCAGCCGCTTGCACCACTCGTCTCTCAATCTTCTGTAACCAATTGATCTTTCCCGCATATTTTTTTTTCTGAAAATCATCGATCGAATCCGTCGTTAATCCTTTTACTCGCGCTTGCTCCCAGGCATAATCCCCCACCACTTTGACAATCAATTTTTTGTGACGCAAATAACGCGCTATCACATAGGCGAGAAAACCAGCATTCACTGGCCCCATCGCATACATTACATCCTTATTTTTAGCATGTTTAAACAGTAGCCACAAATAATGTTTATAGCGTAGTATTTTATTTTTAAACCTGACCGAAAACAAATTTACACGCTTGTCCAAAACGTTTTTATCAGAATTTGGATTAAGGGAAACAACGGTGACTGTGTCCCCGCGCTCTACCAGCTCACGCGCGAGCGTTACCACATATGTCGCCGGCCCCCCCGATTCCGGAGGAAAAATATCCGCTGCCAGTAAAATATTCATAATTATTATAAAACTTCCCGCATCTGCGCGGCCACTCTTTCCCAACTATAACGCTCTTTTACCCTCGCCATAGCCCGCACCACCAAATGCTTCATCAATTTTTCATCTGTTAAAATAGTTTGAATTTTGGCAGCCACGTCTTGCGGATTGCCTGTCTGTACAAATAGCCCTGTTTCCCCATCGGTCAAAAAATCCGGAATGCCACCCACGCGCGTAGCTACTACCGGCAAGCCAGCGGCCATAGCTTCAAGAAAAGCATTCCCCAACCCCTCAGATAGACTCGGCCGACAAAAGACATTGCTCCCCCAGAGCAATTCCGGCAGCTCCCGATGACCCACTTGGCCCAAAAACAACACTCTTTGTTCCAAATGATTTTTTTTAACCATACTTTTGAGTTTTGCCTCCAGTTTACCAGTTCCGGCAATAGCCAGATAAACCGTGCTCGGTAAAAACATTAAAGCTTCAATAATATCTTTTACCCCATTTTTCTTCACCAGCCGCGAGGCAGTAATAATAATTTTAGCATTGTCCGGCAAATGGTGTTGAACACGTAAACGCTGTCGGTACTCAATGCGCTGCTCTTCGTCAGCGAGCACAAATCGACCCATATTCACTCCGTTAGGAATCACTGCAGCAACTTTACCGGCAAAACCCATCTCTTTACCCCAGTCGAGCAAATAATGACTAATCGGCTGCAAGGCCGTGGCAGCACTAAAAATTTGTTTAAAATAAAGCCAACACCACCAGACTCGACTATAAATATGCGCTTTGGTATCTCCTTCCTGGAGCGTAAGCAGATACCCTACCTGGCTCAAACGTTTAAAATTTAAAGCTGTAAAACCATTGTAACTGGCCATAATTGTCCAGGCTTTCGCAAACGGCGCCTGTCGGTGCAACGACATGGCTTTATAATGGCCAAAAAGAGCGAGATAAAACTTATCGAACCATCGCACCCCCCAGCCCACGCGATGTACCATAATAGCGCCGATTTTTTCCTGACGCGGCAACTTTTTATCCAACAGAGCAGTTACCATTTCAAACTCATAGTCTGGTAATCGATCAGTAATTTCTTTTACCGCCACCTCCGCCCCACCCACAAAAGGAAAATAAGCCGTGGAAAAAATCAATACACGTTTCATAATACCTGCGTTTGCTTTTTAAAATAATCAACAGTTTTAACAAGACCTTGCGCAAGGCTGATGGTTGGGTGCCAACCTAATACCTGCGAGGCTTTGGTAATATCCGGACAGCGCTGCATAGGGTCATCGGTACGAAAGACATGGCTGTATGCGAGAGAACTTTTACTTCCCACCAAATCAACCACCCTTTGCGCCAAACTTTTGACGGTAATTTCTTCTGGGTTACCCAAATTTATCGGACCGGTAACATCATCGACCGTATTCATCATACGTATTAAACCGGCCACCAAATCATCCACATAGCAAAAACTGCGGGTTTGTGACCCGTCTCCGTCAATTGTAATCGGTTTACCCTGCAAAGCCTGCACCACAAAGCTTGATACCACCCGGCCATCATTAAGGGCCATTTTTGGTCCATATGTATTAAAAATACGCACCACTTTAATGCGTAAATTATGCATGCGCCGATAATCAAAAAAAAGTGCTTCGGCACAACGCTTGCTTTCATCGTAGCAAGCACGCGGACCAATAGTATTCACATTACCACGATATTCTTCGCTCTGAGGATGCACCAACGGGTCGCCATAAATTTCCGAAGTAGATGTCTGCAAAATGGTCGCGTTATGCAAACGCGCCATACCCAGCATATTTATAACCCCAATCGTACTCGCTTTAATGGTATGCACCGGATTCGACTGGTAATGGACTGGCGAAGCCGGGCAAGCCAAATTATAAATTTGATCAACTTTTTCTGGAATAAAAAGCGGCTCAACAATATCATGTTGTATAAATGAAAAACCTGGTAATGTTAACAAAGACTCAATGTTAACGAGCGATCCGGTGAGCAAACTATCGACACAAATCACCCGTTGTCCTGTTTGCAACAGCTGTTCACACAGATGCGAACCAATAAAACCAGCCCCACCGGTTACCACAATTGTCATACACTATTTGCTTTAAAATAACAGGTATATTATCGTATAAGCATTCAATAAAGTCAATTATGCAAATTCTTTATATTATAACTGACGGACATTGGGGTGGCGCACAACGATATGTGTACGATCTAGCCACCCACCAACCAACGGCAACTATTGCTGTAGCCATCGGCTCATCGGGCGCCAACAACGATTTGGCCGACAAACTCCAAACCTTTTATACGTCATCGCCAGTTGCCCCACGCACTATTTCGCTGCACCACTTAGTGCGAAAAATCCATATTTGGCATGATTGCCTCGCGATTCTGGAACTCATTCATCTCTACGGTCGCTTACAACCTGACATTGTTCACCTCAATAGCTCCAAAGCTGGAATTATCGGCAGTTGCGCTGCTCTATTTTTTCCACGCATAAAAATTGTTTATACGGTACATGGCTGGGTTTTTAATGAACCTGGGAGCAAATACACCAAGATACTCTTTACCTGGCTCGAAAAAATAACCAGTTGGCGCAAAAATACTACTATCACCCTTTCGCCTTCCGACACCACCACCGGACAAAACAGCCTGCATATTCCAGCGTCAAAAATAACCTGTATCCCTCTTGGCATTGAACCTCCCACACTCCTCCCTACTCCTGAAGCGCGCGAGCTCATCCACACTCAACTTCCTGCTTTTCCTACACAGACAAAAAAATGGGTGGGAATTATCGCCAACTTGTACCGCACCAAAGGTTTAGATACTCTTTTGCAAGCCATTGCCCTCAACATCGCAACGTATAATGACACGGTATTTTGTATCATCGGAGACGGACCAGAGCGAGAAAACCTTCTACACCTGGCTCACAAACTTGATCTTCGAGAAAAAGTCTATTTTGTAGGTACTATCAAAAACGCCGCTCATACATTACAAGCTTTTAACCTGTTTGTTCTCCCTTCTCGCAAAGAAGGTTTGCCTTATACCCTTCTTGAAGCTATGCTAGCCCATGTCCCTATTATCAGCACCCGGGTGGGTGGCATTCCCGATCTCTTGGAGCACCAAAAAACCGCTTTACTCTGCGAACCGGATAACGCTACTGACCTCAGTCAGCAATTAGTTTTTGCGCTAGAACACCCTGCCCAAATGGAAACCTACGCCAACCAAGCTTACACCGTAGCGCAAAAATATAGCCTCAACCAACTCCTTAAACAAACTACTGCTTGCTACTCGAAGCTGCTGACTGACCCAAAATAAGAGCAATAATTTTTTGGCCTTGGTCATCGTTATCAAAACTCACCCCTCGTTTGACTGCCAAACTTAGAACTGCCTGAGCCTCTGCCAAATTGTGCATCATATAATAGGTATAAGCCAAACGCCAATAACCTTCAGGAATCTTCCGATCATCCTCTATAGATTGTTTTACCAAGGCCACAGCCTCAGCTGATTTATTAAGCTGTAATTTAAAATTAGCGAGTGCATATACAAACTGCTGCCGACGCGGCGACAATATGAGACCCTGTTCTAATATTTGCTCACCCGCCACCAAGCTAGCCGGATTTTTATTCACACTAAAATCCAGTTGATGAAGCTGCGCCAAATACAAATGCAAACGAATATCGAGTGGGTGTAAAATGAGATTTTTTTCCAAAGCTTCACGAGCAGTGGTGAGCACATCGGTTACTACCACTCTCGGCAAACGGCTATACTCACCAGCCAGAGTCTGAATTGCAGTACGAGCCAAATCACTCCGGATGTCATCAATATGCGGAGAGGTAAAACCCATCGCTGCTTTCATATACGGCAAGCCGTATTCGAGATTTTGACTGATATAAGCCATAGCGACGAAGGTTTGGGCATTCGCTTTAGCCGGCTGAATATCGCTGAGGTAAATCATTACCAATGTCAGGAGTCCAACCACACCTACGGTTACCACGTTGATTTTTTTATCTAAAGCCTGAGGCTGAACCTGAATTTTTGCTTTCTTTAAAGAAGAAAGTATAGAGCTGACAAAAGCCAAAGATAAAAAGAAATACAGATAAGAAGTAGGATTTTCAAAAACCGTAATGTTTTGTATCAAATGCGCCACAAAAAATGCCGACAAAATGATCACAGTGTGACAATCATCCTGGCGCAATTCTTTATTTTTCCACAAACTCAAGATCACCACCCCAAACAAGGATAAATAAATAATCAGACCTACAAGTCCCTGAGTAGTGAGTGTATTCAGAATAATATTATGCGCATTATCAAACCAGGTTTCAGTATACGAATGCTCCAAAGACTGTGGATCATAATACTTATTAAACGCATAAAAATAATTATTTGGCCCCCAACCAAAAGCCACATGCTCTCGCCAAGCGACAATGGCTATTTTCCAAGCAATAATACGCGTGCTAATACCACCGCCACTTAAGGTTGAACTCACCAAACGACCAACCGCAGGAATATTTTGTACCCACAGAGCCTGCCGGTTGATATATAAAAATCCCACTCCCAAAACTATCGCACCAAACAAAATACCCAGACCGATACGAACTTTTTGTTGATTTTTTAAAAGCAAACTATACCCCAAAATAATTACCAACAAACTTACCAAGAGTCCCAAGAGAGAGCCGCGTGTACCACTAAAAATCATCCCCAACAGAGCGAGTAAACCGCCGAGTGCCTGAAGCACTCGCCACCTGGGTGATGTCTCTTTTAAAAAAAGCAGCAAACTGATAAAAAATAAAAATAACCCCAGACCACCGACATAAATAGCATTCCCCAGCGTGCTGGCCACCCGATCACTACCTTGATTAAGCAAAAAGAAGGGGTCTATTTTTTGATAACAGCCAATCAACATCACCACCGAACCCGACGCCAAAAAAATAAGCAGTACCCGACGCCAATCTTGCCAGTTTTTAAATACCACCTGAGCAATAAAAAAGAGCGCTGTATAATGAATGATCGTAAACAAACCCAACATACGCTCTTGGTTGTCCCAAAGACTATGGTAAAAATCCACTCCCAATACGCTTGAGACCAAAAAACTCAGCAGAAAAGCCAGCACGCTCACACTTACCAAATTGAAACGAGGTCGAAATTCCTGCCAATTTATTGCGAGCAAGATACAATACAACCCTATCATGAACAGAATAAGTGTCCGTAAAAACAAAACTTTTGGAACAATAAACGGAAAAATAAAGGAATTAGGCATTACCACGAGCGGCGCCAAAAAAGAAGCAAATACCAAATAACGAATTAACCCTACAATTTTTTGCTTCATAGAATTATTTTTGCTTAAGTAAATCTTCCAAATCTTGCACCGATTGCTGATAACCTGTATTTTTGGGCATAGCCATGAGCAGAATCTTGTAGTCATTTAAGGCAGCCTCATATTTTTTAATGCGTTTAAAATACTCGGCCCGACCTTGTAAAAGACGACTGTAATCAACCATACTTTTAATACCGGCGTCAAAGACACCAAGAATTTTTTTCGGCTCAGACGGAATGTAGAAAATATAAAGATTGGTTAAATTTATATAAGCTTCGGCATCAGACGGAAAATATTTGATAGCATCCATATAATGCTTTTCGGCCCGACCATAATCTTCTAACGAAGTAGCTATTACCCCGGAATTTAAGTAAAGAAGGGCGTTTTTTCCCTCAAACAATTCAACAGCTCGCTCATAAATTGCGAGCGACTGGGTAAAAAAATATTTTTTTGCAGCTTTATCAGTTGATTGTTCAGCCAAAGTTTTCCATTTTATACCCAAAATAAGGTAAAGACTTTGATTTTCTGGATCATGAGCTAATTTTTCCTGGTTTTCCTGAATGGTTTTATAAACTGAAGCCAACTTTTTATCTCTTTGTACCGCCAATACATAGCGACGCCCCTCATTGCCCAGGTGACCTGTATACCATAACCCAGCCAGCACCACTCCCACCATAGCTAAGCAACCAAGAAAAAATACCAAAAATAGAGTTCGTTTGGTCATATATTATTGTAAGTGATTTTTATTAATAAATGCTTGCGCTTCTTTTTGCGCAGTTGGATCAATTTTTAAAACCTCGGCAATCATGGCTAAGGCTTGTTTTTTATCACCAGCCGCAGCATAGGTGGCGGCCAACTTAACATACCAGGTACTATTTTGAGGATCTTGATTTTTCAAATTCTCATAAATTTGCAAAATTTTAGGATAATTTTTTTGCGTGGCATACAGATCTACCAAATACAACTGTTGATCAAGAGACAATTTTTGTCCCAACAAAATTGCCTGCTCTATTTCATCGGTAGCCTGCTTATTTTTCTCCGCCGATGCAAAACTAAGAGCTAAATACCAATGACTCAAAGGAACATTGGTATCAATCGCTACCGCTGCCTGGTGGGCCAGAATAGCTTCTTGCCACTTTTGTTGCGCCAAATAAATTCGACCTAAAACAAATCGGACTTCCTGTTTGCGCGGAGCAATACTGATGGCGCGCATCATAGCCTGTTCGGCAACAGAAAAATAAGCTTTATCTACTTTATCGCCTAACACCAGATAAATCTGACCTTCCCACAAAGCAAAGGTTAAATCATGAGGATATTTTACACCATACGCATGTAAGCTCAGGGCAATTTTTTCGGCTACCGGCTGTATATCCTCAGCTCGATTAATAAAGCCGTGATTATAAAAATAAACCAATTTTTGTGCTAAAAATATACTTGTTTCAGCCCCATAGGTTGCATTGGTATCTATAGCAACTTGCGCTGGCCCCTGCCAAAACTTGGGGCGCAAACTTTCATCCGAAATTCTGGTAAAAAATGACTGCTGCAATAATAAATAATGAACCTTATACCCGACAAGAAGTAAAAATCCGATAGCTACCAGCTTTAGAATCCAACTGCGTTGTTTGGTCAATAAAGCCGGGCTTAAGAGTGAATTACCATATTTTACCGAAATAAAAGCCAGCCAAGCATACCAAACAATAAGCGAATTTGTCGTATCAAACAAAAAAATTTTTTGTACAAAATAAGCTACCGTCACTCCAACTATTACAGCTCGCATCAGCGCGTCTGTGTGGTTAAATTCCGTAGCTTGGCCAACAACCTGTTTTTCATCTTTCGTGAGAACATGATATATAGCCACCACAAAAATTAAAACATACAAGAGCGCTCCAGCTATCCCCGCCCCCACCGCCATCTCGAGTACCCCATTATGTGGCTTATCCCAGACTGTTTCCGCCAAACTATGCTTTAAAAACTCTGGATTATAATGCTTATCAAATACTACGCCATAATTTCCCATTCCCCAACCCCATGGCCGCTCGCGTATACCATCCCAGGCAATCTGCCAAGCCATAAGACGAGTTTCTACCGTAGATGAACGAGTGGTGATAAAATTTTTCCACATTCCGGTGTACGAAGCTACTCCCACCAAAACAGCTGTAACGGCCCCTACCCCTCCCATCAACCATAGCACTTTTTTTCCTCGAAAAAATACTCGCTTCAAAAAAACTATACTCGCCACCACCAACCCCATAAACAAACCTAACCAGGCTCCGCGTGTACCGGTTAAAACAGTAACTACTGCCAAAAAAATACTATTTCCTAACAATAACCAGCGCCATCTTGTTTTTACAAAAAGAAAAGCTACGGTGCTTATGCCCACACTCACCACTAAATAACTGGCTAAAAATGCCGGATTTCCAATAATTCCCGACAATCTTTCTCCTACATTACTTTGCCAAGCGAGTGGCAAGTGAGTTTGAAAAACGCCGGTTAAAGCCACCAGGGTCGCGACGACACTACTCAAAACAAGTACTCTCTTTATCTCTCCATCATTTTTAAACAATTCTTTGAGCAAACCATAAAAAACTACCATGTGTACCCACACCAATACTCCATCAGCCCGTGATTGATTTCCCCACCAACTTTGGGAAAAATTCACCCCCCAGCAAGAACTCAGTACCAAGAGGATTGTAAAAGCAAAAATAGTCTTATCGAGCCAGTTTGAATTTTTATAATTGTACGAAAAACCAGCCAGAATAATTAAACCACAGATCAAATCAATTATTATTTGGAAAAGGACTGTTTTTCCCAAATGCCATGGAAACATAATCCCAGGCGTAATAACCAAAGGCAGCACAAACACAGCACACAAAAGCCAAGGGAAAATTTTTTTAAATGCGTAAGACATAGAAATATACATCTCTAAGTATAGCAAAAAAACAATAAAAAACAACCCTTTGTGAGGGTTGTTTTTTATTTCTTTCGCTAAGGAGTCGTGAAGTTTAACCTTCTTGACCTATCTTAGTTTGAGAATACGAATGTCCGTGGCTGCATTGGCAATTCACTCATCTTGGTAGTATCCGAAATGCCATCAGACCAGTGGATAGAGGCATTAGGTAAACCAAGAGATAAAGTGCGTGTAGCATTACCACTCGCTGGAGTCGCATCAGTCAAATCCATAGTGACAATAAATGTCTTGGATTTTCCTGACTCAATCTCTACATCGGTAAAACCATTATCAGTCATTGCTGTATCAGCAAAATTCTGATTACCGGAAGCATACCATTGAGTTGTTGCGCGTAAACCAGTGTTGTTACCAGCACTAGAAATACTATCAGCATACACTTTCAATGTGCGGTTAGCGGTATTGGAGATGGTAGTGGTGATGTTGAAATCGATATATTTAACATAAGCTGAGAAATTACCAGTACCATTAGCGGTATTTGTAATTACAAAGCGTCCCAACTCTTCATTTGGTCCACGACCAACTGAAGCCAAACCAGCTTTACTTGATTCAGCCCAAGCCACAGAAAGGCGAGCGCGGTAGAGGGTTGAAGTAGAAGCACCGGCAAAGTTGTTGTTAGCACTTACACCTGCTCCAACATTACTATTAGTAATAGTAGGAGTAATGGAAGCTCCAGAAGAAGTACCATTGGCAGTGACAGCCAAATTTGTTCCGGTGTAGTATTTCATGATACCAACATTAGCAGTTTGACCAGTAGAGGAGAAACCACCAGCATCATAGCCAACGATGTCGGCTACTACAGCGTATACTTTACCACCATTGCCCGCAGGAATCACCAAATTGGTTGTTCCAAAAGTAGCGTGAGCAATTGTACCGGTAGCAATTGTACCACTGTTATCTGAATCAACGAATCCAGAGGTAGCGGTAGCAACTACTTGATTAGTATCTGTATCAACCAAACGAATGTTACTCAAAGTACCAGTGGCACCAGTAGAAACATTGTTACTTACCACCAAGTTGGTGACAGTAACTGGTTCTTGGTTACCAGCAATAAATTTGAATGTTCCTAAGGTCTGATTAAGAGCTCCCATCAGATAATGATTATCTGTAGGAGAACCAGAAGACAAAGCGATGGATAAACTTCCAGATCCAGAGATGTAAACATACTGGAGAGGAAGATTTAACGAAGAAACACTAGCTGAAATGCTCGTACCATCAGCACGAACGCTGTCAGCTACTACAGAATCTACTTTAATAAGAGCAGAGTTAGCTGTAGTATAAGCAGCTTTTAAGTCAGCGTACACATCTACAACGTACTGACCGCCAGCAGGAATTGTTACGCGTTGTTGAGCAAAGCTAAATGTATAGCTATTAGCTGAACCACAAGAAGTGGAAGGGCTAGCCTTAGTTTCTCCTAATTGTTTACCATCTGTAGCAGATTTCAAGGCAACATTCTGCATGTAAGTTCCAATACAATCGGTAGTTGAGTTGTCCGCCAAAGTGACTGAACTCAACTCTACTGGATCAGTAGGTCCAGCTGAGATAGTAAAGGAAGCTACTTTAGCTTGTTGAGCATTTAAAGCGCCTGTTGGGGTACCGGAAGTTCTGTTACCAAAAGCAGTATTTTTGGTAACACTCACTGTGCCAGCGCGGACAGTAAGGGTGTTGCCACGTTGCAACACAGTGCTGATAGACTGTAAGGAAATAGTGCCTTGAGCATTACTAGATCCAGCGGCCAAACCAACAGTAATTGTGGTTCCGGCTACAACAGTGGAATCAGTCAGATCAGCCACTACACGTACCTGAGCTTCTGTTCCAGCTTTAATGATAAAGCTACTACCAAAAGTTCCCCAGTTAGTGTTGGCTGCACCCGTTGCAGACATAGACAAAATTGTGTTACCAACCTGAGAACCCTGTACATAAAGTTTAACGTTCTTAAGGGTGGTTGCAACACTTGCAGTAGAAGATACTGAAAGACTGTTTACTTTCACATCTTCGCCGTTGGCTTTCCAGAGGAAAGTACCAAGAGTTACGCCGGTAGCATCGTCGGCAACGTTACCAGTTGGAGAACTGGAAGACATGCTCTGAGTCAAGTTACCGGTATTAACAGTGAATTTAACGGAATTGTTGGAACCATCATGAGGTTGAATAGTACCAAAAGTGTCGGTGCCATTTGGCATGAGGAAAGCATTGTATGCTTTGTCATAAGCAACTACATCGTAGCTGTTTTGAATGGACACGCGGAAATCACGGTTTGTACCTTTAACAACATCACATTTGAGACTGAGCACTTTAGTTTGTCCAGATGTAAGAACATAAGGAGCAGCACTCATATCAAAAGTAACTGTTTTGTCAGAAGATAAACTCTGATTAACAGCTCCTAATGGTACACTACCACTACTCAAAGAGCAGTTACTTAAATCGTCTGCATTGATAGAACCTACAAAAGTGAAACCAAGTTTGCGGAGTTCAATATCTTGAGTGTTGGCTTGAGCTTGGAAGCGTCCTACTTCAAAAGCTGTAGTACCAGCATCTACAGTAGAGTTGCTAGTTGGGCTAGTGGCAGTGAGAGTGAATTTACCAAGATCAGTTACGGAAGCAACTCGGAATTCATTGCCCATGAATGGGAAACTACCAGCCGAAGTCAAACTGCCGTTTTTAACAACAACATCTTGTGGAGCTTTAAGACCAAATACAAAAGTTTTAGCAGAACTTACATTACTTTTTACATCAAGTAAAACAGTAACTTCTCGAGTGCCATCTTTTGATACGGTGAAAAGACCATTGGAATTGTTGAATTTAACCATTCCATTTGAAATGCTTGGGTTACTAGCTAAGCGAGTAGATCCATCATACAAATGCATGTTGGAAATATCGGTATCAGCAGAAACGCCCATGCGAGACAAATTAAGACCAGTTACAACAGCGTCTGCGCCAGAAGCAGCAAAACGAAGTTTAAGAACTGGAGCCATGGTTTGTGCACCATTAGTGGTGTCAGAAACCAAAGTAGTGGCTAATGGGTTAGCAGAAGCCAAAGAAACGGTTACTGTGCTTGCGCCAGCAGGAGGATTGTTGGAAGATCCAACACCACCAGTGCCCTGGGTTACATCAGTGAGCCACATTACTTCAGAAGTAACTTGTGCTCCAGTTGAAAAACCGGCAACAGCAGCTTCGGTTACGGTAGGTACTGTGCGTCCATTACCACCAACATTGTTGGCTGTCATACCAGCTGCAGTAACTTCCTGAAGCTGACTGGATTCATTTAAGTACCAAGTTTTACCACCATACATGAAAACCATGCCTGGTTGTACTTTTCCAACAGTAATTGTTGTTGGATTGATTTGATAGTTTGTCCAGTTGACGTCAACTTCTTGTTTTACAGTTAAATTACTGCCAAACAAAGCGGTTGCAGCATCGTTAGTAATAAGAGCAAGTTTTTGACCAGCTAACACGAGGTAGAGTTGGTCAGAGTTTGGTCGTCTAACGACGGTTCCGGCTGGGTAACCAACACCAAAAGGTTGAACACTTGGTGTTTTCAAAGAATCAAAACAAGCTTGTGTAATACCAATGAATTGGTAGTTCTTATTCCATTCTTTATACAAAGCGCCTCGTTCATAGTAAACGATGTCGCCATTTTTGTTGATTGCGTAGATTGCCGGTCGATCCTTAGGGGAAACAACTTTTACGTTGTCGCCAGGCATAAGGGTAGGACATCCAGCCATAGTCTCAGCACTAACGGTTGAGGCTAAAGCAGGAGCGAAAGTAGTTAAAACTACTGCCGACAAAACCACTGAATTTAAGATTTTTTTCAATGAATTTTGCATAATTAAAAAATATTCGCTGATTCTTATAACGTAAGATACAAGAACAGGATTTTGAATCGTGAATGGCACGATTCTTACAAGTATCTAAGTAAATCCTTATAGGATTCTCGACTTTTCAACTTAGATTTTTTACGAAACTATTCCCCCTCCCGTTTGTAGAGAAAAAAAATTTTCTGTACAAAGAGGGTGGAGAATCTCCTACATAATTATTGCTAACGAGGCGTATTCGAAGAAGATATAGGAATAATAACCTGAACGGTAGTGGTAGGCAAAATAAAAGTATCAGTAGAAAAATGAATCAAAAAAGTTGAAGTGTTCAGCAAGGTAGTCGTAGTAGGAAGCAAAATGCTTGAAGAAGTAAATGCAGCCAAAGAGCTGGTGACATTAACGGGAAGTAAGGACGCTTGAGCAATTGGGGCAAATAACTGAGCTTGTACTTGAGTGGCTACACTAAGTTGCTCTGCTTCCTTTACTGTTTGGTGTATGCCTTTTAAAGAATTAACAATGCCGACTATATCACCTGTAGAAATAAAATTTCTTGCTTCTTGGGTAGAGGAAACCGCTTGATTTATTTTTTTATCAATAGCAACCAAAGCCTCACTGGCACTTTTCACTAAATCATCAATTTGATAGGTTTGATTATTTGTAGAAGTACTTGTTAAAACCTGTGGAGCGTTTTTAATTTCGTTATTTACCTGATTCTTAAGGGTTTCTCCAAAAACATTTATGCTTGTAATGGTATTTTTAGAAAAATTAATGTCTTTTACCGCTGTTTCAAGAGTACTTCCTACCAAAGTATTTACCTGATCTCGAGTTACACCATCCCCGCTAAGATGTTTCGCCAAAGCAACTTCCACAGCTTTGAAGGCTGTATCCTTTGCCAAATTATTTACTTGATTGAGCTGGTTTGAAAGACCTTCTGAAGAAGTAACGGTCTGATTTTCGTTAAATTGATTTAACACGTTTTGTATTTCAATACTGGTTTTATCAAGGGCCACACCAGCTGCAATAGTAGCCTCTCCCCCACCAGACTGACTTTGGATTTTTTCTAAATTTTGACGAACATGACCAAGCTCAGTATTTAAATCAGAGACAGACTGCTTTACCACTTCATTTTTTGTTAATTGATTGGACGTAATTTTTTGTATTTCTTTTATACGCCGACCGGCTAATTCGGTATGAAGTCTTATTTCATCTTGCGGAGTCCCCACCAATTGAGTAATTTCAACTTGAGTTTTTTCAGCCACTCGTTTTACCGGGTATAAAATTAAATCCCCAGGTACCGCATCGAGCGCAGCTGAAGCTAGAGCATTCCAGGTACTACTGGTAACAATACCTACCAAAACCAAAGCAGCTATTGGTCGTAAAAATGAAAACTGAGCAACAGTAAAGACAAAAAAATCAGTAATTTTTTTCCAAAAAGAAAATGAATTTTTAACAGGGACAGTATTACTCATCTGCGCAAGCAGTGTAGCGCGATTCGCCACCACCCATTCCTCACGAGGATTGATACTGCTGTGCTTTAGATTCTTAAGTTGTTTCACTATGTTCTTTGACATACAACTATACTAACGGTTTTTCTAAAAGAGATTTTAACTTAGCAATGGAACGATGCAAGGTAACTCGTACCGCGACCATGCTTTTGCCTGTAATCTGACTAATTTCCTGAAAACTGAGCTGCTCGATAAAACGCAAGATTACTATTTCCTGATACTCTTGTTTTAACTTTTTAATACTTTTAATTAAATCCTGATTATCTAATTGCTCCACCATTCTTTCACTCCATTCACCATTATCCCCTACATCTATTTCCTCAGATAAAAGTGATTCTTGATTGCGAGATTTAGAACGGTACAGATCGATAATACTATTGCGAGCAATTTGGTATAAAAGCCCACGAAAGCTTTGCACACTTTTTTTATCCTGCAAATAATTCCAAGCTTTTAAAAAAACTTCACTCACTATATCTTCTGCCTCTTCGCGGGTTCCTACTTTAAAATAAACAAAACGATAAATTTGATTTACGTATTGATCGTAAAGTTTGGCAAAAGCTTCAGGGTCATTTTGCAGCTTGGCGCGATACAGCAAAAGTTTTTCAGTAAGTATCGACATTATAGTAGACGTAAGGATTTAAAAAATGTTACACTTAAAACCATATTTGAGAAAAACTTTCCTTCAAGCCTGATACCCCCTCTCAAAGATTAGAGGCTATTGTACCAAAAAAAGGCCTGTAGGTCAAAGTCAACCACTCTATAAAAACACAGCCACATTGACAAAAATGGTTTAAAAATATATTATAGTTAGCCAAATTAACCTTCTTAATTATGCTTAAAACTGTTCATCACGTCCTCAAACGTCACTATCACAATAAATACCACCAGGTGTACCATCATGCCAAAAAATTGTTTATTTTCGATATTATCCTTGTTATCCTTTCCGCTGTTTTTCTCGTAGCTGGCCTATTTTTTTTCTTTTGGAAGCCAAATATTACAGAACTCATTGATTTATCCCTTTCCATAGGCAATAACCGCATTAAAAGTGGTGATAAAATTGTTTTAACTGTCCGCTATGCCAACCATAGCAAGGAACGTCTCGAAAAAACCACTCTCGCCTTCAAACTACCAGCTGGTTTTGTCTTAGACCCACAAAACCTACCTACTGATTTTCAAAAAAATTCTACCTTTGAAATTAATACCTTAGAACCCGGAGCCAGTGGAGAAATTCAGCTGACCGGACGTTTGTGGGGGGAAATCAACCAGCCGGAAAAAATTCTGGGAGTGCTGGCCTACCACCCAGGATCCGAACCGACCATTGAACAAAAGCTGACCCCTCTCATCATCAACCTACCAGACAGCATTCTGAGCGGGACGCTTGATATGGCTACCACCACTTTTCCCAATCAAAAAATACCATTTACCTATCGCATTACCAATTCAAGCGATCTCACAATCCAAAATTTACACTTCAAAGCTACTGCCGATACGCCTATAAAACTTACGACCAGCTCTACTGTATTCAGCCTTAACCCTGGAGAAAGCAAGGTATTTAGCGGCGAAATTACCACTAAAAAAACTCCCGCTTTTTCACTGACGACCCTTACTCAAATCGATATATTAAACATGTCTTTTGTCCAGAATAGTCTTCATCAGACCGTTGGCATCCTTGTTCCAACCATTAACACTACTCTCAAAATAAATAAGGGCACTGAATATCTTGAACCAAACCAAACATTCCCGGTTGTGTTGGATTGGAAAAACAACTCGAGCCTTCAATTAAAAAACATCCAATTAAAAATATCCAACCGTCTGGGCCTCATTAATTTGACCGCGACTGCCAAAGCCAACAATCTTAAAACAGATGGCACCGCTCTAATCATCGACAAAACAAACCACCCCACTTTTGCCTTAAGCTTACCTGGCAGCGGTGACAGCATACCCCTCAATATAACGCTTATTTCTAAATTTGGAAAAAAAATTCCTGAAGACACAAAAAACTTTCTCCTCGAATCTGTTATTACCACCGAAGTAGAAAAAGTAAATGGCCAAACTTATACCCAAACTGGTGACTCGTTGAGTCTACCCCTCGCGACCGAGCTCAACCTGGATGCTCAGGTGCGTTACTATACCCCTGAAGGCGACCAGCTGGGACGCGGACCTCTCCCACCCAAAGTCGGACAAATTACTAAATACTGGGTTTTTGCGAGGGTCTTAAATACTATCAATTCCGTAAATAACATACATTTTGCAGCAACACTCGCCCCCAACATCACATTTACCGGCAAACAAAGTGTCACCATCGGCCCATCACTACGTCAGATAGGCAATAAAATAGTGTGGGATTATGCTGAATTACCGGCATTTAGTGAAACCGGATTATTTTTTGAAGTTTCGGCGCAACCGACTGAAAAAAATATAGGTCAGGCATTGCCACTCATCGAAAATATAACTGTTAGCGCCACTGACCCTAATGTCAACAAAGAACTTAAAGATACCCGTGGCCTTCTCAACAACACTCTAAGCGCCAACGATTTAGGATCAAAACTGAGTAACAAAGTACGACCCTAATGTAAAATTTAAAAAGTTGTCCAGGATCGAAAGGTCTTTTTAAATACCTCAATTACTATAAATTAAAACAGCCTTTTATAAAAGGCTGTTTTAATGTTAATTTTTAAAAAATTAGATACGAACATTTTCCAAAACCCCTTTTATTTGAAAAATACGTCTTTTCAAATAAAAAAGATGAACCTGTAAGCCAGTCTACCTATTGCAAAAAATTACTTTGGCTTTCCATCCACACTAACGCCAAAAAGGTTACCTAGCATCTACTAAGGCACACTTTCGCCTCTCACCTTGCCAATAGTAATGTTACCATCCAAACGATCCAAATATTGCTTGGACACGCCGACCTTAAGACAACCATGCGGTATGCGCATATTGCTCCTCAAACGTTAATCGAAGCTATAAATACCTTGCCAAAACATACCCTCCCTGCAATCTGGACACAGGGTGGACACAAGACGGAAAAAATAAAAAGTCGGTGTTTCGAATACCTACCTAAATAATGGCTGTGCAAAAACAAAAAACAGAGTTTTAACTCTGTTTCATGGACGTGCACGCCAAGGGATTCGAACCCCTGACCCCCTCGGTGTAAACGAGGTGCTCTAACCAACTGAGCTAGGCGTGCAAAAATTTATAGATAGAATTATAAACAAATTCTGCCTTGACGTCAATACTTAATGACTCATCTGCTTCACCTCTGAAATTATTCTCTCCGGATTGAACGGCACAGAGGCTAAAATAACTGGTAGAAGATTCCACCGCACGACCCTGCAATACTCCTAATTCTGAATGATTTACTACCTGCACTGAGGAAGCACCCAGCCGATCAGCAATTTTTAACACCACAATCAAACTTTGCGGAGAATCAATAAAATCATTACTAAGTTCGGCTAAGGCTGGATAATTTTTATGGATTACAAGCTTTTGCGTGACACTATCTTTTTGCTCAACTATACTAGAATGTAAGTAATGAGAAAAATCAACCGAAGCCACCACCAAAGTATCGTTGTCTACTGAGGAAGCGAGTGCTTGGGCCAATCTCTCAGAGTCCTCAATGGTTTGTGTACTCCTCAAAACAAGCGGTACCACTTGCGCCTGCGGAAAATACCTGTGGACAAAGGATAGGGGTACATACATAGCATGCTCCTTGCTCACAATCTCAGGATCCAGATGCACCCAACTACCATTCACCAAACGCTCAATGAAACTTTGGTTGGGTTGCAAAATGGCGTTATCCGGTGTTTTCCAGGCCATCAGTGCACTATATATCAAAATAATTATTATAAAGAACCTCAAAAGCAGCCTCATCGGTTTTGGCTT
>CAYOFO010000001.1:0-25091 GCA_964403325.1 uncultured Gammaproteobacteria bacterium | reverse complement strand
GCTTTTTCTACCAATAAGGCTTCCTCCAAAAAAAATAGCTTCCTCTAACGGCACACGAAAAAATGTATGAAAATAGGTCTTACTTTCTATAACAAAGCTGCGCCACAAATATTACACTGCGCGCGCGAGACGTTTATTTCTAGCCCACAAAAACCCCATTGTTTTATCAAACCGTGATGGAAAAACCTCAACGCTAAAGCCATTTTCACGGAGTTTCTGTTCGATGATAGTATAATGATACCGGGCAAAATTATGGTATTCCATAATAATCGCTTCAACACTCGCAAAATCAGCCGCAGAAAAAGAAAGCAGGGCATCATATTCACCACCTTCGATATCCATTTTTATGAGACTTACACGATCAACTCCGTAAAGTGAGCGAACATCCTGAAAAGAATACAACTTAACTCGACGCACCGCATTGGACACACCATATCCAGATTTCAAACTATGATTATGATGATCGGAAGCAATATACAGGTCAGTACTCCCGGTGGTAGCACCCAAAGCAGCGGGCACTACGGTTACTCGAGAGAGCGTGTTAAGTTTAAGATGCAGCAACAATTGCTGACAATTAAGAGTTTCTGGCTCAAGCGCTACGATAGGTACTTCCGGGTTGAGAGAACGGACATACAAAATAAAAAATCCGGCATGAGCGCCGACATCAATCACTGGGTATTGAGCGTTTTGTATAGTTTCCCGAGCGCGCCGATATTCTTCATGCACAAAAATTTCCGCACAAACACTAACATCCGCCTCATCGCGCTCATTGACCGTAAAATGACTTGTACCGTAGACGATAGTACGTAACACAAAAATTGTTTATTAAGTGAAACTGAATAAAACAGTCGAAAGCTTAGGGTTTAAACTGTACGGGCCAAGTAAAAACTTTGGCATTTTCAGGCAAACCAGACGGATTGTCATTGCGCAAAACAATAAACCCCGTAGGAGTAGTCGATTTGTTAAAAGTAACCGTGCCAGAAAAATCTACCAGCGAAGCGACGGTCCAATCTGTTTTGGCCTTCATTTGCCCCTGACCCAAAACTCCCCCCTTAGCATCGGTTATTTGGGCTAAAAAAACACCCTCAAAAAACCAATTCCCGACTGCACGACCAGTAATAACAACCGGGCTTTGCACGAAAGCTTCCTGAACCGGTGCAGCAATACTAACTTCCCGAGCGTCAGCACAGGCACCGTCAATAATATTAAGTACATTTAATTTTTGCGCTTCACAACGATTGGCAAATGTTTGTTTGATTGGCAAACAAGGAGCTTTAATACACTGAATCTGTAGCTCGCCACATACCGGGGCCACCTCAGTCGTACAAACTTTATCACCAACATCTACTAAATCAGGCTCTTCACCAGCGACACTGGCAGCGCAACCACAACCTAACTCATCAAAAAAAGCAGACTCTCCGGCCTTACAGGTAAAACGCGCGCTTTCGCAACGCATTTTATCGTTAATAACATACCGTTTAGCGGAAGTACCCTGTGCTGTACTCGACGCGGGAGTATTTTTTCCACCCACATCTTGCGAAGCAAGCTTATTTTCAACGCCACATCCATTAATAAGTAAAGCGCTCCCCGCCAGCAACACCAAAGCGGAAAACGACTTGAGAGAAAATTGTTGCATAGTGTAATATCTTTAAAAATAACGTAAAAATTTTTTTATACTTCGGAATAATCTTCACCTTCTAAAAATCTAAATAATCGCCTGGAGTTAATCTGCACTTCCGCTTTCATACTCATGATAGGTTTGAACCTGGTATCTGTCAAGAAAATACACTCTTCTTTGTAAATCTCTATCAACTTCCGCCCGGATAGACAAAGTTTTACCAAAAGATGCGTTTTATACTCTTAACCCCAACCTCATACCCCCTCCCAAACTCAGAAACCCTGGCCACACTTACTTTTTGTCCCCAACCCAGGCAAATCACTCCCTCCCTCAACCTGCTTTTTTTGGTTGACAGAATTTTGAAGTTACGATATAATTTTCTCGGAATAAATAATATTCCGAGGTAGCGCAGCGGTAGCGCAGTTGGCTGTTAACCAATTGGTCGTGGGTTCGAATCCCACCCTCGGAGCACGGTAGGATGAAGAGCTAAATGAAGTACGGTATCAAAGGGTTTTCTTAGCTCAAAATCTAGCTTTCTTCCATTTACAAACGGGTTCTGAATTAAAAATTTAATCAGAGCTCGTTTTTCGTTAACTTCAGAACCATCAAATATTTTCTTAACCCTGCGAGAGAGATTTAATACGGTAGATAAGTGAATATGGTACTCGTGGTCGGCTGTGGTGTGTTCCTCTAACTCAATATTCAGAAGATGTTGTTTGTCTTTGAGCTCTTGCAGTTTTTTGTCATAGTCGTCTTTAGTAATACTAAGGTCTAAGCGCATATCAAGTAAAACCTGTGTCCGTTTTTGAACATGGTCGTATTCGGCACGAATGCGCTTTATTTCTTTGTTATGGTACTCAACCTCAAATTCGTTCAGTTTCCTGAGCTTCTCAACTAACCTTGCTTGCGTCTTCTCGGCTATACCCTCAAAGGCCTTTAAAACGTCGTATACGGGCTTTAAAAGGACTTCTTCAGGGATATACTCCCGTTTGCACGTTCCTTTGGCATTGGTGCAGCTGTAATAAATAAAACGCCCTTTTTTTATTTCGGGACTATACAAGCAGCCGCAATTTTTACAGCGAACTATGCCCTTGAATATAAAATCTTTAGAGGTCTCTTTTGAACGGGTTTTATTCCTGCCCGCCATTACGAGCTGACATTTATCAAATAAGTCTTTAGGGATAAGGGGTGTGTAGCGGTGAGGGTAAGGCAAATATTTGCGAGGGTTTGCTAAACCGTAATAGAAAGAATTCTTAAGCATCCAATCTATTAGGCTTCGTGAAACGGTTTGCCCTTTCCTTGTTGTAAGTCCTATTTTTTCCATCTCTAAATGTAGCGAACTAATTGAATGAGTACCCGCAGCATGAAGTTCAAACATTTTCTTTATCAAGTGAGCACGTTCAAAATCAGGGATAATGTCTCTTTTTCCCTCTTCATTAGGTACGCTTTTATAACCAAGTGGTGGTGACCCTGTCCATTCGCCGTTACGTCTTTTGAGCTCAAACACACGCTTTACATTGTCGCTAATAGCATCGGAATAATACTTAGCTAAACCTAAACTCATTCCAAATTGGAATTTTTCAACGGCAGACATGGAAGAGTTGATAACCTGCCCATCAGAAACAAAATGTAGCTCGATTTCATCGGATACGGCTTTTTCGTAGAGCTTACTAACACGCTTATCAAAAACATTACGGGACAGGCGGTCTACTTTATCAAAACAAACAGCTATTTTTTCTTTAGTCGTTTCTAAATATTCAAGAATTTTGTCAAATTCATCACGTTTTGCTTTATATGCACTTTCATCAAAGCTGTAGGTTTCAACAATTTCAAATTCCTTACGATTACAGTAACTTTCAATACGGGCAATTTGAGCGGGTAAGGAGTTGCCTGCTTCTCTTTGTTCTTCTGTAGAAACCCGTGCAAGAATTATCGCCTTCATACTGAAGCTTTATTATTTGTTTCTATTTTCAATTTACGAGCCTCCTCTAAATTTATTCTGAATTTGTAACCGTGTTTTTCTAATAAGCCTAGGAGTTTTGCTCCATCTAGTAATGTAATTGGCTTACCTTGCACAAAAGCGTAAGCGTCTGCTCCAAAGGAGCTAGTCGTAACCAAAATCCCTCTTGATGCACCTTCGTGAGCTACGACAGCTACCAAATCACGCACTGCGCTTACATCCACAGTATTTGTATATCTTTTTGCTTGAATTACATATTTACCACCTCTTATTGGGTCTGGATTAAAAACAACTGCATCGACCCCTTTATCACGGCTCGATTGAGTTAGCTTTATTTCAGTCCCTTCTTCTGAAAATTCTTTTTGAAAAAGTTCAGCTATTAAATTCTCAAACTCTTGCCATTCCATCGATGCAAGATTAGTTTGATTGTCTAGTTTATTCAGAACATCTTTGGTCTGTATAAAACGTTTATCTTTTTTATCTAAAGAAAGTATGGGGTTTACTGGTATGATATCAATGAGTTTTCCCGCAGATTTTCCTTTTAAGTTTGTAAAGGCAGTAAGCGGATCTAGCTTTGAGAGGTTCAAATCAATAATTTGCTTTTTTTCAACCGCAAGAGAGATGGTGTAAGTTTTAGTTTTATTTCCAGTTTTTGGATCATCAAATTCCACCCATCCATTTATTACAAGAAGCTTTATGGTATCAGAAAAGTCATTCCTAAAAATTTCATAGGCTATCCTAAGAATAATGGCAGGATGGATTTGCGGAATTTTTTCTAACCTTTCTTTTTGATTCAAAAGTTTTCTTGTCCTGCCATTTTTAAGTTGGACTTCTTTATAAACTTGATTATGTACTACATCTGGCAGCATAGCCTCTACTATAAGTATATTTTCCACAGGACTATACTTTACATTCCAAATCTTTGAAAAATTATCAGGGAAGACGAGGCCATTCAGGATAAAATCCACCCTTGCTTCAACATCTTCTTTAGATTTATTTTTATATCCTAAATGGATTCTTGAAAAGAAATATTTATTCTTTTTTTCTGCTTCGATATCCAAATCAACAAGTTTATTAAATTCAGCAATTTCATCGTTTAGTGAATCCGTAGAAACAAACTGTAATTTATCTTCAAAAGATGGGTATTTAGTTAAGCTGGTTTTCTTTGACTCTACAATCCTTCTTTCTTCTTCCATCCAAGGGACAATATTTGGTGTTAAAACAGAAATAATTTGATCTACATAAATATCAGCCTCTTTTTTGGTTTTTGTTATCTTTTGAACAAGGAGCGGGTCTATTCTGTAGCTTTTTAATAATAAAAGAGATTTTTTTTCATTAGCAACCATTTTTTCTTCTTTAGCAATTTTATCTATCTTGATTTTTTGAACTAACTCAACCATTCGCCGCCTCTCAATCGCAACCTCTTTCTCTTGTGCGAGCTCAGATTGTCTAGACTTAAAAACTTTTTTAATTTGTTCTGATAATTTCACCCATTCGCCTGAAGCTCTATTTTCCCAATTTGAAAGATAAGAGAAATTTGGACGAGCCGAAATGTTGTTCTCTGCCAAACAAATCTCATTTATACAGTCTCTAGTTAAATCATCAAGATAGTAGTAAGATTTTGAGCTGCTTCCTCTATATGAAAAATTATTTGGGGGAATTTCATCAATTACTAGATCTGCAAAATTTTGAATAATATCTTTATTTCTTTCAAAAAGAGTTAAGCTGTAATCAATATTTCTATCCGAAAATTTAGCCAGTCTTTCCTCATTAAACTTATTCTTCTCGACTTTTGGAATAGAGCTAGATGAGCTACCCTCAAATGCTTTATAAATTCCATAAATTATTAAAACCACAACCCAAAATATCACAGCCCCCATAAATAATACTAATTTGTTTTAACTTTTTTTAAAAAACTTTCAAACTCATTTTTATCAATTCTAAACTCCTTACCTATTTTATAGGCCGCTAGTCTTTTTGCGCCAATATACCTATAAATAGTCATCACGTTTACTTGCAATTTTTCCGCTAACTGGTGAGCAGTATAAAATTCTTTGTCTTCTTGTTTCATATATTTATAGTGGTTATATTATACTTTACTTTTCTTTACTTTGCGAGTGCATAACTTTATATGCTTTTTTGATGCTTGAATGCCTCTTTTTATGGATTCAAACACGGTTTGTTTATAGCATTCTTGCATAGCTAGTGTTATTTTTGCCTTAAATTTATTTGCAGTGTTCATAAAATTATTTTAAATGACTTAGTGTTAAAGGTGAATAATGATTTATTTGTTTTTTTATTTGTTCACACCATTCTCTAGGTTTTAATTTGCCCAATTCAGCAGTAATTTCTTTTAGATCATCAAGTATTCTATACCACGTCCTATCATTATTTCTTTTGCTTAAAATACTTCGTAGTTCTCTAAGCCCATTACCGTCTTTCGCTAACAAACCAAGCCCTGCTAAATAAATGGCCTGCCTGCCTTTCAAGTTAGGCCGTGCCAATAGTATTTGCTTGAGCAAGTCTTTGTTGGTTACAGAAAACGCAAAAAGGGTGCTGCTTTGACTTTCAAAAAGTTTTTCCCAATACCACATCAGTACCTTGCGGCTTTTTTCTTCGGAAAACACATCTTTGAAAGTCGGGTTGGTGTTATAGCCTAGTTGTTTAAAGAATGAATTGAGTTTTTGTTTCTGACTAAGCCGTGCCTCAATACGAAGTATTTCTACTTTATTATTTAAGGATTCAAAGAGGTTCATTTGATACGAATTCTGCTCTTTATCCATAGATTTCTTTTTGCCTTTATTTAAATCTGCTATTTTGTCATAAATTACGAGAGAATGAGCTGTAGTATAGGCATACAGGCTTTGCCCATCGTTGATATAGCGGGCTTTAGCCATATCAAAACGCTTACTCAAATTTATTTTATTAAGTTCAGCTATGACATATTGAGAGGTAAAGCCACCACCTAGTTCAATATTTTTAGAGTAGTGAACGGCACTAACAGCGGCGTTTTCTAGTTTTTCGTAAGGTATTTCTACACCCATTTGCTTTAATCTGTCCTGCAAGATTTTTATAAGTTCCATAAATTGTTTTTCGGTAAGCTCATCTAAATTATTTAAAAACAAGAGTTTGGGAGCCGAAAATTCAATCTTTATAGCTTCAGTATATACGTCACTGTTTCGGTTATAGCCCGTTAAACGTGGAAAATATTGACCGCTTTTTAAGGCTTTGGCAGTGGGATTTTTGACATATTTCTGATATGTCGCAGTTTGCGATTGTAAATTCCACGGCTGAACATCAAATATCTTTTCATCGAGCATTTTTACGTCCTTAACTGGTATATTTAATATGATAGTATCAATCATAGTTTTGTGGGTTAATGCGTTTATCAATAGTTAAAAGTAGATTATAAAAACCGACGAAATTGCTTTCGGCTTCCAGGTCGTCAAATACTGCGTCTAGATTGTCTTTTGTTTGGTCTAAAAACATAAAACCTGATGGTATGTCATCAGGTTATCAGTCTAGTTACTTAAGTCGGCTTAGGTTTTATAAATATTTTGGATTGATACGGGCGGTTTGCCTTGTGGTCACAAGAAAATCTTTAATAGCCGTGTTTTGTGCAATTTTCAGGTTTACTTGGTACGCAGCGTTGTAAAATTTCTTTTCATTTGCGCTATCTGCGAAGTCATAAATTTCGCTAATTTCAGAGAAAAACCATTCCTTTGCTAACTCATCCTTATTTTTAAAGATAATTTTTAAAAATTCTTTTTGATCAGGGCCTTTGATTTTAACTTTCTGCTCATCAATGGTTAGAATTGCTAAGGTAGCATCATAGCTTAAGACCGTCTTAAGCTTAGAAGAAGTGGGTGTTTTTTGTCCTTTGTTTGAAGAAGAGATGCCCATTAAACTTTCGGGAGTTATGGGAAGTTGGTTAAATTGCACTTTCCACGAATGTTCATCATCCCAACAAATTTTAATAACATTTTTTAACTGAAGGTGTCTAAGTATTTTTATTGGTTCAAAATCACTCTCTTTGAGAATAGAAAAAGGTATACTAACAGTATTTCCAAAAAGATTAAGGCGATTAACGTAATTATAAAAGCTTTCAATTTGATGAGAAAAGTAAAATCTTTGCCCGTGATAAAGTGGCGGGTGTTCTAAAAATTCGTCATTGGAAAATTTTGCTAAATACGTTTCTATTTCATCCTCTATTTTTTTTGCCATTTTTTTATTGTAAATAACCTTAATTAAGACATGTTGTGGTAAATTTATGATTATTTCCTGTAATTTTCTAAAATATTCTTCTTTGGCAAAGAATACCTTTCTGTCGCCATTTTTTAGCATTTTCACACATTCATCTGGCTCTTTTTGAAAAAGCTCTTCAAACTCTTTTTTCCTTGTGCTGTTTAAAGAACAAAGCTGCTCTACTACACTTGCAAAATGATGAGCCTGTTCTTTGATATTTTGTGGCCCAATTTGTGCTACTTCAATTAATAAATCTTTTACAGCCTCTTCGGTGTCATCTATGCCAATTAAGACTACTTTCCCTAACCTTAGATCTTCAAAAAGGAAACATAATTGTTCAAGCACCATGTCGGGAATTGATAAATAATCATTGGTATTAAAAATCTCATTTTTAACATCATCAACGTCCCAATAATCCCCTTTAAAAAAATCTGTTAAATAAAAAATGTCTTTCTCTTTCTTAAAACCCTCGATAAAAATAAGCACTAAAAGCAAGTCAAGATCCTTATTAAAAAAATCAAACGGGGTGTAAATAGGATCATCCTCATATTTAAAAATATTTTCTTCTTTATAAGTCATATTCTTTACAAAAGTAAACTATTGTAAAGAATATCAGAAACTGATATAAAATCAATATTAAACTACGATATGTATATTCTCAATAAACAAAGCAACCAAATGGAGGCCTTAGAGCATGTAACATTTAAGTCCCTTGGCCTAAAAGAACGCCAAGACCTGCAAGAATGGATTGCTCAAAAGCCAGATATTTTTGGTGAAGAACTTCTTGTAATTCAAAAGGAATTTGATGGTTTTGATGGCACAAGTGAACGACTTGACCTGCTAGCTTTAGACAAACAAGGTAACCTTGTCATTATTGAAAACAAGCTCGATAGTTCTGGTAAAGACGTGGTCTGGCAGGCGATTAAATACGCCTCCTACTGTTCAAGCCTGACCGTACAAAATATTAAAGATATTTTTCGTGCCTATCTTACCAAATGCAGCAGAACAGATAATTGCGAAGATGTTCTTGCCGACTTTTTTGGGGATGAAGATTTTGAAAAGAAGCTTAATAGTGGCAGCAAACAAAGAATTATCATGGTTGCAGGCGAGTTTCGCAAGGAAGTTACCTCTACCGTCGTATGGCTCTTTAATTACGGCCTACGCCTCCAGTGTTTTAGAGCTTCGGCCTATAAGCATTCCGACCAGATGTTTTTTTCCTTTGAGCAAATTTTACCAGTTAAAGAAGTAGAAGATTACACAATCAAAATGGCCGACAAACAACGTGAAGATCTTAATAATGAGGAGGCCATAAATAAAAGCGAACACGCAAGACAGCTGTTTTGGACTCAGTTTTTAAAGGAAATAAATAGACAAAATAATTTGTGTGGCAATGTAAGCCCAACAACTGCACAATGGATACCCGTGTCAGCCCTTGGAATAGGTGGCATAGGAATTAACTTGGTTGTTTCTCAAAAATACGCTCGTGCCGAAGTCTATATAAACCGTGGTACAAAAGAAGAGAATAAAAGAATTTTTGACTTCTTTCTAGCAATGAAGGAAAAAATTGAAATGGATTTTGGCGGCTCGCTTACTTGGGAAAGAAAGGACGATAAAGTTACATCTCGTATTAAGTTTCAAATGGATGGAGTGGATGCTTATGATAGTGAGTATTGGTCGAAGATTAACCCCTTTCTGATTGACGCAACCTTAAGAATGGTAAAAGCATTTAAAGAGCCAGTTGAGAAGTTGCGGGAAACTTTATAATCAGGCAAACGCCATTTCAAATCGAGGCAAAAGCTCAATAGCGTCTAGCAACGCTTTCCAATTTATGGTTCTGAACTCGTTTATTTTGGGGAGCAAACAAGAACAAAATAGGCTTAAAACCTATTTTTCTTTTTAAATTAGCTAAAAAGAAAGGTTTTGAAGTACTTTTTTATGCCAAATTTTAAAAAAAATTAGCTAATTTTAGTAAAGAAAATTTTTGAGAAAAAACAGGAGGTTGGGATTCGAACTTTTTACAAAAAGGGTGTACTATTATGTATATGAATGAACATAATGGTACAATTGAATTTTTAGATAATTTGTTAAAAAACGAGAAAATTATTCCACTTGGAAAGATTTGTAAAATATCCTATTTCAAGTCAGGTGGTGGTACACATCTTTATCTAATAGATACCAAAGGAAAAAAATATCTTGCTCGTGTAAATTTTTATCCGCAAAAGAATAGTTGGGGCGTTAAATAAAAAGAATATAAAATATTAAAAAATATTGAACCGCTAAAAATTGCTCCGAAAATATACTGCCTTAATAAGAATAATGCTTTAAAACAGCATTTTACGATTGTTCAGTATAAAGAAGGATCCCCGCTAAAGAGTATACAGGATATTCACGTAATTAGTTTGGCAAAAACACTAAAAAAATTACATACTTTTGCTACATTTAAAAAACCAGGTAATACATTTCCACCTAATGATAAACTTCCCTATACTTGTGATATATATAATGAGTATGCCAATGGTGAAGACAAACAAATTGAAAAACATATTGATTTGCCAGGTATAAAAAAAGTGATTGAAACTTATAATAAAATAAAGGATAAATTGGGCAAACACTTCAATGATCTAATTTGTTTTGATAACATAAAAAAATTTTGTATTGTGCATGCTGATTTGAAGAAAGAGAATATATTGGATTTAGGTAACAAAGCATTTCTTATTGACTGGGAATGTGGAGGGGTGGACATACCAGAAACTGATATTGGAAATTTATTTGCCGGTTGCAAATTCAGTAAAAGACACCAAAATTTATTTTTGGATACATACTATAAAGGCAATCCTGACCACGTGGTTTTAGAAAGGATTTATGCAGTTAAGAAAATCTTAGATTTCTTTAGTATTATTGAAGATTATATAATTATTAAACGAAAAAAGTGGGATGCTGATAAAATGCTTAAAGAGTTGTTAAATTTTGAGAAAAGACTCGATTTCTAGCTAAAAAAGTTTTGAAGCCATCCGCTTATGCGAGCATTGTACACTCACCCTCACATAATGCCCAACCTAGGGCATTATTTCAATTCTAATGTTTATTAGAATTGAAAAATTTAGTAATAAATAATAAAATAAGAAAGATTTACACATTAATAATCATATGGATTGTGAATTTCAGACTAAAGAAAATTTGATTAGTGAAGAAACAAGGATAGAATTAGAAAAATTTGACCCCGCGCTTTCCCGAAAGGTTGAAAACCTTGAACTTATGGGGGTAAAAATTAATTGCCACGGCGCTGCCGCATACTTAAGTGGTTTAAGTTTCGATACCCCGAAAGGTATTTCTCCAGAAGATATGTACCACCAAGTTTCCTACCTTGAAAAAACAAAGGCGCCTGCTAAAGGTGATGTGGCTCTTGTTTTTATTGATAATTTAGTTGCTCATTCTGGGCTTGTGATAGAAAACAAGAATGGAGAACCAATACTTCTCCATAAGGGCGGTTATAATGAGCCTTTTAAAATAGAGCCAGCCCATTCGGCTTTCAAAGGGAACACTGTTGAATATCGAAAAGTAAAATAATTATTGCTTGTTGAAGATGTTATAGTGAGTAACACTGGAGAATAAAATAAACCATCTCTGGAATATACCAACATTCCCCCATCTCTTAAAACCCAGCTCTAACACTGTCCACGATGCGGATCTCGAAAAAATATGGCTAATTTAAGTTATATTTTTTGTTAACCCTGGATGGGATTCGAACCTCGTGGTATATATTAATCTATAAAATCAGAAGTAAATTTTTTTTGTCTATGGGAGAATTAAAAACAAAACTTACTAAAGCGAGTGTTGAATCCTTTTTGGATACAATCAAGCATGATGAAAAGCGCGCGGATTGCTTGGTCATCTGTAGAATGATGGAAAAAGTAAGTAAATCTAAGCCGGAAATGTGGGGTGCATCGATTGTTGGTTTTGGTCGCAAGAAGTATACTTACGCCAATGGAAAAACAGCCGAATGGATGAAGATAGGTTTTTCTCCTCGCAAACAAAATATAGCTCTCTACGGCTTAAAAGTTTTCCAGATGACGCAAGGCGGTCTGAAAGTGAATAAAGGAGAGAACGATTTCCTTTTAAAATTAGGTAAATATAAAGAAGGAGGCGGCTGCCTCTATATTAACAAACTTTCTGATATTAATACCAAAGAATTAGAAAAAATCATTAAGCTGGCAATAAAACGTAAATCATAAAATTTCACATTTCTTGAGCTCAAGCAAGGTTCGCCTGTAGCGCTAACAAACATGACCAATACCATCATTTAAAACCAACCCTCTAATGTTCTGTGCCGCAATTTTAGAGATTGGAACACGGGTATTCTAAAATATTTCTTACATGAAAAAATCTAAAATATTTTTTTATAAACAAATCTTAACCATTGTTGCAATTGGTATCCTGGCCTATTTATGTACTGCTGTTATCCACGAAGGACTGGGGCATGGGATCGCCTGTAAAATTGTTGACGGAAAAACGATTGCTTTAGCCTCTGATTATTTTGACTGTAACGAATCTAATTTGTCTTGGGTAGCTATTCGAATAGTTGAGGCTGGAGGAACTATGGCTAATATTTTGTTTAGTTTTATTTTCTTAGCAGTACTTCGACTTAAAAAAAATCTTACTCCAAATACTCGTTATTTCTGTTGGCTGCTCATGAGTATTAATTTGTTTCAGGCAGGGGGTTACTTAATGGTTTCACCTTTTGGCGGCTTTGGTGACTGGTATCGCTTCATTACAAACCTTACACCACTAATTGCCTGGCAAATCGGACTTACTCTTTTAGGGCTATGCCTGTCGTCGCTGGCCATCTTTCTATCTGGACAACAAATTCAACCATTTATTGGCATTGAAAAATCCTTACGAAAAAGAAAAGCTTTCGGACTGACGTTTATCCCCTACCTGGCTGGAGGCATCACTAGTTGTCTTGCCAGTTTGCTTAACCCGGTCGGAGGACTGACCATACTACTTATCGCCGGAGTCGCATCTTCATTTGGAGGCACTGCCTGGTTAGTTTGGGTAACAGCCTGGGTAGATCGTTTTAGACCAAATCAAAATTCCTCAATGCCACAAGCGAGCAACGCTTGGATAGCGGCCGGTGTTATTGGTTTTATTGTCTATGTGATAATTTTAGGAAGAAGTATTGCTTTATAAAGACTGTTTTAAATTAAAGAGCCCAAGCAAAAGTTATATTTATATAGTAAGTGACACTGCAGAGTAAAATATATAGTGAGTGCCACTGGAGAGTAAACTAAGCTATGTCTGTAATATACCAACACTCCCCCATTTCTTTAAATCCAGTATTATGCCCAAAGAAATTCCCATCGACTTAACTCTCGACAATAAAGATACTAAGTTTTATTTGAAAGAATTAACAACTGAAGAAGGACTTGTTGATTTTTTTAACGCGTGCCTTGCATACCAAACAGACCCCATCCACGAACTTAAACCGACACCAAGGGAATGGGTAAACAAAAAAGCCAAAGATAGTCTGATGGCTCTTCAATCAGGGGAAAGCCATTTTTATGCTATACCCAAAGACCAGCACATCATTGCTACTTGTGAAATAGGGTTCTATATTGACGAGCGGGGTGCAAAAGCGGCTTATCTAGCATGTCTCGCTGTTGCACCCCAATTTCGTAAACAGGGTTTGGCCCGCCAACTAACTGGCATGGGCGAGCGATATGCAATTGCCGAAAAATGTAAATATATAGCGGCTATGGCCAATACCAAAAATTTACCTTCCCTACTATCTAGATTCAGAGATGGATTTATGGTTAAAAAAATAATAAGTTATGGCAAAAATTTCGATGAATTTTTGATGCAAAAAAAAATTAACAGCTCTGAAGTCGAAAACGATAAACCTGCTACTGCGTATAAAACTGTACTTGTTCCACTGTTAGATTTAAAAAAAATTAACGGCTATCTTAAACTAGGTTATGTTGGAATACAACTTAAACGTGTTCCTAACGAGAACCTAACTCTAGACAAAGGCATCGAGGATTGGTCTCTACTATTAGCTGAATAGCCATCAAATTTTTATACAAGAAAGTACTAACTTTATCTACGAGCGGGAGCATCGTGGAATCGCATCAAAATAATGCCTAATCTAGGACATTTTTTCATTCTGATTATTCGTATATTGTAAATGATCTAACTAAGTAGTAGCATGGGTAGCATCTATGAAAATTACTAATTCAAAAAATGCTCTCCACATAGTGAAACCGGAAGGGATCAACGTGCATTACTACCTGTTTAATGAATATGAAATTCGTCATAACGAACAGGCGCCCCATACCACTCAATTTTGGCATCATCACGAAAAAATTTAGGAAACGATTTATGTCATCCAAGGAGAATTAACAGCCCCCTGGCTTGAAAATGGTGAGACTAAGAGTTGTGTATTGAGACGAGGAGATATTGCTGAAACAGGACAAACGCCACATACATTCTCTAATGAAACAGATCAGCAGGTGGAATTCCTGGTAATCAAACAAGTTCTTAATAGGCAAGACAAGCGACTGCTTTTAAAAACGGATAAAAACCCATCATTTACAAACAAACTTACGCTGCAAGCTATTACAGTAAAAAATGGTCAACGGACATTGTCGTTTAAAAAGTTTGGACAACTCAATATTAAAGTGTCCCCTATGCCGACAGACAAAGAAGGACCAGACGGGTTAACGGTGACACTAGTCCCAGATTGGCAAAAGAAGTTTGCAAAAACCAGACCAACCGAGACGACCTTTACTTTGCCACAAAGTGAAAATATTGATTACGATAAATTATCGGGAGCGATTTACATGAGTAACGGGGCATTTGTGCCAATTTTTGTTTCAAAGGATAAAGTCTATTTTAAATACGTTCAATTGAGCTGTTAGAAAAAGAGCGCTTTTCGGTTTTTAAATATTCGAATTTTTGTTTTAATGACTAAAAGAGAAAAAATTGCTACACTAAGTTTGACTTTTCAAAATAATCATAATGTATGTCACATGAAGATTCTCCCGTAGCGCGGGCTGAGGTACGATCTGAATTTACTAAAGCAGTTATAGCCATAATAAATAAAAATTTGGAGGGCTTCCAAAACGGTGACGATGTTACGGATAAGGTCTACGAAGCTTATGCGGTAAAAAGGCTATTCGTAAAACTTGTCGAACAGGCGAAACAAAAAAATCATGGATACAACGAAGTTCTTATTCCAAAATTTATTGCTTATGAATTAAAAAAATTAGCTAACGAAGCTGACATTTCAGCCCAAACACCGGAATGGATTTTAATGTTCATCGAAGAAAATCCACAGCCAGCACCACCAAAATTTCTTTCTGAATTTAAAGATGTTTTGAATAGCGCTTCAGAAGCAATAGATAATATTAAACAAACTAACTTCATTGTCCTGCTGTTTACTTACGAGCTAAGGAGAATACGAGACCAAAATCGTACTATTAGACGCATCGTTGGGATGTCTCAAGAAGAAATAGAGAAATTCTGTTCACACTATAGTTATACTGCAGAGGATTTTTATCAAGCAGTACTGGGATTTATCCAATCCCAGTCTATGCTCAAAAAATATTAAAGTATTTTCAACAATCTTAGCCAAATTTATTACAACTTAGAGCACCTGTCTCTCAGAGCTTCCTTTCTGTGAATCCGACCGAACACCGTCAGTCGAATTATTTTAATGCCGTCAAAAGCGATGGAAACATGTCTGTTTTGATTTTATATTCATTGCTTTACGGTTTTTCAAAACTTATTGTTTCAATGCTTTTAAAACCAAAGCCTTGTTTCTTTAAAATTGGAACAAGTGTTTTTATGCCATCAAAAGTGACCCTAGCGTGTGGACCGCCGGTGTGAAAAAGAATAACCGCATTATTCCCGAGCTGTTTCAGCACTTGTTTTACTACATCGTCTTTATTTTTCGAAAAAGCATCCCCGGAAACATCGTCTGCATCAACAACCGTAAGATGAAGCCGCTCAACCAACCGGTCGTCTTCTACAGAATGACAAAGTCCTGGGAAACGAAATAATGTCGGGTAATAGCCGATCAATTTCTGCAAAATAGTTTGAGTGTGAACGATTTGGTCAATTTTTTCGATCGTCGAACTAACAGATGTTAAACTGTAGCCATGTTTCGTAAATCCCGGATGACTATAACTATGATCCCCAATGATAAAAAGTGGATTATACGCCCAATCTCTAACAACATATGGGTATACTTCAGCAAACACCCCTGTTATAAAGATAGTTGAGGAGACACGCTCTTGATCAAGATAGCTAAAATTTTTGGATTGTACCACTATTTTACTTTCCCCGCCAAAAGTTCTTTTTTCATATATGGAGTCATGTCAGCGTCAAATGTAAGATAGAGATTTTTTGTACTTGCTAAAGGAACTTTGTTTGCTAGAGCTCCAGAGAGAGGTACCAAGACCAGGACAAGCGAAATAAAAAATACAAAAATATTTTTCACAACTTAATGTAATGTGCGTGGTTTGAGAAATAATTATCAAATAAGTATACTACCATAAAACTTGCAATCCGTTTTAAGATAAAACCTTTTAATAGCTCATTAAAACACATATTGAGCGAAGGCCGCGACAAACTATGCTGAGTTTGGAAAATATACACGACCCTTTAGCTCCTAAAATTCAATTCTAAACACCACCTACTATGTGGAGCACAAAAAATATGGCTTACTTGAGCCATATTTTTTTGTTAACCCTGGATGGGATTTAAACCATGTGGTATAAAATTTAAAATACAACCATATATGAACCAAAATAATATTCAATGGTGGGAAGAAAGCGCTGGTTTCTTTGGAGATTTTTACCTTGAAGGTGATAATTCTTTGGAGGGATACTTACAAGAAAAAAAACAAAACTTGGCACAAAGGACAGAGGAAGAAACGAAAGGCATAATCACGCTTCTCTCACTAAAAGAAGGAGAGAGAATTTTAGACATTCCATGTGGTTATGGACGTCATTCCTTAGAGTTGGCAAAGCAAGGATATGATGTAGTGGGAATTGATATTAATTCCGTTCATTTGGATAAAGCAAGGCAACAGGCCAAAGACACGAAGCTGACTGTCGATTTTCGAAAAGCGGATATGCTTCAGAGTGCTTTCAAAGGAGAGTTTGATGCCGTAATTAATATGTTTTATTCTTTTGGATTTTTTGCTACCGATGAAGAGAATGAAAAGGTTTTAAGAAATTTTTATGAGGCTCTCAAACCAAATGGGAAATTTTTAATGCATACCGATGTCAACATACCGCGAATAATGAACGGTAAGTATAAACATGACGAAACCAGGGATCTTGTTTCTGGAGCAAAACTTAGGATCATCGATAACTACAACCCCTTAACTAAGCGTATTGAGGGGGCTTGGATTCTTACACGAGGCAAAAATGATGAGGTTCGCAAAGATTACTCAGTGAGAGTGTACTCCAAAAATGATTTTACCGCACTTTGCAAAAAGATAGGTTTTAAACAAATTCACGCGTATGGAGATTGGTCAAAAGAACTGTATTCAGAAGATAGTGAAGATATGATTATAGTAGCGGAAAAATAAATGAAAAATTTTATGAATAAAAATATAAAATTGCTGAAATGGTTTACTTTTTTCTCAGAATTTAGGCCATTTGCTGCAATTACCATCATTTATCTTTCACAACAAACCGGATCATACGCACGCGCTTTATTACTGTTCTCCATATTTTCAATCGCAACATCGATTTTTGAAATTCCAACCGGCATCTACTCAGATATGATTGGAAGAAAAAAAACACTCATACTCGGCTCATTGGTAAAAGTTATTTCCGTAGCGTGCTGGGCGGTGGGAGGATCTTTTGTTATATTAACAATCGGGTCTGTTTTGGCTGGCCTACAAGACGCGCTTTTCAGTGGTAATAATGACGCCCTGCTGTACGATACATTAGAAGAAACCAAAAAACAGGAACATTTTGCTGAACATAACGGAAAAATTAACTCGATACTTCAACTTACACTCGGCATGGCCGCTCTCCTTGGCGGCTTTGTCGCAAACATTTCCTTTGCCTATGTTTTTTGGATATCAGTAGTAGCCCAAACAATTGCTTTGATTATTAGCTTCTGGATAGTCGAACCCAACGTTCATTTTGAAAAAATGAGTGGCAACATCTTTAACAATCTAAAAAAAGCTTTGAGCAAATTCAGAAATAATTTTAAATTGCGCACCTTAAGTCTTTCGTCGATTTTGAATTTTGGCCTGAGCGAAGTACAAAACCAATTTATGCCGGTATTTATTAATACGGTCTGGCCAGTATGGGCTCTCGGGATATCCAAAAGTTTAAATAAACTATTTTCTTTTTTTGGATCAAGAAATGCCGGGAAAATTTTGCATAAATTCTCTTCGTTTAAAGTCCTCATTATCGGTCAGTTACTTAGCATTACCACAACTATTGTGGCCGTAACGTTTGTTGGGGCATGGTCCCCATTTTTAATTGCACTCACCTCTTTGCCATATGGCATAACCTTGGTTGCCTTGAACTCACTTATGCAGGCTGAATTTTCTAATGAGCAGCGAGCTACCATGGGTTCTATCAATTCGTTATTTGGGAATGTATTTTTCGCTATTTTTGCCTATGCCTTTGGTCTATTCGCTGATTATCTGGGAAAAACCGGCCCCATTATCACAACTCAAATACTGAGTTTATCTATTGTTTATTTATATTGGGCACTGTTTAAAAATCAAAAAAACTCTTACCTACCCAAACAATCACTCACTCCATCGAACTAACATATGAACCAGAAAAATGAATTGCGCACATTGAATAACCCAAGAAATAAACTATATGCGCCTTCTCGCTATCGCTGATCGGCCACCTTCCACCCGTATTAAAGAATTATTGCAAAAAGAATCAATAGATTTCATTTGCACTCTTGGCGACTTAGATTTACTTTCTTTGCGTGAGTTAGAATTCATAACTGATATTCCAAAAATTGGCGTCTATGGCAATCATTGTTCGGGGAATTATTTTCCAGATTTAGGCATTCGCAATCTCCATTTGACAACATGGGAATTCCAAGGAGTACTCTTTGGTGGTTTTGAAGGGTCACTCAGGTATAAAGACTCGCGCTATGCCAAAATGTATACTCAGGAAGAAGCTACTGAACTTCTCAAAAATTTTCCTCGGGTAGACGTACTCTTAACACATTGTCCACCGTATGGGGTTAATGACGATACTTCCGAATTAGCTCACACCGGCTTTAAAGCCTTAAGAGCATACGTGGAAGAGAAAAAGCCTCAATTCTTGTTGCATGGGCATACCTACCCGGAAGCCGGTAAGCTCGTGACTAAACTTGCTCAGACTGAAATTATTTACGTATACGGAGAAAAAATAATGAATCTTAATTTTTAAATCTATGCAAGATGACTTTTGCAAAAAAATAGTTCTTAACGAAGCGTATCGTGAGCTAGCCATCAATTTAAATATTCTTATTAAGAATGCTTTTGATGAGGCTGAAAAATGGGTTGCTAGCGGTGATTATGATGGTGTAATCGGGCGTATGCCAGCGCTTATTTCTTTAACCAATACCATTGGGTATTTACGCGGACAACACAATCTTTTTTTAGATTGTCGAGAGAAAGGTAAGACCCACGAACTCACCCCAATCCTTCGTCGCATGGAAGATGATTTTGAAAAACGATTGGACGCCTTAATTACCACCATCTTACAATCTTCAAACCCAGAACATGCACAAAAATATAAAGCAAAATTGGAACTGTATTTTGTAAAAATTCGAACTCACGAACACATTGCGGGGTGGGAAAATGCGTGGTAGATATAGCGAGTGACAACGAAGAGTAAACTACCCTAAATTTGAAACGTTCCAATACTCCCCGACCCCCTGAAATTTATTTATAACACTATCCATGATGCTGAACTGTTTTCTTGTGAATCCGTCCGACCGCTGTCAGACGGATTTTTTAACACCTTTCTCTTGCTGTTGCCGTTTATCTACACAGATCTTCTATGAAATAGGCGGTTCACAAGGCCAATAGCGACAAATTCAGTTGCTCGGCAACACTCACAACCCCACTGTTAAATAAAATTTAAAAACTTAATCATTATTCTAAACAATATGAAAGGTTACATTACAAATATCGAAGAAATTTCCCTTGAAAACACCGATTTTAGACACGTTTTATATACCGCCAAAAACAGCCAGCTGGTGGTTATGAGTCTCAAACCAGGTGAAGATATTGGCGCCGAGGAACACCTGCTGGATCAGTTTATTCGCTGCGAAGCCGGACATGGCACCGCAATCCTTAACGATACCGAACACGTTGTTAGTGACGGTTTTGTTGTAGTTGTACCTGCCGGCACGAGACACAACATTGTAAATACATCTTTAGATAAACCCTTACAACTCTATACTTTATACTCTCACCCCAATCACCATGATGGCCTGGTGCACCACACCAAAGCTGACGCCGAGGCGGATAAAGCAGACTATTTTGACGGAATTACTACGGAATCCTAATTTTTTAATTACACTACTCTTCGTCTACTTATATTTAACACTGTATGAAAAAAACTAAAATCTGGATTGGGGTTTTGTTTGTCGTTACGGCACTTTTGGTGATAGCTAGTAGCTTAATTTTACGAGATAGCGCCAAGGCTCCCACGAATAGCACGATTATTAACGCTTTTGACCCGATCAATACAGTATATACTATTGAAAATAAGCCGGTGACTTTGGTAAACGGACGTTCGGCCGATACTCTTATTTCGGTTTTTGGCATGCCAACAACAGGCGACTTAAATAATGATGGAAAAAATGATGCTGTTTTTATTCTTACTCAAAATACTGATGGGAGCGGGACTTTCTTTTATCTCGCCTCAGCTATTAACTCATCAACCGGCACTCTTGGCACAAACATCATTCTATTAGGCGACCGGATTTCTCCGCAAAATATTGAGATTAAAGATGGTCAAATTATTGCCAACTATGCTGATCGTAAGCCAGGTGAACCTATGACTACCCAACCATCAGTTGGAGTTAGCAGGTATTTTAAAGTTACCGGCAACACGCTGTCAGAAGTTCATCCGTTTTCGCAAGTAACCAATCGTACCTGGAAATGGACGAACACTAAAATGAGCGACGGCACCAGCATTATTCCTAAAAAAACCGCAACATTTACCCTACATTTTAAGACGACCAAACTATAAACAGTACCACGGATTGCAATAGCTTTGACGGTAGTTACACCGTTACTAACGGCAAAATCACCTTTGGCTCCCTCATTTCTACCCTTATGTACTGTGAAGATTCCCAAGAAGCAGATTTTTTAAAAGACATCAACGCAGTAGAAAGCTACATATTAACAACCAATAACAAGCTCATTTTACAAATTGAAAGAGATTTCAATTCAACCCTAAGCCGAAGTAAACGACGTCAACGAATTTCTTGTATAAAATTAGTAAACACTATAACGATTTCCAAATAAGTAAAATTCTTTTTTAAAGAACTGAGCGGCCATTTGGTAAATACCATAGGTAATGAAATATGCCGAGAAAACATCAATAGAATAATGATAATGATCAACCTTTGTTTTGCATACAGTAAAAATTATCTATGAATCAAAAACGATGTGAGTACCATGGAAGTAAAAATTAAACTGTACTCACATCGCATTTTTGTTATACATGACGCGCTTTCAACAAACTCCCTGTACTTACTGCGCCGGCATTCCAACCAGCCAATAATAAGTGCCATAATCGGCGACCAAACTTGCAAAGTAACGCCCAAACATCTAAGCTACCCTTATGGCTAGCAAGCTTAAGTTTTTGCCTATGTTCTAATTATTTAAGCTCCTCCCTAAATACATTTTTTTAACTAAAAAACATAAATTATGAAAAAAATATTACTCCTCTTACCGTTTTTTATCCTGCTTGGAGCTGGTTGCAACCAAACAGTCGTAGTGACACCTCCAGCCAACACTCTACCACCTATTGCCACCACCACTCCTTCAGTTCCTTCTGACTTACCGCACATTGAGTCCGTTTCTCCTACCAGTGGACCAGTCGGAACAATCATCACTATTAAAGGAACTGGCTTTACCTCCACCACCAACAGCATCAGTTTTGGTAATAATTTTTTTAATTTTTTACCATCAGCGAACGGAGAATCCCTATCTTTTACTATCCCAACCATGGGTACGCCATGTGCCGGCAATAAACCCCTGTTTACTCAAAGCATCATGAAACCTTGCAATCTGACGGCACTCCAAATAACACCAAACACCTACCAACTGCAGGTACACACATCAAGCGGCTTGAGCAATCAAACAATATTTACTGTTACATCCAAAACTGACGCGCAAAAAATTACTTACATTACATCTACAGAGGAGACTGCAAAATACTGTAACGGCGATACCATGAATAGCGAAGATTATAGAAAAACTATCACTTACAAACAAATTTCAACTATTGCGGATGAAAAACTTACCCCGACACAACTGATTAAAACCACCCTCCACCTAGCTACAACGGGCATGTGTCAAAGTGTGATTGACCAACTTACCATTAGTCAAAATGGCAACACGGTGAACATACCCCCTATCGATGGCTGGGCCGGGGTATCGATTGTTATGTGCAGTTGTAAACCACAAGTTGAAGTTAACTTATTACAATTGCCCGGGGTAACAAAAGTGGTGTGGCAATAATAAACTATTAAATTCATTTATGAGGATTGAGATCGTGAGAAAAATTTAGAAACTTCGGCTTCCTTCCGGCAAGGAGTCATCCTATCTTGTGAATCCAACCAACAATCCTCAGTCAGATTTTTGTTTTACATTAGCCACAAATCATAATTTGAAAAAATTTTTCAGGTTCTAAACCATCCCCTATCACAAAATGACAAAGATTCAAGAAATTGATAAAATAAAAAATACTCACAAAAACAAATTAAAGAATAAAATTATGGCAACTATCAATCCTCATATTAACTTCAACGGAAATGCCGAAGAAGCATTCAATTTTTATAAATCAGTTTTTGGTGGAGAATTTACAAAAATTATTTGTTTCAAAAACCTTGCCAACCCTGAATTTTCAGTATCGGAAAAAGAAGAAAAATTAATAAAAATGCTTAATACAAATTCTTATATACCGCATTTTTTGTCGATAATAAATTTAAAACGTACCGCGCCAGCAATCACAAAACTTATATTTAATTTATTCACCTATAAATAACTTCTCCCATGAAAAACCATTCTACTTGCTGGGCAATATTATTTATCGCGCTCATTATTCTGATTCCCGGCATTGCCAACGCTCATGAACCCCAGCTCGTAACCTCGCGACCAGTTTTTGTGTCCGATCCGGAAATTTCTAAAGCCTATTACGACCAGCTCTCCGGCAACCCGGTTACATACACCATTACTTCAGACAAACCCTTTCAACTATACGTAAACACGTTAGTACCCTCTGTGCCAGGTCAAGAAAAATTAATTACCGCCATTATCACTAAAAACGGACAGACTATAGCTATTCTTGATGGTACAAAATTTACTTGGAAAGAATTTTTTGAACCGTTTGGACACGATGCATATTGGATGGGCCCGGAATACAAAGAAGTGGCCGGCCCCGGTACATACACTGTCACCGTTTCAAGCCCAAAGAATAACAGCAAATATTCCCTCGCCATCGGTGAGACAGAAAAATTTGGCCCTCAGACTGGTTGGACAGCGATGCGTCTCATCCCCCAGCTTAAACGCAATTTTTTTGACAAATCCCCCATTGATTTTATCTTATCCCCTTTTGGATACGGTTATATTGCCGCACTCTTTATCTTGGCTTTCCTATTTGGTTTTTTATATCGCACTATTTTAAAAAAGTTTTCTAAAAGCGGCGTACGTAAAGCAAACTACAACATTAACCAATTCGACCGATGGATGCGGGCTCTTACCGGCGCTATATTATTTCTCATCGCGATTACCACCAACTGGAGTCCAATACTTATATTTTTTTCCGGTTTTTGTTTTTTTGAGGCCATATTTTCATGGTGCGGTTTATACGCGGCAATCGGTAAAAATACCTGCCCTCTCTAAAAATTTAAACTATGCTATTTGGACTCTTCATTAATTGGTTAGACGCCATCGGATTATTTTTGTTTCTCGCTGGTTTTATAATCGGCCTGGGAGCAGTAACCGTTATAGACATCCACGGTTTTCTCGGCAGAAAATCACCCTATTGGACAGAAGCAACCACCAGAACTCACAAAGTTACCAAACCGATGATCTGGGCAGGAATTATTCTGGCGGTAATAGGCGCCACTATTTTTTATCGCCACCAAAATTTTATCGGCATTCCACTATTTCATACTATTATTACTATCGCCCTTGTAATAAACGGGTGTTTTTTATCTTTTAAGGTCAGTCCGTTTTTACTTGAACGGGAAAAAAATGATTTATCTAGAGAGCTATTACCTTCATCTTGGCAAAGAAAAATCATAATCAGTCTTGTTATCTCGGATATTGGTTGGTGGGGAGGACTATTTTTATTGGTGCTATACTTAACCGGTCGATAAAATGTAAAAACACATTCGTAATTTTAATTTTATACCCATAAAACAAAAAATTGTTTTTTACGGACTTTGGCCTGAACAGCAAGACTATGTCCAAAAAAACTTCACAATTTTTCGGTTATCGTTCACAACGAACCACTTACTCTTAAAAATATCGATCCTGGGACAACCGTACTGGCCGTATTTGTTAACTCTTTAGTTACACAAGACATAATCGCCGCGCTTCCAAAACTCAAATATATTACAGTTATGAGCACCGGCTACGACCATGTTGATTTGATGACCGCAAAAAAACAAGGCATCATAGTTTCCAACGTTCCAACCTACGGAGAAAATACAGTAGCCGAACAGACGTTTGCTTTAATATTAGCCTTAACGCATAAATTAGTTCAATCAATCCAATATGCGAAAGTAGGCATTCACGATTTTCATGACCTGTCTGAGACCGATCTAAAAGACAAAACAATCGGGATAATCGGTACTGGCCACATCGGAACGCGAGTCGCGCGCATAGCCAAAGGATTTGAAATGAAGGTGCTAGCCTATGATTTAAAACCAAATCAGGAATTAGCTAGAACGCTAGAATTGACCTATGTAACTTTAAAAAAGTTATTGCGAACGTCGGACATAATCACTTTGCACGCTCCGCTTTTTAAAGAAAACTATCATTTA